>CANJQC010000014.1 GCA_947476295.1 Planctomycetaceae bacterium | reverse complement strand
TCAAGTCGCAACTCGAGCAACAGGAGCGGCTTGCCGCAGAACAACAAAAGCAAATCGATTCGATGAAGCAGCTCTGTGATGAGCTTGGACAACAATGCGACCTCGCGACGCAATCTGTGAATTTGCCTCACGATCAACCGATTGGAACGCATGGGTATGGTGTTCGCATGATTACGGTCGCTGTCAACCTGGCGCGGGCAGTTGGATTGCGAGGCGCGGATCGTGTGCGCAAATTTTTTTTTGAATGGCTCGGTCTTCGTCAAAAGACTCCGTCGCGAACATCGATTCGAAACTGGCTTCAGCGGCTGGGAATTGGCAGAATGAAGGAACCCCTTGGCGACAACGAAGACTTAGTTTTCATGGCCGATCACTCAAATCAGATTGGCACTGAAAAGGTGCTGGCGGTTCTGGGAGTAAAAGCATCGGCGATGCCTGTACCGGGTCAAGCTTTACGACATGAGCATGTGCATCAGCGAAGATCGTATGCAGGACAAACTTGCCTGGGTGTCGTATGTGGATGAGCTTAAGCGCGTGGCTCATTGCTGTTGATGGCTCGCATGAGCGCGTTCACTTGAGACCATCCTGCGGCGATTTCAGCCGAAAGTGTCTGTGGCTGGATCTTCGATTGGCGAATCCCTGTCAGATTCATCTAGTCGGCTCTTGCCAGGAATTGAAACCGTCTCCAATACTCCGGACTTGCGGGTGCGGACCTGTCAAATTTGTGGACCGTCCGCATTCGCAGTTGCAACGACTCGCCGCAGGTTTGTAATGATCCGCGTCCAGCGAAGCATCAATTTCATGCGCAGATTCGGAGAAGACCGTGATGAACAGGAATCGAACTGTTGGCAGTTGGTTACTCATTTTTATATTCGCCAGCAGTCTTTCCGGCTGTGCCACGATTGTGAGTGGTCGACAGTACCAGGTCACTATGGATAACACTGGCGGAGCCACCTATTTCAGCGTGCTTGACAACAAGAATCGCGTAGTGCATTCCGGTGTGACTCCGCAACAAGTCACGCTGAAATCCAGTTCAGCACCGTTTCAACCTGCCAAATATCATGTAGTCTACGCCAGTCAGGACGGCGCGCAGCAGTATGATTTGAACGCACGAATCAATTGGTGGACTGCAGGCAACGTCGTGATTGGCGGGGTGCCTGGTATCGTGGTTGATGCCGCCTCCGGTGCAATGTGGAGGCTGGAACCCCAGGTGACCGGGCAGGTTCCATCGCAGAAGGTCGTTTCCAACGCAACACAAGGTGCCGCCGTTTTGGCCGACCATTCCGGCGGCGGTTCACCAACCACCGACGTCGCAGCCACTGGCAGTACAGCAGGAACCGTTCGACAGGCCTCGTTTGACAACTCTGCATCGACAGATGCCAACACGGTGGGGCCCTGAGCGGGACGGGACTTTCTAATTGGCGTTGCTGCCTTGGAATTAGCGTTAATCAGCGAAGATTAGTGTTCCTGATTTCCGCCTTAACACGTCATTGATGGTCACGAAATCGGTGTCCTAGCGAAGCGTCAAGGAGGATTTATGTTTCTCATTCTGCGTCCGCTCAGACTTTTGTTCAAGGCCCTGGTGATTGAATCCACTCCGACGCAAATGTCTTACGGCTTGGCGCTGGGAGTGATGATGGGACTTGTCCCTAAAGGCAATCTGCTGGCCATTGTGCTGGGGTTCTGCATCGCTGCCACGCGCGTCAACCTGGCGATCGCGGCTTGTGCTGCGGTTGCCTTGACGTTTGCGTCGTCGTGGTTTGATGCAGCCTTTGACCAGGTCGGCGTCTATGTCCTGGACCAGCCGTCTCTCCGCGCATTCTGGGAAGCGGTCTACGACACACCGATGATGCCGTGGACCGATTTTAACAACTCAATTGTCATGGGCAGTTTTGTCTGTGGCTTGCTGCTTGTCTGGCCCGTGCATCGCGTTAGTCGCCCGATCTTTCAGAAGTATTCCAAAAAGCTCGCACGTCACATTCGACACTGGTGGATCACAAAAATTCTGCTGGGTGCGGAATGGGCAGATCGCTTCGGCACGTTGGAAGTCTGATTGCCGCGATCGCAGAAATCAGACCGCCGGAATTTGAACCAGTCGTCCTTCGAACATCGAGACACTTCATGCGCTGGACTTATATCATTCCTCGGCTGATCATCATTGGCTTGGTGTGGGGATTCCTTGCATTCGGAGTCGATCCGTTGCTGCGGTATTCGACAGTGCATTCGTTTCAGTCCATCACCGGAGCGAAGGTGGACGTCGCGGAACTGAAAACGACGTACTTTCCTCCGTCGTTTACGATTCAGGGTATGGCACTCGCAAGTGCAGGTCGCCCCGGAAAAAACATGGTCCAATTTGATGAAATGCACGTTAAACTGGAACCACATTCGCTTTCGCGCCGCCGTTTCCTGATCGAAGACGGCCACGTTGACGGCCTGCGTTTCAATACTCGACGAAGCGACGATGGCCAACTGGAATTCAGTGACGAGCCCGTAGACACAGGGCCGTCATGGATCACGGAAAAACTGACAGAACTTGGCGACGAGTGGTTATCCAGTCTGGAAGCTCAGGTCAAATTGCAACTGGATCCTGAGAATCTCGAAACGTACCGCATCGGAACCGGCATCTACGAAAAATGGGACGTCTGTTTTGAAGGACTGGTTGAGCGTGCTAAAGTCTTTGAACCACGAGTCAAAGCCTTGAAGCTCGATTTCGAAAATGCCCGCAAAGGCGACACGCTGCAGCAGATCGAACAGTATCTGACGGTCGCCCAGGAAGCAGAACTCCTCGTGCGCGACGCGCAGTCGTTTCGTGATGAACTGAGAGAAATCGTGCCGGAAGTGCGTACCGACTTTCAGTTGCTCAACGACGCCCGACTGCGCGATCAGGAAAAAGTCAAACATACTCTTGCGCTGCTCAAGCCTGACCCACGTCGCATCTCTCAGGCATTGCTTGGCGAGACAATGTACGTCCGACTGCAGGAAATCTTAACCTGGGTTGAGACGATTCGTGATTACCAGCATGGACTTCACGAACAGATTGAACCTCCACGCCGCCCCGGCCGCGACTTTGATTTCTGGGCAGCTAATCCTTCGCCGGATTTCCTGTTAAAGAATCTGAGAATGACGGGAGAAATCTCCGTCTGTGAGGAATCAGTCCCATTCCAGGCGCTACTGACCGACGTTACGGAAGATCCCGTGTTGCTTGGTCGCCCCTGCGTCATGTCACTTATGGCTGAGGGCTCGCGGCCATTGCAGTTGAAGGTCACCTATGACGCCACAACGGAAATTCCTTCGGCCGAAATGCTGGCCGATTTTCAGGATACAAACTCAATTCCGCTTCGAGCCGGAAAGCCGGAGAAAGCCTGCCTGCAGGCGATACTGAACGACGTCAAATGGCAAAGTCGGCTTGTGATCGTTGAAAATCAAATTCAGGGGCATCTGGCACTGGATTCACGGCTAGATCAACTGTTGTTTTCCGCCGATGAAGATGTGCGTCCTGAGATCATCGAAGCGGCAAATGATGTATTTGCGAGTGTGCAGACACTCAATGCGACGATGCAGATTTCTGGTACACTGCGAGAGCCGAACATTGAACTGCATTCTGACGTCGGCGAACAAGTGGCATCGGGCGTTAAAGCGGCATTTGCCCATCAGATGGCTGTCGCAAAACTGAAACTCCTGGCGGAGGTAAGCGATTTTGCAGATGAACATATCCAGACGCTTAAAAATCGTTTCGCTGCAGACTACGATCGCTTGCTTCTGGACAACGCAGATCTGATTGAGAAAGCCTCGGAAGTCAAGACGCTTGTGGCCGATCTGCGATCAGGAAATGTCGATGCCCGAAGTCTGTTGAAGCAGGTCTCAAATTCCAGCCTGATCAAAGACAGGGATCGCGAAAAGATCAACAAAAAAATAGGAGATGTGGCAGCTGTTCTCAACGGGCAATTCCCTGCTGGCCTGCAAAGTAAAATCCCCGCGCTGCCGGGCAATTTACCTTTGACGCCAGGCTTTCTACCGATCCAGACAGGCAGTCTCCCATTACGTTCCGGCAGTTTCCCGTCATTTCTGCAGACACGCCCAAAGCAACCTGCGACGGAACTGAAAACGAAACCCTGAAATTCCGACAATGTCGGACGTCTACTGCAGTTTCTGACAGCTCGTTAACGATCAGCGTGATGGTGGTATGAGTAAAATTGGACTACGCAGCCACGGGGAGAGCCGTGCTGGTTGCGAGCGGTAGGCGTGTCAGACGACTGGCAGGATCATTGCTGCTTGGAAGCTGGCCACTACCGATGAGCCGCCGGGCGCTAGTGGGCTATCCCACAGACTTACCCACATCGACACGAAGTACTAGGACAGGCGTGTCTGAGTGACGAATCACGCGCTCGGTGGTTGATCCGAGCATCAGCCTCCGCAGGCCACTGCGTCCGTGGGACGGCATGACAATCAGATCTGCGTCAGCCTCGCTGGCATGTTCGGCAATCATGATACCCGGATCACCAACGAAGGCGTGTGTCCGCAGTGAACCATAGCCGCGTTCAGTTAGATAACGCTGCATGTATTTTTCGCAATCGCGGCGGCAAACCGCATCAGACACGACTACAGCGCCACCGAAATCAATTTGGTCCAACGCGGGCACGACGGTGACTATGTCTATGTGGCCTCGATCGTCAGTGACTTCCAGAGCGGTTTCGATGGCCATTGACGACGCGTCAGAAAAGTCTATTGGTACCACCACCCATCGTCGTGGAAACCAATCTTCCGCAGGTTTCGGCACGGATTCAGGATCTTTCGTTCGACGCAGCACGAGAACCGAACAATGACAATGACGAATGATACGTTCCGCAACTGAGCCCAGCAAGACACGCTGTAAGCCATGTCGTCCATGTGAAGGGATCACGATCAGCTTGCAGCCCGTTTCCTCAGCAAGCTCGCAGACTTGCGTTCCGGGATCTCCCTTTCGAACTGTCAGATTCACGTCGCCAAGATTATGGTCTTTCGACCAGTTCTGCAGTCCAAGCAACAGTCGTTTTTCCTGATACTCGGGCAACGCACCCGCTGTCCATGTAAGAGGGTGCAGCATCAAGTCATGATCCTGAGCCACGTAGACAACTGTGACATCAGTGTCTGCCCCGGCGACAGATCTCGCAACCCGCACAGCGTTCAGCGATGCATCTGAATAATCTGTCGGAACCAGCACAGGTTTTCGATGAAATACGGGCACGCAATATCTCCTCTTTTTCGTTCGCAATAAGCCTTCCACGTGTCACACAACCGCTGATCACTCTGCCACTGCATCCCCTGTGCCAATTTGAAGAATTGACTGCAGGTTCAAGTGCGTGCTTCGCCCTCATCCAAACGCACTCCGTGGCGGTAATTCAAGCTGCAGAGCTGCAAGGCAAAATCATGCGCGCGGCATACGTATTTCGGAGACAAGTTCTATCGTTAAAATCCGCGACAATACGCACATCCAGGCGGACACATGTGCTTTCTCGCACGCAGCAAGTTTCGGCAGTAGAGATCAGTGCAACCGGCTGACCTAACAAACCGCGATGCCCCACCAAATCTAATGTCCGGAATCCCTCCTGATCAGAATGAGACGTTCTGAACCAGACTAGGAAACAAGGTCAGCTGTAGCGGTGAAGGTAAACCTTCTCGTATGATCTGAAGATCTAGGCGGCCTCTAACGAGTTCAGTGTTGACAAGACTCGGCTCGAAGACCGGTTGCCCGTTGACCGTCAAGATCAGGTCACCTGCCTGAAGGCCAGCATGCTGTGCAGGAGTGCCGTTGATGACCGACTGAACACCGTAGGCCTGCATATCCGGAATGTAAATGCAGCTTAAGCCAACGTAGAAAGTGAACTGTTCACATCGGACGACTTGCCAGTTGCATGGTGTCCAGCAATCCCAGTATTGATTATGGATGTTCCAGCAACCGTAGTGAGTTTGGCAGTGGTCGTGGCAGGTGTTGACCCACCAGGAAAAATGAGGGTTAACGCACAGGTGCTTCGGCGCAGTGGCCACAATGTTCTGAATCTGAGGCTGAACGTGACTTGAGGGACCTTTATGCTTCAGTATCTGAGCGACATCGATCGCAATCGACTTCGTCTTCGTTCCGTTCGGCAGCAGAATCGAATGTCCCGGATGCCGAATTGGATGCTGAAGATTTGGTGACAGAATCCCCTTGATCTTGGACTTTCCGGAGTCGCCGATTCGGCTCGGAAGGTTGATGGGGGCCAGCTGTTTCTCATGCTGATCATTTCCGCTGTTTCCAAAATGAGGCAGTTTGGTTCCCCGCTGTTGCTGATTAAAACCCCCGGAAATGTTGATTCCTCCGAGGTGACCGTTCCCTGCTCCTCCATTGCCTGATTTTCCGTGCCCATTCCCTTCACCGCCGCTTAAATTTCCGATGCGTCCGCTGAATGAACGGGATGTCTGTCCGCCGTGATTGCCTCCTTGTCCGCGATTGAATCCGCCGGATCCAGTTCGAACCTTTGAATCACCGAAAGTCGTCGAACCCGTGGCAATAGCCACTGTTGTGAGTACCAATGCTGTATAGAGAAATGAGTGTTTCATTGAAGTTCTCCCCGTTGTTCCGCTGAATTCTGCGGCTGAACGTTTCAGCCCATTGATTGCTCCAGCGGAAGAGTCAGTGAACTGTTACACGACATTCCAAAGGATTTTCGAAAAGCATGTCGGCCAAGGATTTTACGCACTTCCGCATTCTTCATTGTTGCTGTGCCAGTAAATCTGTTACCTTTTGATTCAGTAGTTGTTGCCTTGGTCAATGCCTTAGTGTTTTGTCCGCAAGGGGACTTTGTATTTTAACGTGACCGTGCGCCGCAGACGAAACATGGCTCCGGCCCCGGTGGTTTTCCGTTCAATGCTCAGGGCGACAGGGATCAGGGCAACAGGGCCTTTGGGCAGCACGGGGTTTGGGGGGTGGCCGTTGCACGAAGAGAAACTGACGGGGGGTGCGAAGTGTCGAATGATCGAGGACGTTCGTGGCGTCCGGAAAAGAAAGTCACGGCCAGACAGTCCAGGCGCAAGCTGATCGTGGGTCTGAGCACGCTGCTGTTTTTTCTAGTTGCTTTCTTACTAATGCCCCTCATTTTGCCATCGGTTCCTCCAGTGCAGTTTGTGGTGGTATCCGAAAGGTCATTTGTCTCCGATAAGACGCACCTCACGCAGCTTCCGCCAGGCAGTACTGCCGTCAATGCATCGCGACTGTTGGAAGTCGCGGAACGGCTCCATGAGTACGAACCTCTTCAGGTCGGCAAACCTGTGACACCTGCATCCATTGCGGAGCTGATTCAGTCCGCGTCTGGTTCCGAAGACAAATCGCTCATCATTTATCTGGCGGCAGAAGCCTCCTTTTTACTAACAGATTCAAATGACATGAAAGTCGGCGTTCAGTTCTTGTCTGCCGACCCGGCGAAAGATCCTGTGCCGTTGGCGAAGCTGCTGAAGACGCTCAGCAAACGCAAATCGATGCGTACACTGTTGATTCTGGAACTTACAGGAAGAAATCCAGGACTGGCGTCCGGCGTTCTAGTGGACGATTTTCGTGAATGTATTGAAGGAGAATTGAGAGCGGAAAACATCCCCGGCCTGACAGTCATCGGTGCTTTTGGCAAGGATGAAAGAAGCTGGGAGTATTTTAAAGACGCCCCCGTTGCAGCCACGAACGATTCCGAGGCTGACGCTCCAAAGGCAGCAGCGGCAGACTTCGCATTTCCCGAATTTGACGGGACCGTTTTCGGCCACTTTTTGTTTCGCGCATTTGAAGAAGGAAAAGCCGAAAACGCATCATCAATCTACAAATTTCTGAACCAGCAAGTGCATGACTGGGTGAAAAGTCACTATGGATGCACGCAAACTGTCTGGATCGTCTCGGGCAGTAAAGACGCTGAATACAGCAAACTCATTACCGGAATCAAGCTGCCTCAAGCGGCGCAAAAATTGGGCGACAAGGTCGCTACTGTCGCAACATCGGAATCAGAATCGGAAAAATCAAAGGGCGATGATTCAAAAACGGACGGCATTGCGGGGACGTCGAAAGCCGGCTCAGAAGCTTCTTTGATCGATGATCGTCCTGTTGCGCTCTTGAAACCGGTGATCGCTGATCGAGATCGACTCATCGACGGGCCTGCTCCGGTTCGCTTTCCCGCCGAGTGGCTGCGGCTGCAGGTGAACATGATGGCGGCCGAACGATTTGCGATGAATGGAAACCAAACGGAATTCAGAAGAATTCATGATGAAGTATTGAAGAAAATTCTAAACCGGCTGAACAACCCCAAGAACGCCGCCACGTCCGAACAGCGGCGGTTGATTGAACAGCGGCGGTTGATTGAGGAATGGCTGACGTTATCAAATGACGGCGAAGTCGCACCGGGACAGCTGCGTCAAATGTTGACGGAATTGAAAGACACAGGGAAACTTACGGCGTTGCCGAAGGAACTCCTGTCTCCCGGCGCAGCTCGGCGAGCGTTTGCGATCGAACTGATTCGCGAACTGGAAAACTCTGCTCTGGGAATTGACGCGATCTCTGAGTCGGATCGAGGCAAGGAGATTCAGCCGCTGGCGAAGCTAGTGGAGGGACTTGATAATAAGTGGAGTTTGAAAGAGTTTCCTGAGTCCATGGCAACTGTTAAAAACGTATTGCAAGGCTCTGAACAGGATCCGAACGCACTCAGACTCAAGCCGCTTGTGCGGCTATTGAAGTTGCGTCAAAACGCACTTCAACTCGCCGCAGGGTACGGATCTGATAAGCGGTTGCTCCGGCAGGCTACCTGGAAAAAGGCAGATGTTGCCGAACGGCTCGACGAGATTCTGATCGATCTCAATTCCGCAGAACGCTGGTTGTGCATTGGCCCGGATGCCGTTCGCCTTGCGGAGGATCGTCTGGATGAAGCAGAAAAGGCGATGAATTCGCTGCTCAGTAAGGTTACTGAACACGAAGGACTTTTGCAGGTGCAGGATGCTCAAACGACGGAGTTGCCGTTTTTGATTGAGTACCTTGCTCTGTTGCAGGAAAGCAATTCTCTGCCAGACACCGAATTAAAGGCAGCGGGTCGCATGGCCGAATCGGCACAAGCCGGGCGTATGCAATTGAATGAGTTTCCGCCAGGTCAGTTGGGACCGATTGGATTTGATCGAGATCATCTTGCTGCGATGCTTGCGTTGACTCGAGATTTTTCTGCGGGGGATCAAGTTTCACAATCTGACAAGGAGCATTTGAACCGCCTTAGAACATTTGTCAGCGATCGCGTTCATCAGGCTGTCTCCGCAACAGAACGATTGCAGTTGTTGAACATTCCTCAGTTCACTGATCGCCCGCAGCTTCTCAAATCGTTGCAGATGGAGCCTGCAGGCGGCAATGTCGTGACGGAAGAAAAATCCAGCCATTCTGGCATCTGGCTGAGCTTCTGGTCGCTGCGGCTGGTCCAAGCGGTTTTGGGGCAACCTCAAAAGGCTGACTGGACGAAATGGAGTACACTGGTCACAGCAATTGACGAAGGGAAGACTTCTGACATACCGAGGTTGCGAGCAGAAATGGCGAGCGATCTCCAGCTTCGGTGGAAAGACGCAGTCGGAGAACTTTCATCAGGCAGTGATACAGAAATCTTCGTTTCTGAAAAAGAGATCTTGGACCTGCTATCCACGGAGGTATTGCGACGAACTCAGACATCTGCGAACCCAAATCTCTTTTCGTCCATTTCGCAAACGGTGGGAGCCGATGTATTGAATCGCAGCACGACCAGTCTGGTGGTGCTTTCGCCGGAAGCCACGCCATCGCCGGACGGCTCGTTTGAAGTGCCACTGAAGGTTCAAAGCGTTTCGAGACTGTATGTATTGGACGACAGTTTTACGCTGCTGAATCCCGAGATGAAAAGTCATCATCAATGGTCGTTCCTGCCTGTCAGTACAACTGAAGGTGCGGAACCGACCGAGGTGATTTTGAAGCTGAAGACTAACCGGATTCTATCCTCTCCCACTCCGATCACACTCATTGCCGTCAATCAGCAGGGAGCGGCAGTCGTATCCGAGCAGGTCACCGTGCAGCCATCGTCGGATAACGAGTGGGAGATCGAAGTAGTTCAGGTTGAGGAGGGCAAGACAACCGAACGCAGTATCACATTGCCAGACGGAAAGATTCGCTCAGAGCGTTTTCTTCCGTTGCTGCCTTCTACATGGGATGATGAAAAAAAGGCGCACTCCTTTGTGCTGCTGAAGATCCGCCTGAAGCGAGTTACGGGGGTCGCAAATAAAATTCGGGTTCAATTGCGTCCTGTGGATCAACAAAAGGCCGCTTGGGCTAACGTGGAACTCACGTTTCCGGAAGGAGAATCTCAAGTCATCGTTCCACTCACGCCACTGTCAAATGCCGCTCCTGGCGCCCCTGCTGTGGTTCCTTCCGCTGCTGCTGCAACTACAGAAATTGAAATCAGCGACGGAATTGTTTTCGAAGTGACGCCACTGGATCTGCCACAGCAGGTCACGACCAGTCTGACACTTTATCCTCGATTGCACGCGCCTGAACACATCTTCGAGATCCCTGAGCCTGAGTACAACCATGATACAAGCGTGCTGACACTGCGTCTGGATCGTCGTACTTTCGACAATTCAACCGTCATCTGGCCTACTCGGTTTGCCGCAACAATCTCACTCAACCCGGTGCTGCAGCCGTATTTGGAAAGTGGCAATCTTTCCACACCCACCGCAGATAAATTTGAATTCCAACTGCACTTCAAGCCAGAGATTGAAAAGAGGATCGCAAATTCAGATCTTGAGTTCGGCGTATCGCTGGCCGGAATTCCTCATGCCTGGTGGTGGCAACTCACCGACGGCGAAAAACCCACCACTGCGAAGGGAGTGCGCTCGTTTCTGACTGTTGAAAACAGCACAGAAGTCATCCCGGTCCCTGAAGTCCCGGCGCTGCTTCTCGGGAAGGACTGGCGCAAGGCGAAACTCCGTTCGACGGTCTTTTTGCATGAAGTACCTTTCGATCGGGAACAGACCCTGTTCCTGAATGTCAATTCAACAGGATCGAAAGTTTCAACGCCGGCGAGGGATCGACCGTTTCCAGTGAAACGTCGCTTCATGGAAACAGTGAAAGCGGGAGCGGGTGAAAGCGGCATCTGGAAGATCTCCACACTGACCGAACCCTATGGAATTCCCTCGTTCGAACCGGGTCCATTCGGTCTCACCAACGGAAACTATAAACTGCTGGCCAGTCTGGAGACAATTGATCGCTCACGCGATCCGATTGAATCTGCAGTTCCGTTTACGCTGGATGATTCTGCGTCCCTCCTGACCGCGAACGACATCGAATTGAAATCCCCATCCACGCTGGTGACCGGTAAACTGATGGGGAAAATTACAGCCAGCGATCCGGAATCAATGGTGACGCGGATTCTTGTGGGCTTGGATGACAAGCTCATGAAGGAATTGAAGTTCAAACCCGATGGAAACGTTGTCGCAGATTTTGAACTGGACCGCTCAAGCGGGTTTCCAAAGCTGGAACAGAAGGAAAGCAAAACAGAGGACTACGGCACGCTGATCGTGGAAGTGTTCAATGCTGCAGGGATTTCCAACAGGCAAACGAAACAGGTTAAGTTTCATCTGCCCGGAAAGGCAATCCCTATGAAAGAAGAGCCGAAGCCGCCGGGAAGCATCAAGGTGACATTCAGTTCTTCCGCAGAATTCACCGTGACTGTCTCCGGGCCGGATGGCTACATGGACGAAAAGACAGGACCGTCTCCAGTCGTCCTTGACAATGTCCCGGTCGGAAAGTGCTCCGTGAAGTGGAAGCCGAAACTAGGAACTGCCGGAAGTGGAGCGAATCCTGCTGTGGTGGTCCGCAGCGGAAAAACCACTCCCGTCTCTGGCAACTGACAAATTGAATCGTAATGTGACGGACCATTGAAAGCGAAAGACGAATATGTACTCGTTGTACAGAATGATCGAATGGGTGCGGTGGATGTTTGGGATCTTTCCACGATCCTGTCTGGGATCGCCGAAGGAACGTACGGTATATCTGATTGTGCATTATTCGTTCATGGCCTTGGTCACGATACTCCTTGCATATTTCAGCGACAATATTCGGAAATGGGGCTACAACGTCGATGATGCATCGGATCGCGGCTACCTGGGGATTCCACTTAAAATGGAACACCTGCCAATATGGTTCGACAGAATTCTTTGTGGTGTCCTGTTTGTGCTGTTCTACGCCATCGTGCGTGTGGTTCTGTATCTGCTGCAGTTATTCGGCATCGAAGACGAGTCGGACTTTCCGGACATCGAAGCTGACTGGAAAGATGTCGTCACGGCACTCAACCGCGACAACCTGTTCCTGGACGATTTGCCGCTCTTCCTTGTCAACGGTTTGACACCTCAGCAGGAACAGAGCGCATTTGAATCCGCATCGCAGATGGAATGGCGTGTCGTCGCGCCTCCCCTGTCGCGGACGACAGCCGTGATTCGAGTATTCGCAAACGATGACGCCATCTTCCTGTCATGCACCGGTGTCGGCACGACGAACGGTCAGCAGGGAAAGGTCATCGAAGTTTCGGATAGCGATTCCGGTATTCTGCGTCCTTCTGCGGCCATCACAGGGACACGCAAGGCTGGTGAGATGCCGTCGTCTCCCCGGGCAATGCCGTCGCCGACAGGAACTCATACCGGGATAGCACCTCCCACAGAACCCGCTGCGGCCAGCCCACCGATGCATCAGCCAGGTGGCATGGCGGCGATGTTCGGAACGATGGCTCCAGGAGGACTCAAGCGGGCGATGGGAACTTTCTCAGCTCTCAATCGCGGTGATCAGAAGGGCTATGGCAAGAAGAAAGTCGCACCGCTGTCGGAGCTGGAGTTTCAAATTGGTGTCCGCCGCATGAGATTTCTCTGCCAACTGATAGCAGCGGCTCGCCGACCGTTTTGTCAGATCAACGGCATGCTTCAGGCATATCCGTTCTCATGGGCATCCGATTCGGAGTATTCTGCGAAGCTTGCACCTGGCATTCGAGAAGACCTGGTCGCCGTCCATGACGCCTTTCAGCTTCAGTTTCCCGTGGTCGCAATGGTCACAGAACTGGATGCTGTTTCCGGCATGAAAGATTTTCTGCTTCGCTCAGAACGGCTGCACCCCGGCCTGCGACTCTCGCGCGCGGGATCCAGCTTCGCACCTGGTGCCGATGTCAATGACAAAAATGCGGCGTGGGTGGTAGACAAAGCTATGCACTGGTTTCGAGGTTGGGTCTACACGGCATTTTCGATGGACATCGATAACCGGGATAACCAGAAGTTATTTCAAATGCTGTGCGAAATCAGCCAGCGGAGGCTGGCCATGGTCTCTCTGTTGCGGGAGACGGCTTACAAGACGGTGAGTCCCGGTATCCGGCTGCACGGAACGTACTTCGCCGCGACCGGAAGAGCTTCGACCGAACAGGGTTTTGTACGAGGAATTCTTGACAAGCTTAAGGAGTCTCAGGGAATGCTCGCATGGTCCCCGCAGTTGGTCAGAATTCAGCAGCGATCACGCTCGCTTTCCGTTTGCCTTCTGTTGGCATCAATCGTGATGGCTGCAATTGCCATTACAATCTACGTCTGGGGAATTATGGATTCGGGTGCAGCATGACATCAGGTGATCATCAGGACTGGCGGGGAGGTCGTACTCCCCGGAACTCCCCACGCACCGAAAAGGCGGTTCCAAGCTGGAAACAGTCGCGATCAACAGCGGCAGCTTCAGTACCGACAGGCTTCGGGCGCTGGAAACGCAGACTCCGAATTCTGTTTGTGACGCTCTTCCTGTTCGGTCTTGTCGCATCTGTGATTTATATGTGGTGGCCGACAAATAAGCTCACAACGCATTTTGTGCTGCTCAATCTGCGAGAAGTATCCGCAGACTTCGACGTTTCCACAGGATTGCAGCTGCCTAAAAAACTGGTGGGCGCGGAAAACGACACTTACAAACGCCGGATTACACAGTGTTCCCTGGAAACATTGCGTCTTTCGAAGGCCGATGACAAGGAAAGTCAGACGCAACTCGACAAAGCGCAGGTTGTCGTGATCTACCTGCAGACGACGTTTGTACCGGCACCCAACGGGCAGTTCCTCTGCCTGCTTCGGAACAGCACGCCCAATCTGAATAATGCCAATGAATACGTCGATTTGCAGAATTTGAAAAACGAGATCACGACCGCAGCCAAAAAGGGCGCTAAAAAGAGATGGCTGTTACTGGTTGACCAGATTTCGGCGGAACTGGAATGGAGAACTGGATTTCTGCAGTCTGACGTGAGCAGCGAATTTGAGAGCTGGGTCAAAGAGATTCCAGAATTGGTCGTCGTTCTGTCGTCCGCTTCGTCAGATGAGAGCGAACCTGGAAACACCGGTACCAATGGGCGTTCAATCTTCAGTCATTTTGTCTCACTTGGACTTAGCAAGCACGCGGCTAAGGATCCGAAAGGGGACCTGAACGTGAACGAATTCTGCAGCTTTGTCAGCGAACAGACAAATGCTTGGGTGCGAACGCATCGCAATCCGGCAGGGCAGTCCGTGCGGACATTCCCCGCAGACAGTCGCACCAACTTTGTCATCATGCGGGATGCCGTAGAATTGGCCGCGACGGACGCAGACATACCATTGACAGGTTCGCAGGACGCAGGTCTTGCAAGACAAATCAAGGAACAGTGGATACTGCGTGAGTCACCGGCTGGGAAGGGCGCGTCACTCTGGTCACCGCTTGAGTGGCGTGCGGCCACGGAAGAGCTAAAGCATGCTGAACGTGCCTTGTTGCACGGGTCCCACGCTCAAAAATCAATTGATCAGGCGCGCGAGCCCCTCGGAAGACTCCAGAATCAGCTGGCCCAGATTTGTCCTGACGATGGCGACTTTCAGCAGGAACGCGGTGTTTTCCGTCGTCGATTTTCTACGCTCCCTTCCGCTACTATCCGCAACCCAGCCATGTTTCCGGCACCTGCGGACGGAGCGGCTGTGCCGAATACTCTTCGACTTGTGGAAGATGTCATTGCCAGCCATCTGAAGTCATTTGAGAATATCAGCGGTGTCACTCAGGATGACGTTGATTCCACTCATAAGCGGCGTCAAACCGCTGAGGAATCTTTCGCACAGCTCTTCAACTGTTCGCATGTATTGCAGCAAACGGTGACTCGCCTGGAACAGGAGCTGTTGCTGACAGAAGACCGGCAATTTACCCGGAAGGAGGCGAAAACGGCCGAGGAACAACAAGCTGAGGAACCACAAATTGACAACATGCTTGTCGCTGTCGCCCAGTTCGCCGAAGCACATGACGCAGCAGAAACGACTCTTCGGAATGCGCTCGAATGTATCCCGGACCTTGCATTCTGGGCGGCGCACTGCAATTGTTCAGATTCTGAGCTGGACCAGAAAGTGTGGCAAGAGGTTCTGACAAAGAATGGTGCTGACGCTCGTTTGAAACCAGAAGATGTACTACAGCTTCGCGACCGTCTGAGCAGCAATACTGCCGACGTTTCCGCTGAACTTCCTGGCCTTACACGCGGCCTTCGACTGGAAGTCTTTCAACTGTGTGCTAACGCCAAAGGCCTGCGGCTGGCTCTGGAGATGGAGGAACCGCAGAGCGGATTTAATATCGATGAACTGAAAGCAAGAACTGACGAGTTGCGGGCATGGGACAGTAGCGTCGAGACATCCGCAACGTCAACGAGGCAGGCGGCAGAGACCCTGTGTGCGACGGCTGTCAAAGACGAGCCCGGTCAACGAGTTGAACAGGTTCGTGTCTATCAGTTTCTGCGATCGGCATTGAACCTGACCTGTGTCAGCGCACGGACACATAACGACATACTGGATCAGCTCCAAAAATGGAATAAGACCTGGGGGGAAAAGCAGGATGAAAACACAGCAGCGAAGGAATCCACCGAAGCGCCGTGGCATCCGTCAGCAAAACCTGAAGCACTGTGGCTGCTTCAGATCTTGAATCTGATGCCAGTTTCTAAAGTTCAATCGGGTGGCCTGGAACAAATTCAGGGAATGCTGGACAACCTAGATTCCGAAGATCCCCTGCAGAAGCACCAGGCACTGGCGGAATTCGGGGATGTGGTGCGAACGACCTGGATTGACAACCAGAAGAATGTTGCTGTGGCAGTCAAGTCCACTTCCGCCGATGCGCTCATTCTGTTGAAACTGTTGCGAGATGCGGATTTGCAGGCCAGACTGTATTCTGGATTCGATGCGAAAACGGAGATTCAACGCTCTCCTGTTGCACGGCTGCGACAACTGACAAAGCTGCAGTATTGCCTGATGCAGGCCGATCGACTGCTGGCCGGTCTTTGGCTGGATCAAGGTGAACAGGAAAAGCCTCCGACGTCGCGAAACGGATGGTATGCGAAGGCGACCATGGAATGGCTGGAGGCGGCACAGGTTTGTTCAAAAGAACCCGTTGCCGGTGGACAGACACCGCTGCCTGCAGAACTGGATTCACGGAAAAAACGCCTGGAATCTTCGGATGAACTGAAATTTGTCGGCAATGCCGCAATCAAGGATCCGATCCATCTGGGCGACGAATCCCAAGAGGACTCCCCAGTAAAAATCGCCGTGTCTGAAACGGTCCCGGAATCTGTGTCCGGAGAAGCGTCTGTGCTGATCAGACTCGCAGCGGAAAGTGCGGAAAGCACTGCGTTGATGATTGACGTCAATGCAACCCCGATTGTCGTCGGTCAAGGAAACACCGAAGCAACCTTAAATATCCGGCGTAAGCCAACTTCAGCGGTCGTCAAAGGTTGCGGGCCGTTTGCATTAAAGCCCGAGGTGTTCTTCCGTGGTCACTCGTGGTCCTCAGCACACGATGTTTCGGTAAGCACCTGTGCCGCCCAAAAATTTGTAACCGAGATTCTGCCGCGCCCCGACACTGCCAGCATCACCGTTTCCGGCTTTGATCCCCGTCCTGTTGTTTTAATCCTCGATTTTTCCGGCAGCATGAAATTAACACTGGCCGATGGGACACCTCGATATGAAGCGGCCATTTCGACTTTGAAAACGATTATTGCTAGCCAGAGGCTGAATGAATCACGAATCGTACTGAAAGTGTACGGTCATAGAACCAAGTTTGTTCGAATGGATGGTGACAACGGGATAAACGAAGAGAATCCTAACTACATCACGGAATTTCCTCAGAATTTAATCCCCAATGGACTTCAGGTAAATAACGACATTTTCAACGAATTCGACGAACGAATTGACACGCCGGCGAAGCAACAGAAACTCATAGAAGTGCTAAAGTCATTGGAAAGATCCTTACCCTGGGGAGCGACTCCGCTGATCAAGTCTCTGCGAAATGCATTGGCTCTTGACCTAAAGGACGGTGGAGTCGTCATTGCAATCACCGATGGCGAGCCGACTGATGACGGAAAACCAACGCCTCCTTCTACGTTGGAGCCTGATGAAACAGGAAGCCTTACGAAGGCGATTGAGGAGGCGATTAAGAAAGGCCATGCAAATACGGTTCGTATTGTTGCATTTGATTTAAATAAGAATCCAGAAGAAAGAAAGCGACTTGAAACCACATTTAAAGCATTTAAAGACAGCATAGGAATCGTTGATGCCTCAAAACCTAAGGAGTTGCTTGATCAGATCGAGGAGTCGCTGGATCCAAGAGAATTCAGTGTATGGAAAGACACAATGGAAATCGCTAAGGCGGAACTGAAAAGCTCAGTCAGCGATCTGCCTGCCGGAAATGACTATACCGTTCAGTTTGGAAATGATATCTCGCTTGATAAAATAACTCTCAATCGGGGTGATGCGCTGAAGCTGGACGTATCACTAAAAGAGAAGAGGTTCCGCATCGATCGCCCGCATTCAGATTTGCAACAGAGTGCTTTACAAAAACCCTCTGGCGATGATGATCAACCGTGGATTCTGAAGTGTATTGGCGGGGCTCAGACGTCCGATATTGATATTCCCGGCGAGGACGCGACAAAATTTGCGAGAGCTGTCCTGTATTTGATGCTGGATCGTGAAGGTGATCGGAGCGTGGTTCGGCAGCCGGCTGAAATTGAATTCAATGTCTGGACTGATGATGATTCTCCGAGTCGCCCTGCTGGACTGTCCCGGAGGTTTGATTCGATGCACGGAGCACCCGCATGGGAGCTTACCATCGACAAATGGGAAAAGGGCAAGAACTTTGTGGTCGATGCCTTCTGGAAAATGGAACGCTCGATGCCTCAACGTATTATTGAATGGGAGACACTTAGCGCTCATAACAGCTCTAAATCAACCAAACCTCTTGGCGAAAACGCCGATGGGCTGCCCCCGTGTAAAGTCTGGACAACTTTTGGGGACCGGGAACTTCAAGTTCGCATTGATGTTGTTCCTGACAAACCGTACCCGGACCCAGACCCAAACCCGCCTGCTGAAATACGGGTTGAACTTGGCAAGCCTGACACGCTGGAACAAGCTGCAACGTTCCGCCCCTGGGAAATTAAAACAGAGGTCATCCGAACAGAGCGTGGCTCCGTGATTTACAAGTTCTCTGGTGACAAGATCAACCCGATAGATCTTCAAGGCGCGAGCATCGCATTCACCTCAATGGCGAATCGCCGCAAGGATGCGATCATCGTCGAAGACTTTAAGATCCCCTATTGAGAAAAGTAAGGATCGATCGAGAAATAAGTGGCGCAGGCTTCCAGCCTGCGAGTTCTTCTCCGACAGGCTGGAAGCCTATCCCACTTTTACCAGAAAGTCATCAAACATGTTCGATCTCAATGTCATCCAGTCGGCCCTGAACGAATTCAATTTCGACGGCTGGCTGCTGTATGACTTCCGAGGCAGCAATGTGCTGGCGCAACGTATTCTGCGGATGCCGGATGGATTTGCGGGTTCACGGCGTTACCTTTACTTTATCCCGGCGCAAGGCACTCCGACGAAACTCGTTCATCGTATCGAGTCGGATGTTCTGGATCATCTTCCCGGCGAAAAATCTATTTATCTTCGGTGGCAGGAACTTGAAGCGTCCATTCAAAAAGTCGTCACCGGTCACAAAAGCGTCGCGATGGAGTATTCGCCTCGGAACGGAAATCCTTACATTTCCAGAGTCGATGCCGGCACGGTCGAACTCGTGCGGTCGTTTGGCTCGGAAGTCGTTTCGTCCGGGGATCTGATTTCGCTCTTCGAATCAACGCTCACCGACGCACAGTTGAAAAGTCATCTCGAAGCTTCTGAAGTGACGAACGCTGCCTATGGACGTGTCTGGAAATTTATCGCAGATCAGGTGCGAACTCACGGTTTCGTCGAAGAAATGGCGGTGTCGGATGAGATCATGCGACATTTCGCCGAACACCGGATGACGACCTACCATCCGCCGATCGTCGGTGTAGACGGCAACGGGGGCAATCCTCATTACGAAACCGGCACGGGGGCTGTCACGAAAATCGTCGAAGGCAGTTTCGTGCTCGTCGATCTGTGGGCCAAACAAGATAAGCCGGGCTCGGTGTACAGCGATTTGACGCGCACTGGTTATGTCGGTACTTCTGTCCCTGAGAAATTCACCAAAGTCTTCAACATCGTCGCTGCGGGGCGCGATGCCGGCATCGAACGCGTCAAGTCTGCGTTCGCTGCGGGCCGGCAGCTTCAGGGCTGGGAGGTTGACGATGCCGTGCGAGGCGTCATCGAAGCAGCCGGACATGGCCCTGATTTCTGCCATCGTACGGGGCACAATCTGGCTCAGGAAGTTCACGGCAACGGCACGCACATCGACAATCTGGAAACTCACGAAACTCGCCGCATTCTGCCACGCACGCTGTTCACTATCGAGCCCGGCATTTACCTTCCGGAATTCGGTATTCGCAGTGAAATCAACGTTTTCATCCATGCCGACGGCACGGTTCAGGTCACGGGCGGGCCAATTCAGACGGCAATTGTAGCAATTCTTGCCGAATTCTGAACCGGCAGTTTCTGCGTTTCAAAACCCCTGTTGTCGTATTTCCGCCGGACTGCTAGATTCCCTCTGGGAATGTGGGATTCTGTGACTTCAGATCGCTCACGGATTGAGCGGTGACCCGTTTTCCACCACGGATGGTGACGACTATGACAACTGAATGTTCAAGCACCGCCGATGCAATTACCGGCGTCTTGATGGCTGGTGATGCGGTTCTGAATCTTTCACAGCAGCCGCTCAATATCATTGCAGGCACACTGTTTGTTGCTGCCCATAAAGATCAACTTTCAATCAGCCGCACGCCATCATCAGTGCAGTGGCGTTTCGGAATGGCATGCTCGCTGGGACAGCTTCGATCCCCAACAGTGGATCGCATTGTTGTCATTTCAGAAGAAAACTGCAGCGACGCCGCTGTAGTAACACGCGAACTCAGCGCTTACAGCATTCCCTATCTGCATTGCACTTTGATGAACGCTTGCGAAGCCGATGCCTTTATGGATGAAGAAGACACAGACGCCGTTACTGAACGACTCAGGCAATTGGGATACATCTGAGCGTAGGGTGGGGACCAGCGCAGTGCCGGCTCGCCGCAGAAAAATCTGAGATTTGAGGCCTGAAGCTTCAAATCAATGCAATCGAGATCCCGGAACGGAGGCCGTGATCATGGATATGTTTTTACTTGGAATCGACGGACTCCCACGCTGGATGTGGCAGCAGTTCGCAGATTCAGGCGTTATGCCAAACAGCGCGAAGCTGCTGAAGACGGGCACACTGGTTCCGATGAAATCCGCACTGCCTGAAGTCTCGTCAGCGGCTTGGGCGTCGATTGTAACGGGAGAAAACTCCGGTGGGCATAACGTATTCGGCTTCACGGACCTCATGGACGGAAGCTACACACTGGGCTTCACGTCGTCGCGGACGTTTCGATCGAAACCGTTCTGGGCTCGTGATGGTGCTGGCCCAAGTCTGATCATGAATGTCCCTCAGACGTATCCAGCTCAGCCCATGCCGGGGATGTTAGTGTCAGGGTTCGTCGCATTGGATCTGAAGCGAGCCGTCCATCCTCCGAAAGAACTCGCATGGTTGGAAAGCATTGGTTACGCGGTTGACGCTGACATGTCGCTGGTCGCAAAGGGCAAGCAGAGATTTGTGGATGAACTGCATCGAGTCATGGCGGTTAGGTGCCAGGCTCTGCATCATCACTGGGACCGCGAGCCCTGGCAGAATATTATGTTCGTGTTTACCGGCACCGATCGTCTAAATCATTATTTGTGGGAAGACTACGAAGACTCGTCGTCCCCATTCCATCAGACGTTCCTTGATTACTACCACGAAGTTGATAGTCAGATCGGTCACATTCTGGAACGCCTTGACGACGACGTTACGATCGCCGCAGTTTCTGACCACGGGTTTGCTCGGCAACACATGAGCGTCAACGTGAACTGCCTGCTGGCAGAAAGTGGCTTCCTGAAGTTGAAGGAATCTCAAAGACCGTCATACATCGACATGCTGCCGGAAACCAAAGCGTTTGCGATGGATCCAGGTCGAATCTACCTGCATCGACAGGGGCGGTATCCACGAGGCACGGTCGCAGCGGACGACGCAGACCTGCTGATGCTGGAGCTTACGACATTTTTCGAAAACGCTACGGTCAATGGTCTGCCGATCGCGAGCGAGGTGATTCTTGGCAAAGACGCTTACAGTGGGCCATTCGCTCACCGCGCTCCTGACCTGATCGTGATGGCAGCCAAAGATATCGCACTCTCGGGTCGCATGAATCTCTCAGAATTGATCGAATCGACGCCGATCAACGGCAAACATACGTATGAAGAATCTTCATTCTTCGTCCGAGGCGAACGTCTCGGCAAGATCCCCTCAGATATGAAAGTTGAAAACGTACTCGACGTGGTGATGCCAAAACAAGTACACCAGATCGCAAGTCGCGCGGCATAACCGAAACGAGTCCATCGGACATATCGTCATGCGACAATGCGACGCAAGTCAAATCCACGGAATGGTAATATGGAATTGAATGAAATCAGTGGCAATGTCGTCGATGCTGCAATGAAAGTGCATTCGGCGATTGGCCCTGGACTGCTTGAATCGGCATACGAGGCGTGTCTGGCCTATGAACTCCGAAAACGAGGACTTCAGGTTCAATCGCAGGTGGAGTGTCCGGTGGTTTACGACGGCATCAGAATCGATCTCGGGTATCGGCTCGATCTGTTGGTTGAGTTGGACGTTATCGTGGAATTGAAGTCGGTAGAGCACATCACGCCGCTAAACAAAGCTCAACTACTGTCATACCTAAAGCTAAGCGGAAAGAAGCTGGGGTTGTTGCTGAATTTCAATGTGGAGCACATGAAAGACGGTATTGTCAGACTCGTCAACTAGACGTGTAAGAAGACATATTTAACCACAGAGGTCACAGAGGAGCACAGAGGAATCACACCAGAGTGACGTTGAGTCCCATGCACCGCAAACTAAGATTGAATCAAGATTCACTTCTCCTTAATTCTGCAGCTCTCTGTGTACCCCTGTGTCCTCTGTGGTAAATCAATTCGCTAACTTCGTGTTCCTGCCTTCGACTCATCGGACGATTGCTCAATGACTGAATCATCCTGCCATAATGCCAATCAAACCTGCTGGAGTTGCCCGGCGGTAGAATTCAAGGGGCACGTTGACTTTCGCGCCTGCGGACAAGCGGCGTTTCGGAAAGCAGCTCAGGGGCAGCTTGTCGTTGAGTGCAAACGACGCCCGGAGCTCGGCTACTTCGATCCTATGTCAATCACGTTTGAATCGTGCTCTGAATGGAAGAAGACCGACAGTGGATATCTGCTTGACGGCATGCGCGTGCTGATCCTCGGCATGGACGGCTATCTCGGCTGGCCACTGGCACTCAAGCTGGCAAAGCTTGGGTGCAAAGTCTACGGCATCGACAACATGCTGCGACGGCAACTTGTCGAAGAACGCGGTGCGCAATCAGTAACGCCGATTCAGTCGATGGAAGACCGAATCAAAGCGGCCAACGAACATCTTGGTGTCGATATCGAATTCCGCAAGATCGATCTGATGGATCGTGACGCACTCTTCTCGTACATTAAAGAAGTTCAGCCAGAATCAATCGTCCAGTTCGCGGAAATACCGAGTGCTCCATACAGCATGGCTTCCGTCGAAAACGCAGTGAATACTATTCAGAACAACGTCGTGGGGACGCTTGGCCTGTTGTTCGGTGTTCGCGATCACGCCCCGGATGCATCAATTATCAAGCTTGGAACGATGGGTGAATATGGCAGTCCATTGACCGGTCGTCCATTATTCGAAGGACTCTTCCCCGGCGACGCGGTCCTGCAATATCAGGGGAAGGAATGGAGTCTCGGCGGAGAACTGACGCCGCGTGATCCGGTCAGCTTCTATCACGTCAGCAAAGTCCAGGGCACGTTTAGTGTTTACGAAGCGTGCAAATACTGGTGGCTGCGAAGTTACGACGTAATGCAGGGAGTCATCTACGGAAACTACTCCGAAGAATTGACGGCTCACGCGGATCTCAATACACGACTGGATATCGACGAATGGTGGGGAACCGTCGTCAATCGTTTCGTGGCTCAAGCCGTCATCGGCATGCCGCTCACGATTTACGGCAGTGGAAATCAAAAGCGTGGCTATATTACTCTGCGAGACGCCATGCAGTGTATCACGCGTCTGATCGCCGCTCCACCGGAACCCGGTCAGTACGACGTCGTGAATCAGGTCACGGATGTGTTCACCGTGCTGCAGATTGCAAAACTGGTCGCCGCGATCGGCACTGAATTTGGTCTCGATGTGGAAGTTCAACGTATCGAAAACCCGCGAGTCGAAGCGGAAGAACATCCTTACGAAGTCATTCACGAAAAGCTGAAGGAACGATTCGGATTCCAGTCCGAATCCGGTTTCGCGAGCGAGGTGCGGCATCTTTTTCGAGTCCTCACGCAGCCCGAAGCCCGTGACCGAATTCTAGCTCAGCGAGACACGCTGTTTCCGAAAACGAAATGGTCGGGAGAGCATGGAAAACTGGAAGTGTTGGAGACATGGAAGCCAGCGGCGTAGCACAGCGAAAAGCAGCGGTGTATCAGGCTCTTGAATAAAGCGGAGTGTTAATGATTTTTTACCACAGAGGTCACAGAGGAACACCGAGGGCTGCAGGTTGTGAACATTTATACTTCGCGCGGCCAGAAATGCGTCCGGCGAGTGGAGTGGCGTGAGCCATCCGGTACCTCGTTTTTGTACCGGCAAGCTGACGCATGCCGCTCGCCAATTCTCTCAATCATGACTGCCTAGATTATTACCTCTGTGCTCCACTGTCACCGCTGTGGTTTAACAAAAAGAAATCCCGATGGTGGGCCGGCGCTCCGCTGGTCCCACCCTACGATTGGATAATAATGGAAATTCGTGATTCAGATTTTGAAGAAATGGTGCTCAAGTCCGACCGGCCGGTGCTGGTGGACTTCTGGGCGTCGTGGTGTCCGCCGTGCAAGATGATGCAACCAGTCGTTGATCGCATGGCGACAAAGGTCAGCGATTGGGCTGACGTGTATTCTGTCAACATCGATCGTTGCCCCAGCTTGTCCGGACAATACGAAGTCAGCGGAGTTCCCACATTTATCGCCTTCGCGGACGGGAAGCCTGTCGATCGCAAAACCGGTGCGCTGACGGAAGGACAGATGATGATTCTGCTGAAGAAGGCGGAGGAATCCATGCCGCAGATCGCCGATGATTCTGTTCCTGAACAGGCAGATATCCCATGGGCCAATTCTGCGCGGCCCTACATCACGATCGTCTCCGGACTGCCGCGTTCCGGAACGTCCATGATGATGCGAATGCTGGAAGCTGGCGGCATCCCGGCACTCACCGACGACTTGAGGACACCCGACGAAGACAATCCAAACGGCTACTACGAATTCGAGGATGTCAAGAGCATCGAAAACTATACGACTTGGATCGATCGAGCTCCCGGGCATTCGGTCAAAATGGTCTACAGCCTCCTCGAACATCTGCCCACTGACTTCGACTATCGCATCGTCTTTATGCGGCGTGATGTCGATGAAATTCTGCAATCACAAAAGGCGATGCTCAAACGCAACGGCATCGAGACTGACATTCCTGACAACACAATGAAGACGTTGTTTGAACGCCAACTTCGACAATTCTACACCTGGCTCCCATCACAGACACACCTGAAACTCATCAACGTCAGCTACAACGAACTTCTCTCTCGTCCCGAATCAGTAATTGCTCAGATCAATCGACACTTTGGTGAATCAATCGACCAGAGTGCAATGCTGGCTACGATCGATCCGGGTCTCTATCGCCATCGAGCGGCATAGTGCACTCAGTTCTCAGTGGAATTCGGTCAGCGGATTGATTTACCACAGAGGACACAGAGGTACACAGAGAGCTGCAAAAACAAAGGAAGAGAAAACCGGTCTTAATCTGAGGTTGTTGTGTCCGTGGTCCTACGTCAATCTATTGCGATTCCTCTGTGCTCCTCTGTGCCCTCTGTGGTAAAAAATGACTTCAACATCGTGACAAGATTCTTCGCTCCAGCCTTCACTGCCACTTCTCTGGATTGCCGTGCAAACAGAATCCTTACTTCCCCGGAACCGCTCCATGTCATTCTTCTTCAACAAGACCGTCCTTGTCACCGGTGGCTGCGGAACGGTTGGGCGTGAAATTGTCCGGCAGTTGCTGGATCATGCTCCCCGAGAGATTCGCGTCGTCGATACGAACGAATCGGAGATCTTCTTCCTTGAACAGGAGCTCCTGGACCATCGTCGCCATAACCCAGGCAGCAATATCTCAAGCCTGTGCCAGATCGGCGATATTCGCGATGCCGACAAGCTCAATATGATGTGTTCCGGTGTCGATATCGTGCTGCACACGGCTGCGTTGAAGCATGTGATACTCTGCGAACGAGCTCCCTTTGACGCGGTTCAGACCAACATCATGGGCGTCAAAAATGTGATTCAGGCAGCGTTGGCCAATGACGTAGAACGAGTCATCTTTACCAGCTCGGACAAGGCCGTGAATCCGACCAACGTGATGGGCACGTCCAAGCTGATGGGCGAGCGACTGATTACGGCAGCCAACAGTCTGAAGATGAAGCGTCGCACCATTTTCAGTTCGACACGCTTTGGCAACGTCCTCGGATCACGCGGTTCGGTGATCCCGATCTTCGCAAGGCAGATTGAAGCCGGTGGCCCGGTGACGCTCACTGATCGCCGCATGACACGCTTTATCATGACGCTGGAAGAAAGCTGTCGACTCGTGCTGTCCGCAGCGGAGAAAGCTCGCGGCGGCGAAGTCTTCGTCACCAAGATGCCCGTTATTCAGATCGCTGATCTGGCACGCGTGATGATCGACGAACTGGCACCGCAGAACGGCCTCGACCCCGCTAAAATGCCGATCACGGAAATCGGAGCCAAGGCTGGCGAAAAGCTGTACGAAGAATTGATGAGCGACGAAGAAACTCGCCGGACGGTGGAGCTGACAGAAATGTTCGCCGTCATGCCCGCCTTCCGCAGCGTCTACGAAGACATTGCGTATGACTATGCGGACATCGTCAATGCGAATGTCACCGATCCGTATGTCAGTTCTCCCGACAATTCAATGTCTCTGGGATCACTCCGCGACTTCTGTCTGGATCATGATCTGCTCGCCCCCTACATGCGAACCACAATTCCGGTTTCCGCCGCAAGACCAACGCGCCGTGCGGCATGAGTGGAGCAGGTTGGGGCATTCTTGCCCGACTTCAATTCGACGGGTAAGAATACCCATCTTACAAAAAACAAATGCCCAAACCATCCAGCATGCTCACCGACGCCTTCGGCACACTTGTTGTGCGGATGGTTGGCATTGCGCTGATGTTTGTTTCGACAACGGTCACGGCCAAGCTCCTCGGGCCTGCCGAATACGGTGCTTACAGTGCGGCCTTGGCACTGGCTTTTCTGCTGGCGGCACTTGCACCGCTGGGATCGGACCGCATTCTTGTAAGAAATCTCTCCACCACGAAATGCCCGATTGAGACTGGACGCGAAACCGCGATCGCTCATCTGTGTACAGCAATCATCGCTGCAGTGTTGATCGGAGGATCACTGACAGCATGGTTCGTCAACACCTTCGTGTTCGATAATCCGCAATGGGCCCGGACATCACTCTTGGCGACGATTATGTTTGTCCCGTTGACCGTGATCTACCTGCGACAATGGCTGGCGATCCCGATTATTGGCAGTCGTCGTGCTGTGATCCCGGAACAGACGATCCTGCCGTTCATTTTCACAGCGAGTTTGATGATGATGGCAGCTGCTGGCTGGAAACTCGGTGCGGCAACCGCTGCCGCAACGTATGCCGTCGTGATGGTGTTGGTCTGGATCGGGTCGTTGCAGACCGAGCCGATTCGAGGCGTGTATCGGTCGGCGTGGAACGCATTCCCGAACGCCGGTCGATCGGATATCCGTCGGCAGTTTCGAGACGGTCTGCCGTTCGTTAGCGTTGGGATTGGAAGTCTCCTGACGCAATCCTGCATGCCGCTGGTGATTGCGGTGACGTGTGGATTTGAAGAGGCCGCCTATTATGCCTTGGCGTTTCCTTACGCAGCCTTGATCGCCATGCCGCTGGGAGCCATCAACCTCACCATGATTCCCCGTTGTGCTAGGCATTACAAGCACGGAGAATTCGATGCAGCAAATCATGCCGTTCGCAGTTCTGCAACCGTAACAGTCCTGCTCGCGGCGGCCCTGAGTATCGTAGTCTGGATTTGCTCGCCAATGCTGACGACGCTGCTGGGAACAGAATACCGCATTGTCTGCCGCCTGCTGCCACCGTTACTTTTGGGTGTAATCGTGGACTGCCTGACAGGCCCCACGATTCCGGTCATGCAGACGATGAAGATGGAAAAGACTTATTCGCGAGCTCTCTTAGCATTCATCCCGATTCAGTTGAGCCTTGTCTATTGGTTCGGCAAAATCGCCGGTATCGAGGGCACGGCCTTCGCTTACTTCACATCGCGTTGTCTTTGGAATGTTATTGTCTTTGCCGCGATCTATCAGCAGCGCGGTCTTGTGATGCTGCCTTATCTGCGCGTCGCACAGGCATTCCATGAAAGTCCGCCGGCATTGGAACATAAAACACGCCAACTCCTAAAGCAATGCCTCTGGAACGCTGCACCGACAGCCGAAACCGTTATTCCCCGGATCCGAGCCGCATGACACAATCCTGAGGAACGACGCTGGCCATCGGTCACTGTTTTGTCCTTTAATTCTGCTTTCGACAAATCGTAACCTGCGGCTGCCGCCGTACCACTCACTCCCGGTCCAATCCCCTCGCCCCCGCCTTATGTCTACGACCATCGCCGCTTTCCTTGCCACTTTGATCGCCACCGGAATGACTTCCGCCGTGTCGCACGACTTCACGCTTGTGGGTGGCAGCATCGCGACTGTGATCCTTGCCTCTTCGACAGTTGTTCGCCGTAACGTTAGTGTTTACCCGGTGTTTCTATTAGGGGCGATTTCCATGATCGTCATCGCACTGGTGTCATCAGAAGCAAGGACGGCAGAGTTTTCCAGCACGATTCATGTGCTGTCGATGTATGTGGCGCTCGTCGCCTTGGCGTTTTCATCTCCGGACCTCTCGAACTTCTGTCAGCAGCTGATGATGGGAACAAACCTGCTGCTGACAGCCTGGATTCTATACCAAGGATACGGTGCTGAAACGATGAAGGCGTGGCAAATCTCCAATCCAACCGGGGGAGCAAACATTATGGCCGCGCAGATTAATATGACGCTGCCGCTGATTCTGGTTCGGATTCATCACTCAACCGGGCTCAAAAAATTAGCATATATGGCGCTGATCGGCCTCAATTGTCTTGCAGTGGTCCTAGTGATGTCACGTAATGGTATTGGTACGATGCTGATTATCCTTACGCTGTACGTGCTGTTCAATCATAAGCGACTCGCTGTTTTTATGATCAGTGCGATCATCAGTGTTTCAGCGTCACTCGACAGCATTGTTCAGATGCCCTTCGTACACCAATTGCTCGTGAACATGCGATTTGTCGGTTATAACCCGGTAGCGCCTCGTTCCCTGATCTGGCGGGTGGCATGGGACCATATCAAAATTCATCCCATGCTCGGCGTCGGGCCGGGATTTCCCAAGAAAGCCTTGGCTGTAATCGACACCTTTCATGCGCACAACAATTTCGTTCAGGTGGCTCTGGAAACTGGAATTCCGTCCTGCGTGATTTTCACACTGCTGGCAATACTGTTGCTGTGGCTTCCAGCCAGGACGTTCGTGCAAAGTCGAGATTGTTTCGTGCTCACACTTCCCATTCTGGCCTATTTGTCATTCTCATGGACCGCAATGCCGTTGACATATCCAGGAATGACGCTGCTGCTGGCAGCGTGTGTGCATGAGGCACGAATCGCAATTCAGCGGCAGAACCGGAGCTTAGCCCAGTCCATTCGATCTCGACAAACACTTCCACCAGGAAAGTCGGCCAGGGCGGCCTGACAAAACAACACAAGGATCTGATTCTCACATCGCACAAAAAGTGTTGGATTTGGCCTTCTTAAGACTCGTAACACATCAAATGACGCCATCGCACTAATCAAAGGCTGGTCTCGTGACAAAATTCATCAAGGCAATCCTTCCGGTTTGCGACCTCCTTCTCGCTCCATTCCTGATTCCTGCGGCACTCCTTATGCGACTGCTCCGTCGAGTTGGTGCAGAACGTATGCCGATCTGTCGCAACGTGCTTTCAGCGGTTGGCGTGTTTCCTGTCACCCATCACTACTACGAGCCGTTGATTGATTTTCGCCTGCTGTCACGTCCGCTCGACCAGCCACGAAATTTGCCGGGCATCGACATGAATGTCGCCGAGCAGTTGGAACTGCTTCGCAAATTTGAATTCAGCGAAGAACTTCGGCTCTTTACAGAGCCGAAATCGAATGATCTGACATACAGCTTTGGAAATGGGTATTTTTACGGGGGCGATGCTGAGTTTCTGTATAACCTCGTGCGCATTAAAAAACCGCGAAGCATCGTTGAAATCGGTAGCGGCAATTCAACACTTCTGGCCATCGAGGCAATTCGGAACAATCAGCAATCGCAGCCCAACTACGCATGCGAACACACATGCATCGAACCCTACGAAATCCCGTGGCTTGAAGAATCCGGAGTTATTGTTCGTCGTGAGTTGGTTGAATCCGTCGAAAAGTCCGTGTTTCAACGACTGGAAGCCGGGGATCTGCTGTTCATCGATTCCTCTCATGTCATTCGTCCTCAGGGGGATGTGCTGTGCGAGTTCCTCGAAATACTGCCGATTTTAAAGAAGGGCGTCATTGTCCACATCCATGATATTTTTACGCCACGCGATTATCCTAAAGCGTGGGTCGTGGACAAAGTTCGACTATGGAATGAGCAGTATTTGATGGAGGCTCTGCTGAGTGGCAATAAGCAGTGGAAAGTTATCGGCGCTGTAAACTTCCTGTTTCACGAACACTATCCAGAGTTGCAAGCCGCATGTCCGTTTCTGAGCCCGGATCGGGAACCCGGATCATTCTACATTGAAAAGATGATGTGATCTGGGTCAAGTGATTCGAAATACCGAGCATTTCGGAGAGGGACGAAGTACACCACCCTGCGGTAATGCTTGATAGTGAGTGCGAAGTGGCAGGGTTTCCTCATTGCTTTAGGCTCAGAATTTTGGCCGTCAAGCTGGAAAGCATTTCGCGTGCTTTTGCACAGGCGCGCGAGTCCAGCATCGCAGGGAATTATGGACCGGGCGCAGGAATCACTGTCGTGTCCGACGCTGCCAGCGTCGGTTCGGATGCGGGCAGCGTCCGCCACGAGGGCACACTGATCGACGCAAAGGTCCGGAGGCATTCCGTAACCTCCCGCACAAAACGTGACAGCCAATCGCATCGCCCTTGTCTTGACCCGGTATTTCGCAGCACACGACCCTGTAAGGGTGTGGTCAGCGGTTACGACGTGCTGCAATGGCAAAGCCCCCGTCATGGTAGGAATTGCAATTTCTGTCGCGAAATGCGTAACGGACTGTGAGGTTTTTACGCACTGAGACGTCGAGTCTTGTAGTTTTGGCAGACGGAGCGAACCAGGTGATTCGCAACAGTGTCAACATAAAATCAATGAAAGCAATGACTTACAAAAAATTGTGGACACTTGCCAATAATTGGCGCGACAGTTGCGAATGATATAGATATCAGTTCGACAACAATCAGGTCTCTGACCTGTCTCAAAAAGGGAGCAAGTACCATGCGAATTCAAATGACACCAAAGACAGTTCGACGATTGCTGTCTGCTGACGGATACCTCGATCTGGGAATGCCAGAACGAGCGATCGAAGAACTCGATAAAATCACCGATGCAGGCCCGTTGGAAGGTCCAACTCAGCTAATGCATGGCATTGCTCTCAAGCAAGTTGGCAATTTCACGGACGCTATCTCGCACTTGGAAACGGCGGCCCGTGTCATGCCCACGCCAATTCGACGCTTTGCATGGCGTGAGCTCGTGGACGCTTATCGAGCCGTTGGCAGCATGAAATTGGCCGAAATGGCTCAAAAACTTGGTGGGGATTGCGAGTTTCAGTTGAGGATTGCTCTGCCATTTGCTGACATGACTCTTAATATTCCGTCGCATCCCAAGACAGCATGAAGCGTCAGCGAGGAATTCGCTCCCGGGAATGCTTGAATCAACAGACGGCTAGCGCCTAGGCCGCTCAATCAGAGTTCCCCGGTCTCACTATTTTGTGTAAACCTTTTATTCCAGTGCTCCGTCGATCGTTTCGGCGGGGCTTTTTTTTGCTCGTGGGGCCGTAACGGTCTTTCAGTGAATCAGGAAAAGCCGATACTCTTACCGATGTGCAGCAATCCGCCAGCCGTTCCGTGCTGCGCTCCAGACAGGATGTTTCTGGTAGCCGAGATTGTTGCCGCGGAATGGAGTCCACCGGGTCATGGCACGATATTGCATAGTCGTAAGTCTGGTATGCTTGATCGCGGCGTTCACCAGCGTCGCGGGTTGTCGAAACCATCAGAAGGCGCATGTACTAAGTCAGAACGACAAAGACATGGTCGGGAGCCACACCGCCGGTGCCGAAACATGGAAGCCGTTGATTGACGAATCCGTCTGTCGTCTGCTGGCCAAGTCAGCGAGCAGCGTGCATCAGGCGTCACACACGACCGTCAAAGGTGAGGGCAATGAGGCGAGATCGGTCTGCTTTGTCGGAGTCGAAAACCGCAGCAGCGAAGAGATCGGTGACTTCAAGGAACAGATCTACGAACACATCGATTCGTTGGTTTCGCAGGACCCGCAGTTCCGGATGATCAGTCGTCGATACGTGGAAGCCGCAATGTCGGAATGCCGCTGCCGTCCTGAGACGCTGGTGCTTCCCGCGAAACAGCGTGAGTTGCAGCTTGCACTTGAACGCTCAGAACAACCATTTGACTATCTGCTGTTTGCCAGCATCACGTCCGGCACAACAAACAGCAACGGCGACTATCAGCGAGACTACCTGCTCACCTTGGAGTTGCTCGATATCCACACGGGTGACTCACAAAAAGACTCCGCGATGCTGCGAAAGGGTTATCACAAGGGAGTCTTTGGAAAGCTGAAACACTACAACGATTAAGAGACCTGTTGCGAATTCTGGAACTTGATGTCTCATTCATGGCCGACGAGACCAGATGACCGATACTCACCGCCATTCCATGCAGATGCTTTCGAGGTTCCGGCGTTCTGCCGCATTGACAGGGATGCGCGTCGTGTGGCTGAGCGTCATTTGCCTTTGCGGCGGATGCCAGAACTGGCAGAAGTCCCATGAGGCCGCCGTGGCTCAGTTCGGTCGTGGCGATCTTGAACTTTCCCGCACGGCGCTGAAGGAATCGCAGGAGAAACTTCGCTCCGAAAAGAAGCTTCTGGAACTGGACGCAGGCATTCTGGATCTGGCATCGGGCAATGTGACTCAGGCGGAAGCCCGTTTTCGAACCCTGCGCCGCGAACTGGAACATCTGGAACAAAAAGATGTGACCGAACAGGCATCGTCGATGATGACCGACTCCCGCGCTGTGGCGTATTCGGGACGGGATTTTGAACGCCGCATGATTCTGAATATGGCGTTGCTGACCAGTCTGCTCGGCGACGGTCAGGATGCGTTTGCGTATTCGTTGCAGGCCAAAGATGCCGCCGACAGCCGCCACACAATTCTGGCGAACGCGGCCGCGAAGGCGTCTGAATCGAACGCTGTTGCTGACGTCGAAGTGGCTCCAACGCCGGATAAAGTCGATGTCATCACGCCCGCCAGTTACGACGCTGAACGTTCTGCTGCCAACATTGTCGCTTCGCCGCTCGATCAACCGCTGGCTCTGAGCTCCTATCTGTCCTCGGCAGTGCAGTCCGAACAGCCAACTCGCTACGATGAAACGGAACAGGCGATGAACGACATCGGGTTTTGGAATCCCGCCTTTCGCCGACACGAACAGACCGCAGCGACCGGTGAATTCGGATCGCGGTGTCAGGCGGGCAATGGGACGTTGCATGTTATTACGCTTGTCGGAAAAGCGCCTCGTTGGGTGTCGGAATCGGCCGAACCAACAACCGTTGCGTTGTTGATTGCAGATCGCATCATTAGCGCCACAGGCAAACATACCCTGCCGCCGACGATCGCGTCCGTAAAGATCGCACGCCCTGAACCATGCGGGCACACAATCCCGACCGGCAGTGTCCAGTGTTTAATTGGCCCTTTCGAATCTCCTGTGGCGACGTCGGCTCCATTGATATTTTCAACAGTCGTCGATCTGAACGAAGTCGCCCAGGCTTCATATCACGAACATCGCGATGAAGAAATCGCCCACGCGATCACGCGCCGTGTCCTCAAGAAAGGCGCGGTGTATGTGCTGAAGGAAGCTCAGAATATTCATCGCAACTCGTTTGTCGATCTTGGAATCAACGTAGCAGGAATCGCATGGGAGGCGATGGAAAGAGCAGACACGCGTTCCTGGCGCCTGCTTCCTGCTCGGATCGACATTGCCCGCACAGAACTTCCCGCCGGACACTGGTCTGCGACATTGCGGTTTTCGCATTCGAGTGCATCACGAGCGACTCAGACGATCCCCGTTTACATCGAAAACGGTCGGAACACATACATCGTGTGCCTGATCCCCGAACAGGACTTTGCTGGTCACATTCTCGTCGGCGGCGCAGACAACGCCACAATTCCCGTGCAGCCGTAGACTTGGCGTGTGAACCAATAGGGCGGAACGAACCATTCGCTTCCGCATGCGACACCAAATAAGTCTGCACGCGCCATAAAGAATGTCCCCCTACTTGTCATTTTGCAGAAAAACGTGCGGCTCGTTCAGTTAGGCGATGGACATGAAACGAACACGGCCTAAAACACACCAATGAGCGTGGCGAGAGGTCGGGCATCGTCTCACAAAGTGAGTGACCTTGGCTCACGACACGGTCACAGAGAATAGGGACTCCGCATCCATGAGTCAGTTTTTTTCTCCGAAGGAAGTTGCCGCTGCCATGTGTGTCAGTGAGTCGTCACTGAAGCGCTGGGTGGACAAAGGGTTGATTCAGGCAGAGAAAACAGGTGGTGGTCATCGTCGATTGCAGCTGGATTCGGTGTTGCAATACGCTCGCGCTACAGGAAAAGCGATCGCGAGGCCTGAACTAATTGGCCTGCCATCGGGGATGGGATCCACGTCGCACCATGGAGATGCAGCGATCAACGAATTCGAGAAGGCGTTAATCTCCGGAGACGAAATTACTGCTCGTCGCGTTGTGCTGGATCTGTACTTGAGTAATACGTCGGTGGCAAACATTTGTGACACGATAATCACTCCGGCGTTTCAGAAAATCGGCGATATGTGGCGTTGCGGGGACATGGACATCTATGAAGAACGCCGCGCCTGTGAAACATGCACTCGCGTGATCCATGAACTCCGTCGCGCGGTCGGGACAGGACAAGCGGACGGGCCGATTGCGACGGGTGGAACGTTGGATGGTGACCCTTATACGCTGGCTACCTGCATGTCTGAACTTGTGCTCCGAGATTGTGGCTGGCGTGCCAGTTCACTAGGGAACATGCTGCCCTTCGAGACACTTCGCAGAGCACTGGAGCGAGAACGGCCTCGCTTGATGTGGATCAGTATCACATCCATTCGCGAAGAAGACCGATTTATTGCCAGTTTCAATGTACTGTTTGATACAGCGACTTCATTTGGTTCAGCGATCGTTGTCGGTGGTCAGGCATTGACGGCTGAAGTTCGGCGGCGTCTCCGCTACACAACTTATTGTGATAATTTTCGGCACTTGGAAGCCCTCGCGAATACACTCAATCCTAGGACATGATTTTCTCGATATGACCGATTCATCAACAGTTCACTACGACGCGATCCTGTTTTTGTCGTTCGGTGGTCCGGAGAAGCGCGAAGACGTCATTCCGTTTCTGGAAAACGTCCTGCGCGGCAAACCGGTTCCTCGTGAACGGCTGCTGGAAGTCGCTGAGCACTACTATCATTTCGACGGCATCAGTCCGATCAACGAACAGTGCCGCACTCTGATTGCTGCACTGCGGCAGGAACTGGATGCTCACGATATTCACATACCAATTTATTGGGGCAATCGAAACTGGACACCGTATCTGAACGAAACGCTGATTCAGATGAAACGAGACGGAGTCCAGCGAGCACTGGCGTACGTCACTTCCGGCTTCAGTTGTTACTCGGGTTGTCGGCAATATCGCGAAAACATTGCCGTCGCGCTCGAACAGCCTGAAGCCACAGGATTGCAGATCGACAAATTGCGAGTGTTCTACAATCATCCGGATTTTATTGCCGTACTGGCCGAACAAGTTGGGATAGCGCTGGCGGGATTTCCAGACGACACTCGGGATACTGTGCATATAGCGTTCACGGCACACAGTATTCCTATGAGCATGGCAACAACGTCAGACTACGGAAAGCAGCTTCGCGAATCATGCCGACTGGTCGCTGAACATCTTGAGCTTCCGGAATCCCGCTGGAAACTGGTTTATCAGAGTCGCAGCGGTCGCCCACAGGATCCGTGGCTGGAACCAGACATTCTCGATCATCTGCGGGAATCAAAATCCGCCGGCATCGACAAGATGGTGATTTCGCCCATCGGATTTCTGTCGGACCACATGGAGGTGCTCTACGATCTTGACGATGAAGCGCGAAGGTATTGCGATCAACAGGAAATTCACATGACCCGTGCCAGCACGCCTGGCAACCATCCCCGTTTCGTCAGCATGATTCGAAAACTCATTCAGGAGCGCATCTTTGGAACCGCTCGTGAATGCATCGGCCAATTCCCCACAAACCATGACGTCTGTCCTGCCGATTGCTGCCCGTCAACTTTATCCGCTCGGCCAGCATCAAAGATGCCCGCAAATTGAGGAATGCCCCAGCACAGTGATGAGGATAAGAAAGGACCACCTCGATTTTCAAATGCGGTATTTCGCGAACCCTGCGGTTGTCGCATCTGTCCAAAGGCAGTACACTTTTCAGGGATGTGTTCACCGCGCTAGTGGCAGAATTGGCAGACTCTCACGCTTCAGGCGGCGGCACGAAGAGAAAAATTATGCGATCGTGGCGAAATTGGCAGACGCGCATGCTTCAGGAGCATGTGGGGTAACACCCGTGCTGGTTCAACTCCAGTCGGTCGCAATCGTTCAAGTATTAGAGGAATTCCGGGGTCAGCTGCTGGCTCCGCGATAGTGATTCAGGCTCCACTGAAACACACTGCGTGACATCAGCAACGCCGCAGCGGCAGCAATGGCAGCGACAACTGCAAAGACTCGATCATTCAGGGTGCCGACAATGATCTGAGCGGGCACCGTGACGACCAATAGAATCGGCACGATCCATGTGAATCCAAATTGCAGCGCTTCACCGGATTCGAATCGAGTGTCATCTGTGCCGGCATAAATGCTGCGGGGGTATTGAGCGAAAATGGTGATGTAAAACCAGAAGTCGTACAGCCCCTGATTCCGTCCAAACCAGATGCTCGTGCAGGCCATTGTGATCATCATCGAATAAAAGAAGGCCACGGCCACGGCGATGTAGAAGAGATACATCGCGACTTGAGCGAACGAAATGGGCGATCCAATGTTGACGAGCGACCAGACAAGCAGTGCCGCCGCCAGCATGATCTGACTGATCATCGCCAGACTCACACGCTGCATCGAAATCAGGAATTGAGAATCGATCGGCCTAGTTAATGCAAAATCCAGTTTGCCCGTGCGAATGTCATCACAAAACGCCGCGCAGTTAGGCATAAAGAAAGCTTCGACGATAGCGTTAATAAGCATCCCCGTGGCCATGAAGGCAAAGTACTGATGCTGCGACCATCCCGTTATGTGATCGACTTCCTTGTAGATTACAACGAATAGTACGACACGAGCGAAAAACCAGAACAGTCGCGTCACCACCTGGATCATAAAGTTGGCCGGAAACATCATCTCGCGAATGAGCGAATTTCTGACAAACATCCAGAGTACACCACCATAAAACATCAATCAGATCCTGCAAAATTCGTTGAGCAATAAGGTGAAGGGGACGGTGTTCGACGCCGCCGCAAGAGCAAACACAGGCAGCATATCGGCCTTCGTTGCAGGTTGCAATTAGGGCCATTGGTGCAAGCAGTCATCGTTGGGGGCGGGCTCGGTCATTTGGATTCGGATGTAACGCAGCCGACAAAACTTCAGAATTCGATTGAAGAACGCGATTGGTCAGTAGTCCTCGCTAAGGAACGAAATGACTAAAATCCGGCGATGTTTTCGGTATTCGAGTCTGCTCAATGCTCGTCAGTATCGATTACCACTCAGCCCCGGGACGATCAATGCTCAGCAAAGAAACCTCGAACGCTATCGTCGAATGACGGCAGGACAGAGGTTAAAGCTTGTCCTGCAATCAATCGACGAAAACGAGCTGAAGTGCTCAGATGGGGCGGCCTACCAAAGAGCTCTATTCCATGGCTGGCCTGCTGTTCATCATGGAGTTCCGTAACTGGACTCACGAGGAAGCCGCCGATGCGTACATGTTCAACATCGACGCGCAGTATGCGTTGAATCTGAACCCGGAAAAGCAAAGCCTGTGCCGCCGCACGATTGAGCGATATATCAAACTGTTTCGCGATGACGAACTTGCACAGGCGATCATGCACGATGTCACCGGTGAACTGGTACAGTTGCTGGAACTGGACGTTTCGAAGCAGCGGCTGGATTCGACACACATTGAATCCAACATGGCGAAGTTCGGTCGCATGAAGCTGATGGCCACTGCCATTCGCCGGTTTCTGGTTCAGCTCAAGCGGCACGACCGTCTTCGAGTCCGTGGTCGTCCGGCGGTGTTTTCGAGCATCCTGCTGAAAGTCGCCGGCTGGAATCTCCTGCGAGCGGCGAGCGTGCGCTCACTCATTGCAAAACTGACGAAAGGTGGCAAGGCAAGGCAGTCTGCGCAGTGTTTTGCGACGTCATATGGCCGCCTAGTCGCTTCCAGCAGCTTCCTAGTCGCCTGAAAAATTACACCATCACTCCAAAGCAAAAAATTTCGCGTCCGTCACCAAAACCAAATTCCAACAAAGCGACTTTTGTCGCACGTGTCTATGTTCCCTCGCAGTCAGATGCCCGGCCATCTATTTTATGACGTTTTGCCATTCCCGTGACGTATTACCTTGAAATCCTGCGAGCCATCGTTTTGCGCGGCGCTGACTTCATTGATGTATTGCCCTCTGTGGTCGGCCTGACAGTGTCTACGATCGTTATTCTGGCGTTCAGTTTGATGAGATTTCGAAAACAACTTGCATAACGCGGGACGTCAGAGTACCGGGTTAAGCCTTTGCACGGTCGCATTAACCTATTCCGGTTCGAGTTCCCTATCCAGTGTGTCTGGGTCGATGGCGTCCGGATCCAGTTGTTCGACGATGGAATACTTCCCGTCCCACCAGCGATGAAAATCGACTTTGCGGCAACGATCACTGCAGAATGGCCGAAACGACGGGGAATCTGCCGACTCGACTTCGAGTGGCTTTCTGCAGATCGGACATGACATCTGGTGAGTCACTAAAAACACCTTTTAGTAGTATAAACCCTTGCGGAGCTGTGCCAACGGATAAAACGAATCACGCCAGCGGACGCCGCCCTGGCGGAGCGTGATGATGGCCGATCTCCAGCACGCAAATGCCATCAGGAAGGCTCCGACAGGAAACAGTGGAGTCAACAGAAGTCCACCTGGCATTCGAAAGGCAACAAATGCAAACGCCAAATGCCAAAATACCGCCGTCGCGACAAATCCTGAGGCATTCCAAAGCGACAGCACGAAGGGGGACACATACGGAAAAACCATTGTCAGCAGGAACACGAATGTAACAATCAGAATTTGTAGAACTGAATAGTTCAATGACGCAAACCCGTTCTTTTCCAGCCCCGTGACGACGCCCCATAACGAAGGCTGCCACCGCACGGAAAGGAGTTTCTGAGCCATCTGAAAATCGATCGTGCCACCGTTCTTTTTGATCATTTTTCCAAGTTTAACGTCATCCAGAATATCCATCGCGATCGGATTGTGACCACCTACAGATCGATAAAACTTCGCATCGACCAAATTGAACGCTCCAACACCCGCGTACGACAGTGGCCATCGGGTTTTGATCATATGCAACTGCATTCCCACTGCGAATGCAAGGCCGAAAAACGTGACCGCTGCACTTTCAAGGATGCTGCCGGACAGCATTCGAGGCAACAGGCACAGGTGCTGCAACTTCTGACGAACGAAATGCTGCACAGCGATCTGAATCGCGCACGGTTCGTACATGATGTCGCCATCGGTGAACAGCAAAAGTTCGCCCTTTGCCTGTCCTGACGCCACATGCATTGCATGATTTTTTCCGAGCCAACCGTCCGGCAATTCAGTAATATGAATAATCTTCAGCCGCGCATCGTTCGCCGCGATTTCATCCATGATGTACCCGGTGGAATCCGTGGAGCGATCATCGATAGCGATGATTTCAAATTCAACACCGGTGGACTGAAGCAGCGTGTTGAGTCCATTGCGAATCTGTGCTTCTTCGTTGCGTGCGGGTACGATTACACTCGTCGATGGCAGGGGAACTGATCCGGCTTCCGCACTCTTCTCAGAAACCCTATGGCCCAGACCTTGCTGGTAAGGCAACAATTGTTTTACTTTCAATGCGATGATCGCCGGAATTGTTAAAATCGCGACGAGTGCAAACATGATCCATCCCAGCCAGAACATTCGTGTTTTCCCTTAAGGCCTGGTCTGCGATCGCGGGTTATACGGATGATTGTCTCAGCCCGAGCCGCAGCGTCCGTTTCTTCTTAACTAACTTCCACTGACACATCATCTGTCCCCAGCAGTTCGCGAAGTCTGCGGATGGCCCGCAGGTATCGCATTCCGGCTGCCGGAGCACTCAAGCCCAGAGCCTCGGCGACTTCGCCGTTGCCGAGATGCTCAAAGTGCCGCATGATAATGATCTCGCGATCGCTTTCCTCAAGCTGATCCAGCGCCAGTACGAAACGTTCTTCCATCTCCTTGCGCAGTGCCGACGCTGCCGGAGTCAGTTCTGCGTCGCGCAACAACGCCGTGAGGTCGGCGGCTGAATGATCATCAGACGCAAAGCTGCTGAAGTGCTGCTCGCGATCAACGGAACGTCGCTGAGCCGCTCGATGCCGACGATGCATGTCGATAATTCGATCCTTCGCCAGTTGACGCAGCCACAGATGAAATGGCATGGAAGGGTTGCGGATGTAGTCTGACAATCGCTGCGAGGCTTCCAGGAGAACGTCCTGTACGACATCACTGGCATCCACACGCCGTGCCACTGCCTGATCCAATCGCATCTGAACCATGCGGCGAACCGCTTCGCGATGCCGATCCATCAACTGATTCATCGCTGAAGGATCTCCGTTCTCAACGCCCTTCAGCAGATCCTGAGTGTGATCACCTTCCGGCCACATTGTTAATCGTCCTCAATAAGAGAATTCGCGATACCGATATACTCCGCACGGCTTCGGCAGGGACCACAAATGTCTCATGGATGATTGCGTCAAGCAGGAAGAGCAATCGAACAATGCCTGTCAATAATCGTCGCTCAGGGGGCACAATCGCATAAGTATTCATCTACTCAATCCGTCAACAGTTCCGCAAGTTCATGGTCCGTGAGCTGATAATCGTCGAGTATTTCAAGAACATGCAGAGGTGTTCGGCCATGCGCATGTCGAAATTTCTCAATAATTTGCAGGCGGCGTTTCGCCTCCATCACAGACACCTAGTCGATCCAGCTGCAATCATCTGCGCGCATCGTCCGCAGCGATTTTGCACTGAGCCCGCATGAACGGTCCGACAACCTCGCGGCATTACGAAATACTTGCTCAGCCGTTGGGCTTCGCCAGCGATTGCGCGAACAGACAAAGAGCGTATTGATGCGGGTCATTGGCTAATTCAGGGCAAAGACGGTCGCTCTGTCAGCGCAGCCCTTGTCCACATCATTGCTTTATCTCAAACACTGCTTCGACTTCCACCGCCGCTCCGGTCGGCAGAGCCGCGAATCCGAGAGCGCTGCGAGCATGAAACCCGTCGGTGGTCTTGCCGAAGATTTCATGCAGCAGATCCGAACAGCCATTGATGACCAGATGCTGATCGGTAAAGTCTCCGGCGGAATAGACACAGCCCAGAACTTTAAGGACGCGCAGCCCGTTGAGCGTGCCGTGGCTGCTGTAGACAGAACGCAGAATTTTCTGAGCGCAATCCCTCGCGGCTTCGTAGCCCTGCTCCACAGTCAGCCCCTTTCCCAGCACGCCCTTGAGGTCACTTACATGGCCTGACGTGATCAGTTGCTGGCCGGATCGAATACACAGATTCAGATATCCCGGCGTTTGTGGTTCCAGATTGATTCCCAGTTGACGCGCCTTATCGTCCGGTTGCATGTCTGTTCCTTATAACGATTTAAGTAAAAATAACTGGCGAGCGGTGGGTGTAAGCCCACCGGTACGATGCCTTGCGTCCACCAATGACAATTGCATGCTGAACGAGAGTGTTTTACGACTCTGGCACACGGCGTTCACGGCCCAAGAGTTAGTCGGTCTCCGGCGCAGAAGCTAAACGGCTCACTCCATGCCAGACACTCCGTTTCCCTTATGCTTTCTTCACATGACCAATATTGATGTAAGCATGAACGTGTGGCGCACCGCGGAAGTGCCACACAAATGATGGACCTTCAACGCGCCAGATGTCCCAAGTCTTGTCGCCACCGATGTCTTCCTGCTGGAAGAACGCCATGTGCAGATGATTGACGCCGCCGGATTCCGTCAGAATTTCCATCACTTCATCGATGTCCTCTTTGCGATATGGAGCGAGCAGGATGCCAAGTGTCTTTTCGACTTCAGATTTCTGATCCGACGTCAGTTCTGCGACTTTGATGCCGAAGAATTTTCCGGATTCACCCTGAAGCTGAATAGCTGTTTCCGGCGGTGCTTTGGAAAGCAGAGCCTTTGCCGCCTGATCTTCCGTCAGCGATTTGAAGACCTTGTCCGTCTGTTGCGTCTGAAAATAGTAGATATTCTTAGACGCATCCTCTTCAACTTGGTCATGGCCGTACACAATTGGCCCGCCGAACGCAGCTTTGTCCACGCTGTTTCCGTCGGCTCGCAATGTCAGGTGGCGACCTGTGAGCATGAATTCGAACGCTCCTGCACCCGGTTCGCCGAACATGGCGACACTAAACTCGTGCAGTCCGCCAGCGTCGTCGTCCATCTGCTTCTGCATGCGTTCGTGGCCCTCCTCGCTGCACAGGCCCTTGATGATCCGGCTGATCATTTCACGCTGCGGTGACGTATAGAAGATCTCGCCAAGCGTTGGCTTGGTGACGTGCCAGTTGGCACTGATGCGATGTCGAAGCTCATGCTCAAATGGAAAGCAGAGCGTTTTCTTCTGTTCGTCGGTCAGCGACTTAAAGAATTCACTCACTGCTGTTTCCGAAGCACTGTTCAACGACGGGCCGGAGAACAACCCCGCACTCAGTGAACGTGTCGAAAGCAGCGCCAACGCCGAAGCGCCTGCCACTGTTTTAATGAAGGAACGCCGGTTGAAAGGATAGCAGTCCGGGCAGGCAATCGAGTTTTGTTTGCTTGAAGGCATATCATTCCCCGTTGATCGTGGAAATATTGGACACTGGCAACTCCAATGATACCCAAATTTGTAGTGTACAAACAACGCAGCGGCGAAAATCCATTTCGGTACAGCCTGCCGGGCTGTATTTTGCGGCTTGTTGCGACAAGTCGCCAAATTAACGCTGATTGAACAGCAACGCGGCGACGTGGAGCGGACGTCCGCAGTAAAACGGTTTCAGCTCCGCTCACAAATCTTTCCCACAGCAGTCAGGATCTACTTTGGTGCAACGTCCTGAGTCTGTGCCGCCAGATATTCCATCAGATCGATGAATTCAGACGGAGCCACCGTTGATGCAGCACCTTCGGGCATGCTGCTTTGTTGCTGAGTCACACGTTCTTCGATGTCTGCCTTGGTGATCTTGCGGACCGCTTTCCCATCGAAGAGTTCAACTTCTACGTCATTTTCAGACACAACAAGTCCTGCGGTCGGCATGCCGTCCTTCGTGACGATCAACGTTGAACGATATTTTTCGGCAACCTCAACATTTGGGTCCACAACGGACTGCACGATTTTGAATTTATTCATCCGTTTTGCAACTCCGGCAAGGTTCGGTCCGAATTCACGACCTTCACCGTTGCCGACTTTATGACACGCGGTACAGTTGCGCACAAACACTTCGCGACCACGATTTGTATCGCCCTTCAGATCCGACAACGCGGTCATGGCCTTGTTGCGTTCTTCTTCCGGCTTCGGCTGCTGCGACAGGAGTGTCTGCAGAAACGGCAATGCGACTGCGCCAGATTTCGATGCCTCCATCAGCTTCGTCACAATCTCAGCCGCACGAGAACTCAGGTCGGGGATCCTGCCGGCGATATAATCGCCACGCCAGATCTTTTCATTTGCCCCAAGGGCATGCTGCACGGTGTAGTCAACCCAGTAATCGGCCGGGAAACGGGTCATGGCCAGCAACGCGGTCTGAGCTTCGATGTTGTCGAAGAAGCTTAAACCACGAGCCGCCTCGGTCCGAACTCGCGGATGTGCATCCTTTGCAGTAGCGGTAAGCATTGCTTGCGCATCAGCAATTGATTCACGTTCGTCGGATACGATGCGGACTGCAGCCGCTCGCGCATCAAACGTTGACGCCTTCAACACAGCCGCCAGCAGATCGGGATCGATCTGATGATGCGCCTGCTGAATCCATAATGCTTCCGTTCGCAGACGATCGTATTCCGGATCATCGGCTTTGAGCCCCTTGACCCACGAAGCAACCGCAGGAAGCACATCCGCAGTCGGTCGGTCATGGAGTTCACGACGCGCACGGTAGTGCGTACGCCATTCGTATTCTCGCAACTGCTCAAGGATCTCTGGAACAGATTTTTCGAACTGAGTCGCCGGTGTCACCAGCGGACGACTCGGATAAACTAGGCGATAAATGCGGCCACGAGTGTGATCTCGATTTGGGTCGCGCTGACTGTACTGCATGTGACCGATGAGAGCATTCGCCCAGTCGCCAAACCACAATGCACCGTCAGGGCCGATTTGCGGATCGGCAGGCCGAAAATGCTTGTCGGTGGAACGAATGAGATCATCGGGACTGCCGTCAGCGTTTTTTAGTCGATCACCGTGGAATCCGCCTCCGTCATCATTCACTGTGAACCGAGGCAGACCGTTCATATTGATGACGCAGGCGTATGTGAACTGTCTCTGAACATTATCCGGAAAGTTGCGGCTCACAAGAAATTCGCTGCCAAGTGCAGGTCGCATGCCTTCGTTGTTGAAGATAAAATTCAGCCCCGTGCGGCCTCCGAACTGGGCTCCGGACAAGGGGGTATCCCAAGCATGATTCGCCGTCGTACCGTCACCGACGATGCCTTGCCCCCAGTTATTGAAGACATAACACCACATGTTGTACTGACCGGGCAGCGCAAACTGACGAATTTTCAGCGTGCGAGGATCCAACACATACGCACCACCGGTACCCCGGCTGCGATGCGGGCCCCACGGTGTTTCAAGAGTCGTGCTGGTTGCGATCCCTTCCAGCATGTGCAGCTTACCCGAGTGACTCCATTCAAACGCACCGCAGGTGTGGTGCGTATCGTCAGATGCCCAGCCGTCGAGCAAATGCACAACTTCGTCGGCCTTGTCGTCGCCGTCCGTGTCTTTCAGGAACAGCAGACGCGGCTGATCGACGACGAGAACCCCGCCGTTCCAAAATTCAAAACCGGTCGGGCAGTGCAGCTTGTCGTAAAAGACTTTGCAGGAATCTGCTTTGCCATCGTGATCGATGTCTTCCAGAATCAGCAGCCGATCGTTCGGTTTGTGATCGCCAGGTTTCCATTGCGGATATGTGGGCATGCAGGAAACCCACAAGCGTCCTTTGTTGTCGAAGTTTAATTGCACTGGCTTCGCGAGTTCCGGAAACATGGTTTCGTCGGCAAATGCCTGGATCTCAAATCCTTCAGGCACTTTGGTCTCGGCGATCAATTGCCGCGGCGTGAGATATCGCAATTCCTCGGCTTCAGAATAATCTTGGCGTGGCTCTCCGAAGCGAGTTTCCGGGACAATCAGTTCACCGGTTCCTACATCGTCCGGCGTGTCAGACACAGGTTTGCCCTGAGCCAGATCCCAGACCAATCGATCGCGTACCTCAGCCATCCTGCGGATCTTGATGTATTCCCGCGGGAACGTTTCAGTATCAAACGTCCGTCGGCCACCGTAAACGTACCAGCCGTTGAGCATTCGATAATCCTGCAGATGCACCCACGATTTGTCGTTGATGGCCGCTCGTAATGTTTCGTACGCTGGACTGCCAAAGCTGGCTGAAGACGCGGAACCGAATGCCTTTTCATCAATCAGTCTCGCGACTTCGCGATCGCCGGCGTCGTTCAGGTGACAGCCGTTGATGGTGTACTGCATTCCCGGCTTCCCGCAAAAAATGTTCTCAGACGCTTCGAACACATCGACGAATGCCAACTTGCGCGCGGCAGCAACTTCGGAGACGGCGGCTGAATACAATTTCAGGTTCTCATTTTCCGTGGAGCCATCCGGCAACAATGGATCGCCGGTGGGTTCGAATGCAATCGGCGACACGAGAATGAATCGCGGCGGAGCGTTGGTGTCATCACGAGGATAGCGCTTGGCCATTGTGTCCAGATAGTTGCTATATCGCTCTTTGAAGCCATCGATTCCCTCGGGGCCGGCGTACGACTCGTTGAAGCCGAAGAAACAGAAATACGTGTCGGCACCAAACGCCAACTGCGGATCATCCAGCGCCGTGTAGTCGGCTGATCGCTGCTGAATGCCGACTTCTTCTGCAGGTCGCGCGAAGTTGCGGGTAACCAGTTCCTTCTGCGGGAACCGAGTGTGCAGCAGAGTCTCAAAGTGCCCGAACAGATTCATACGTTCGGCAAGTGAGTTGCCCAGAAAAGCCACTCGTTCGCCCCGCAAAAACTCCAGCGGAAGTCTGCTGGCTTGCAGATCCGGACGTTTAGGACGCGGCGGCAGCGACATCAGCTTAATCGCCAAGTCTTTCGACGGCCCCTGCGCCATCAAATTGTCGCTTAAGCCAGTCAAAAGCAATCCTGCAACAACCAATATCCAGCGATTCAACTGAGGCACGATTCAGCAGCTCCAAATTAAGGACTTCCACAACTCCGTTTCATGCAGGACGAGAATTCCTGCGCGTCGTTCTGTTCGCATTCCGACTGATGACAGTGTTTGCGAAGAAGTACGGTAGGCAGAGATAGGCTGCGGAGCAACCAAGCAGCCAAATTCGCCCGATATCTCAGAGTCGGTATCTTGCTTCATATCGATGGCGATTCCTTCTTCGTTCAGTATTCTTCACCACACTTGCCATTACAGGAACTGTTGAGAAGATGGATCATCTTTGATCCAAACCGGTTATGACGCTGCCGGCAGGCTAACGAATTGCGATCCAATGAAAATTACTGCAATTGAAACGCTTGTCTGCCACGCCCGAATGCGTAATTGGGTATTTGTGAAGGTCATTACCGATCAGCCGGGGCTGTTCGGATGGGGTGAAGCGACACTCGAATGGCACACTCGTGGCGTCGTTGGGTCGGTTGAGGATCTGTCGCAATTATTGATCGGTGAAGACCCTACGCGAGTCGAATATCTTTGGCAGGTCATGTGGCGACAACACTTCTGGCACGGAAGCGGAATCGTGCGTTCGACCGCAATTGCCGGTATTGATCTGGCACTCTGGGACATCGCCGGAAAGATTCATGGCGTCCCGTGTCATAAGTTGTGGGGTGGCCCGGTTCGTGATTCCATTCGGCTGTACTGTCACCTCGGCGGTGGCGACATGGAAAATTTTTATGAGACGCCCGTTGATAACGCAAAGCGTTTCGCAGAGCTGGCTCAGCAAGCGGTGTCGGATGGCTTCACCGCATTCAAATCGATGGCCGTACCGCCCACCATGCCGCTGGAAGGCCAAAAACCAATCAAGGCTGCTGAAGCCTGCGTCGCCGCGATGCGTGAAGCCGTTGGCGACGACATTGATATCATGGTCGATTGCCATGCCCGTCCATCACCGGCAATGGGCATGCAGTTCGCCAAAGCGATCGATCCTTATGGGCTTTATTTTTTCGAAGAACCCTGCTGGCCCGAAAGCATTGACGGTCTGGCCGCCATCAATGCGGCCGTGACGACACCGATCGCAACGGGCGAACGCATCACAAATCTGGCTGCATTTCGTGACTTGTTTGCAGCACGAGGTTGCGAAATCTGTCAGCTTGATATCACTCACTGCGGCGGCTTTACCGAATCGCGTCGCGTTGCCGCTCTGGCGGATGCGTATCGAATCGCGCTTGCACCGCACAATCCGCAAGGGCCTGTCAGTACCGCAGCGTCGCTGGAATTTGGCTTCTCGCAACCCAGCTACATCATCTGCGAAACCGTCCACAATGATGTACCTTGGCGACAGGACATCGTTGAAGAAGGATTCACCATTGATGCAGTAACCCGCACGGTTGCTCCGAACACAAAACCCGGTCTGGGCATTACGATCAACGAAGAAGAAATTCGTAAGCACCCATTTCAACAGGAACTTCCGCAGCGAGTGTACTACCGCGATGGCGCTGCGGGAGACTGGTAGGCAACATGCAACGTATCGGCGGTGCAAAGCTGAGATTTCTGCAGCCTGAACTTACAGTCCGAGATATTGGCCTCGTATGAAGGAATCCCCCATAGTCCTGTTGAATTCTTATTCTTAATCCCTCATTGCAAAGTGAGTCGTGCTGGGTTGCTGAGAACCGGGGGGGGGTATCACCTGCAAATCGATTATGAGTAAGATTATGATTATGATGCTATGCGACGGACATGAATGTCCATCCTGTCTACATAAGAACACTCCCTACTCGAACGGTCCTTCGCAATGCTTTCAACAGTTCCGTCCGACTTTCATCATGCCTCGTTCCACGGTCGCATCGGAATCGCGCGCACCGACGTTACGCCCCCGATTGGCATCTACTCACGTAACTGGGGCGCGGCGAAACACGATGTGGCCGATTCAATTCATCGATCGCTGACACTCACCGCTCTGACGATAACGTCGCTGGCGGGCGGATCGACGCTGGTTCTTGTGGACGCGGATCTCGGCTGGTGGAAAACTCCGCAGACATTTCAAAAATTCCAGAAGCGGTTATTGGAAACGCTGTCGCTTGAGTCTGCGAATCTGATTTTTGCTCTCAGCCACACTCATGCCGGTCCGCCGTTGATGGACGCTGACGATTCTCTGCCAGGCAGTGACCTGCTTCGGAAGTGGATGGAACATCTGTTCGAATCGACGGTTGATGCGATCCGCCAGTCGCTGGAATCGCAGTTCGATGCGACTCTGGACTGGCATCAGGGTCGATGCGGCTTGGCGACTATTCGTGATTTGCCTGACCCTGATCCAACGAAGAATCGTATCGTCTGTGGCTACAACCCGGATGGAAAGCCGGATGACACTCTGCTGGTTGGTCGCGTCACGGATGCGACCGGACGAATTCGCGCGACACTGGTCAACTATGCCTGTCATCCCACCACGCTGGCCTGGGACAACACTGCGATCTCGCCGGACTACGTCGGAGCTATGCGCGAAACCATTCAGCAGTCCACCGATGCACCGGCGATGTTTCTGCTGGGGGCGTGTGGCGATCTGGCTCCGCGATATCAGTATGTAGGCGACCCCGAGATCGCAGACCGTCACGGACTGCAACTTGGTTTCGCGGCTCTGGCCACGTTGCACGGTATGGAGCCACCCGGAACCCGGCTGGCGTATGCTGAAACTGTGGAATCTGGCGCGCCACTTGCGGTATGGAAACATGAACCTCGTGAGCTGTCGCAGAAGTTGCGTGCGATGCAGACCTCAGTGGAATTGCCATTGAAGAATTGGCCGTCCGTTGAGGAACTGGAACAGCAGCGACTGGCCTGTACCGATCGTGCTTTGGAAGAACGACTCCGGCGCAAGCGAGACATTCGTCGCGGCGTTGGCAATGGTTCGACATACAATCTGGCGATCTATGTCTGGTGCATTGGAGACGCAGTGCTCGTCGGCAGTTGCTGTGAACCGTATTCCATCCTTCAGCAGGAACTTCGCCGCCGGTTTCCGCAACACACGATCCTGTGCATGAACCTTATCAATGGCTCCATCGGCTACCTGCCGCCAGAGGATCTGTATGACACCGAGATCTATCCCGTCTGGCAAACGCCGTTTGACCGCGGGAGCCTCGAGGCGATGACATCTGCGATCACTGAAGTGCTGACAGGTTTTCCCACAGAGGACAGTGGGGAACACAGAGAAGACAAACTCGCAGACATTACTGCGATTCCTTAGGAAGGACATTTGCGTCTGTCCTGTTTTAGGTCATCGTTGTCTCACGAAATTGGTTGAGTGTTTTTAAACATAGATTCAGGCGATATTCCTCCGGCGACGGAGGCTTTGTTTGTCGGGGACGTCCGGGGCAGCCTGTCGGACGGGAATGTCCAGCGTAGATGAGTCATAGTCGGACGTGTATGTCCAACCTGGAATAGGTAGAAAGAAAGACCAATCATGAGTGCTTCAAACAACTTGCTTCAGGGAGTTCTTCCCGTTCTCCATACGCCCTTTACCGATCATGGTGAGATCGATAGCGCTGTGCTGGAGCGTGAGATCGACTGGGCGTTTAATACTGGAGCGGATGGCGTTGTCGTCGCGGTGGTGAGTGAGATTCTGCGGCTGGGCTACCGAGGTCGAAAGGAACTGACGGAACAGGTTTGTAAGGCTGTCGCGGGACGCGGATTCTGCGTCGTCAGCGTGGGTGCAGAAAGCACGACCGGAGCGATAGAATTTGCCGGGCATGCCGAACAACATGGAGCCAGTGCCGTCATGGCAATCCCGCCGGTGGCTACAGCATTAGGGAGCGCGGCGACACGGGACTATTTCGCGGCGATCGCCCGCAGCGTTTCGATTCCGCTGGTGGTTCAGGATGCATCCAGCTACGTCGGCGCGGCGATTGATTTTGGCGTGTACCTGAGTCTGCTGGAAGAATTCGGAGAGGATCGTATCTTCTTCAAGCCCGAAGCTAGTCCGCTTGGCCCGAACCTTTCGAAGCTTCGCGATGCGACTCAGGGAGAGGCCCGGATCTTTGAAGGCTCTGGCGGAATCAATCTCGTGGATTGCTACCGCCGCGGAATAGTCGGGACAATGCCAGGAACGGATTTGCTCGATGGCATCGTGGCCCTCTGGAAAGCACTTCAGGCTGGTGACGAAGAACGAACATACCAGTTGTCACTTCCAATTTGTGCGTTAGTTGCGTTGCAGCTTCAGGGAGGACTTGATGGATTTCTGGCGATTGAAAAATATCTGCTGAAGAAACGCGGGATCTTTACCAACACGAATCAGATTCAGCCCGTTCGCTGGAAACTCGACAGCGAAACACAGGCGGAAGTCGATCGTCTGTTTGCCAGATTACAGACGGTCCTTTGAATGACAGACAGCCCGACAACCGTTCGCTATCGCGTCCTTGCGTGGCTTACACTGGCCGCTGCGTTGTCGTATCTTTGCCGGAATGCGGTTGGCGTGGCCGAAAGCACGGTTCGCAGCGATCTGGGCCTGACATTGGCTGAGTCCGGCTGGTTTATGAGCGCGTTTTTCTGGACCTATGCAATCTTCCAGGTTCCCAGCGGATGGTTTTCAGAACGTGTCGGGCCCCGAATTGGTCTGAGCGTCTTCGCCGTCGGCTGGTCCGTGGCCACAATCGGCATCGGAATCGCGCCGGGATTTTGGCTGTTGATCGTTGCACAGTTGATCATGGGTGTCGCTCAGGCCGGGATCTTTCCTGCGTCGTGCAATTCGATTGGCCACTGGATGCCGCTCTCCCAGCGATCTCTGGGTTGCGGAGTTTTCACCGCAGGAATGCAGGTCGGTGCGATCGCAGCCAGCGGGAGCGTGGGGGTGTTAATGATCGCATTCGGCTGGCGGTGGGTTTTCGTGGCGTTTGCTCTGCCGGGCATTCTGTGGGCAATCGGCTTTCTCTCCTGGTTTCGCGATCAACCTGAGGAGACTCCGGCAGTGAACTCAAGCGAACTCGCACTGATTCGGGCTGGTCGCAATGTGAACATCAAGAATCAGAACAACGTGAATCAGCCATCCGTTGACAGCGAACAGGCCAGGCTGCTGACCATAGCGTTGAGTCCTGTGATGTGGTGGCTATGCGGTCAGCAAATCTGCCGGGCGAGCGGATACATGTTTTTTGCCAGTTGGTTTCCAACCTTTCTTCAGGAGACGCGCGGCGTTTCAGTGGCGAAATCGGGTTACCTGCAGGGTCTGGTCTTTGCGGGAACTCTGACAGGCTGCATTTTCGGTGGAATGCTGACGGACTGGATTTGGCGACAAACGGGTGGTTTGCGTCTCAGCCGCAGCGGTGTCGGAGCAGCGTCACTTGGAGCGTGCTCACTTCTCATCTTAGCTGCCTGGTTCGTGCAGAGCCCGGAGTTGGCGGTAGCTTTGCTGACATTGGGCGCGTTCTTCGCAGCGCTTGCCGGACCAGCGGCGTTTGCTGCCACAATTGATATCGGAGGGGCGCGAGTTCCACAGGTTTTCGGATTGATGAATATGGTCGGCAACGTCGCCGCCGCCGCCTGCCCGATCGTTGTCGGAAAATTATTCCAGGTAACCGCAAACTGGAATCTGGTGCTGCTTTTGTTCGCCGGCGTTTATTTCGCCGGCGCGATCTGTTGGGTGTTTGTGAACCCTCAACAACGTGTTTCCGGGGATCGTCGTTTAGTCTTTCCGTCAAACGCAGACTCAAAGGAACAGTCGTGAGCGAATCGCAACAACTGCTTCGACAGTGGAAATTGCTCCAGCTTCTGGCGGATTCGCGTTTCGGGATTCCACTGGCCGAACTGGCCACTGAGTTTGACGTGTCAGATCGCTCTATCCGACGAGACATTGCTGTCCTTCAGACGGCGGGGTTTGAAATTCAGGAAGTCATTGGCGACCGAGGGTTGAAGCGATGGAAGATGAAGCCGTTCTCCGAGCAAACCGGTTTCACCGTTACAGAACTGCTGTCCGTCTACATGGCTCAACGTTTTCTTGAACCATTGGCTGGCACTCCGTTCTGGACTGGCCTGCATCGAGTCCTCGGTAAGATTCGAGGAGCACTCGGCGATCAGGCAATCCGCTACCTGCACAAGCTCTCAGGATCACTGCACGCAACTTCCGTGGGAGCCAGCGACTACAGCAAACGAGGCGAATTAATCGACAGCCTGATGCTGGCGATTGAGGATCATCTGATTACGCTGATTACGTATCAATCAGATCAGTCCACGGAGCCGGTCGAGCAGGAAGTCTATCCACAGGGCTTTGTCTTTCATCGGGGCAGCCTCTATCTGATTGCATGGTCAAGTCGTCGAGCCGAAATTCGCACATTCAAGATGGACCGCATTGACGATGTGCACGTCACAAAGATTCCAGCCGCTGTGCCTCAGGACTTTGATCTTAAAAACTGGCTGGAACACAGCTTTGGAGTTTTCCGCAGTGGCAACATGATCCTTCACACAATTCGAGTTCGGTTCAGCAGAGAATCCGCTCGGTATGTTCGAGAATCGAACTGGCACAAGAGTCAGACATTGTCGCCTCAGAATGACGGATCTCTGATCGCAGAATTTCAACTGACGGACACTCAGGAAATCAAACGCTGGATCATGAGTTTCGGGCCATCGGCCATAGTTCTGGCACCAGTGGAACTCGCCGAAGAAATCTGCAACGATCTGACACGAATGCTCGATGCCTACGCTAAATCGCCCGCATAGTGCCATGTGCCCCCTCCCGGCGAGCGGCTGGGCGTCAGCCCTCCGTGTACTCTTCATTTTTCTTCTGCAAACGTGATATTTCCCGGCTTCACGTCTGCCAGATAGATCCCCATCCTGGCGAAATGAGCCATGATATTCTGAACGATCTGCCATCTTTCCTCACCAAACTGCTCCAGTTTTTCAGCCTGCCATTCTTCCATCACGTCATCCGGATAATCGGGTCGCCGGTCAAGGTAGGCACCGGCAAAGTCCAGCACAAACGGCGGTGCGACGATACCCATTTCGACGACCCATAAGCGATCGTCATGGTGAATCAATTGCGGAACGGCGAAACCGGCAACTTCCACAATCGATTGAGACCGAAGTCGGAGATAAACATCACGTTCGCGTTCGTACAGCCGTTGAAATCGCAATACCTTGAAGGCAGATTGTCGTTCTGTGGCAAACACGCTACCATCGTAGCCGTAGCCGAGCTGGCCGATCAAAGTCCGGCCATTCTCCGCGGCAAACAGATTCGCTCGTTCCCAGATTTCTTCACGCCAGACTTCCATGATCGCAGCATCGCAAAACGGATCCCATTCTGCCAGAGTAGAAATGACTCTGACCGTTGACGGTGAGCAATTTGAGATTGCTCAGGCAACGCCCACGCATCTTTATTTGCGAACTCCCGCAGAAATACCATCCGGATCTGCCGAACTTTCGATTTCGATTGATGAATCAGTCACGCGGCAGCACGTGCAACTCCTGAATGATGTTCAGTTGAGTTCTCCGGCAGTGCCGTTCCAGCGCGTCGGTCATACCCCACGCGGTCATGAGTGAAAGAATTGGCGAGCGGCATGCGTCAGCTTGCCGGTACAAAAACGAGGTATCGGAGGGCTCATGCCACTCGGCTCGCCGGATTCATTTCTGACCTCCGAGAACATAGAACCAATTCGCCCCGCCTTCGAGCATCGGGGCACAATGGATTCCAGTCAATCCGATTCACTGACTTTTCGTCAACGCCACCCGCAGACTCAAGCCCAATGCAACCGCGTATCGCTGCAGTGTCAGCATCGTGGGATTTGATGTCGCATCATTCTCCAGACGACTCAACACAGACCGACGAATCCCTGTCCGTTCTTCCACGTCAGCCAGCGACAAAGCCTGCCGTTCTCGTTCGGCCTTCAATTCTGCGATGAGTAGATCCACGACCTGCCGCGTTTCCTGCCACGCGTTTATCGCTTCTCGAGCCTGCTCAAGAATGCTCTCCTGCTCGGCCTCCGCATCCGCTCGAGCCGCCTGAAGAATTTCTCGTTCGGGAGCTGTCAATTCACGAACGACGCGATATGGTTTTCGATCAATCATAACGCGAATTGCCAGTGAAACGACGGTCCGTTTGATGCAAGTTGTCCCCTGCTGAATGACGACTGGACGCCGATTCAGAATCGGCGGTCCACAAAGGAGTTTTTCGCACACACTGCCACGATCTGTCATAGCGCGCAGGTAGAGTGCAAGGCGTTGAAGTATAGTCGATTTCAGGCAACTGCTTTGTATCAGGATGGTGATACAACCTGCCAGCAACGCGGGACGTCTGGTCAACCGCCGTAGTCCGGTTGTTATTCCCCTGAATCTGGTAACACTACACAAGCTCCATCCAAAGCCAGTAGTCAATCTTTGCTGAGCGATTCACGATGCCGTTTGCCTCCGATTTTGAAGAACTGACTGGGTAAAGGCGAGGGAGATACCAAGCAGACGCGAAAGAAGGCAGCGAAGAAAGCTGAAGCCGCGACAGCAGCTCCGGAGCCAATCGTATGAACAGAGTCCTCTGTTTCACCCTTCGATTTCTGGACCCCGTGCCGCAATTCCACGGCCGGGGTGACGATGGCGATCCCGAATGGCCACCTTCGCCGCTTCGATTGTTTCAATCGCTTGTGTCCGCTGCGGCCCAACGATGGCGAGACGACGAGTTCCGCAACAATGCCCAGCCGGCTCTTCAATGGCTGGAGAGAATTCAGCCGACGCTGGTTACGCCGCGGGTGGCCTCCGAGAGTTTCGGCTATCGCATGTACGTTCCGAATAACTCTGGTGACCTCATGACTGCCGCATGGGCACGCGGTGATACCGAGACGAGTATGGCAAAGTTTCGGGTCGAGAAAGATGTTCGCCCCGTGAGCCTTCGGGGCGACGCCATTCGCTTTCTGTTCCCTCTCCCCGAAGGCACATGTCAGCATTTTGAAGTTCTGCAAAAGGCGGCGCGGTCGGTGACTCATCTTGGCTGGGGTATCGACATGGTCGCCGGAGATGCAGGGTTGCTCTCGGAAGCAGACGCGGCACAGCTTCCCGGCGAAGTCTGGCGATGCACTGCAGATCAGTCAGGCACAGCCCTGCGTGTGCCACAGGCAGGAACTCTCGACGCGCTCATGACGAAGCACGAACAATTCCTGGGACGCCTCGTCGATGGCGGATTCAAACCCGTGCCGCCGTTGTCGGCGTTTCAAGTCGTCGGCTACAGACGTGCCACCGAGCCGTCGCCACGACAATTTGCCGCGTTCAGCATTCTCAAACCGGACGCGAGCAGCATGAAGGCGTTCAATCCAATGCGGGGTACGCGCGACGTCGCCGGAATGCTGCGTCATGCCGTTGCCGCTGCGGCGCGTGATCAGGGGTGGACCGATGAGCGAATCAACGTGTTCGTCCACGGTAAGACTCTCGACGGTGCACAGCCTTCAAGCGGCCAGAACAGCCCTGATCGGTTCCAGTACCTGCCGCTGCCGACGATCAATCCATTTCGAGTAGACTCAATCCGCCGAGTTCTCATTGCCGCACCACCTCATTGCGGTCAACAAATCACTTGGGCGCGGCGAGCGCTGGCTGGCGCGGAACTGGTCGATGGCGATGACGTTTCGGCGATGTTGACGATCCTCCCCGGCTCCGACAACGTGCTGCAACAGTACATCGGGAAATCGAGAACGTGGTCCACAGTCACGCCCGTCATTCTCCCCGGTTACGACGATCCGGCTCACCTTCGACGAAAACTCAAGAACTGTCAGGATGCCGAGACTCAGAAGCGATATCTCGCGAAACTGGATGCTCGAATCGACGCCTTACTGCAAAAGGCATTTGTCCAGGCGGGGTATTCGACCGAACTCGTACAGCAATTGGAACTGGATTGGCAGGGCGGCGGTTTTCGTTCGGGTGTCGAACTGGCTTCAGGATATCTGCCGCCGGAAAATCTCAACAACTTGCCGCGCTACCATGTCAAAGTTCGATTTCCGTCAATCGTGCCGGGGCCCGTTGCCATTGGCGGCGGACGTTTTCGGGGATTTGGCCTTTTTGCGATTCATCCGGAATAGCAGCTATGCGGAAACGGTCTTCGAAGAATTCAATGTCCACTTCGTGGACAAATCAGCTCAATCCCGATGACATCAATGCCGCGCGAGACGAGGCATTGACGGATGCGTATGGTGACTACGAGCAGCACACCGGGTTCATGACGGCTCTCGGGGACGAACTGGCATTTCCGTTCAAGGCAAAAGTCATGGGCGAAACCCTTCAGGTGACTGGCATGGAGTGGCCGAAAAACGATGAATTCGGATTGGATCTGATCGTGGAACGCAACGGCGAACAGCATCGGATGGATGCGAGGTCTATGGAACTCGCTGAGCCTTTTCCGGACGGGCATCTGACACTGGCGGCGTATTTGAAGTGGCGGCGGTTTGTGTAAGGTAGCCATCACTCTCCGAGTGATGAACTGCGATTCCTGCCACGCAGCGTTGTTGACTTATCCACTCGAAACTTAATAATTCACTGAAAGAACAAATCGCATTTCGTCACTCGGAGAGTGACGGCTACTTTGAATACCGCCATGGAATTGCATTTCTTTGACCCGAATACGACAGCAGCGATTCTATACCGAAAACTGCCGCACTGGTCGCAGGCGGGTGTCGTCTGTTTCATTACGTTCCGGTTGCATGACTCGATGCCTCGCGAAGTTATCGATGGCTGGCACCAGGAACGGGGATTGTGGCTCAGACAGAACGGAATCAATCCCAATAAACCGACGTGGCGTGATGATCTGCAGGCACTCGATCATCAGCATCAATTGGAATTCTATTCCACGTTTTCAACGCGGTGGCACGATGAACTTGATTCGTGTCACGGATCGTGTGTGCTGAGGAATCCAGAGAATTCCAAAATCGTCGCTGACAGTTTGCTGAAGTTTGACGGCGATCGATACTGGCTGACTGATTTCGTGGTGATGCCGAATCATGCGCATCTGCTGGTTGTGTTTCCCGATGATGATTCGATGCTGCTGCAGTGTGAGGCATGGAAACGATTCACTGGGCGAAAAATCAATCAACGAATGGCTGAATCCGGACGATTCTGGCAGCAGGATGGGTTCGATCACCTTGTTCGATCCGAAACCCAATTCGAACATTTTCGCCGCTACATCTCTGACAATCCTCGAAAAGCACGGCTCAAGCCGGGTGAGTATGTCATGTATTCTGACGGCACGGGAACAAGGTAGGGATAAAGTAGCCATCACTCTCCGAGTGATGAACTGCGATTCCCGCGGCGCGGCGTCGCTTATCGGACGACGTTATTTGTTTTGAGGTCAGTACCAGCAAGAATCGCAAAACGTCACTCAGAGAGTGACGGCTACTTCGTTCGAATGGGGCATCCTCCCGTCCGAATTGAGCTTCGAAAACAGACACCTGCACCGAGAGGACTGATCTCTTTGCTGAAGAAGCATGAATTCCTCAAGTAGTGCAAATTCGTTTCTGTTGTAGCCGGATTCGAGAGAATTCGGGTCTGCGACAATCTCCGGAAAGCCACCAGAGTTTTTGCAAACTCTGCTACACGATTCAAAAATCGCCAAAGAGCAACTGGCATAATCCGGTCCATGATGCTCTGAATCTTTCTTGCGCCGGACATGGTCTGTCACCCCTTGCGTTTATGCTCGTGCGGCAAGTTTGGTGAGACCACTCTTTTTCCGCACGGAGGCCTGTTCGTTCGCTGTTAACGAAAAAGGCCAGTGAAATGATCGATGCTGTTGCAAGTCCCAATGACCAGGTCTCAAAGACCAATGAAAACGCCGATGCTCTCGGATACGATGGTCTGAAAACCTTAGACCTCAATCCGAACACTCCCTGCGATTCACTGAAAACTGAAAACTGCCAACTGAAAACTGTCGCCGCAGGCGACCCTGACCTCCCGGACATGATTCCTGTTCGGATGTTGAATGAGTTCACCTATTGCCCGCGACTTGGATATCTGGAATGGGTCGAAGGGGAATGGGCTGGCAACCTGGAAACCATGGAAGGCACGTTCGGGCATCGCCGCGTCGATCAGGCGCCGAAGAGAGCGGCGAGGAAAGAGGATCGAGGAATGAGCAAGGCATCGGAGGGCGATGACACTCCACACGATCCTGACTCCTCGCCCCTCGATCCTGTCTCCATCCATGCTCGATCCCTGATGCTGTCGGCTCCGACGGAAGGATTGCTGGCGAAACTGGACCTGGTGGAACTGGAGGGTATGGTCGCGACGCCAGTGGATTACAAGCGTGGCAAAGCTCCGCAGGTTCCGGAGGGCGCGTACGAACCTGAACGCGTTCAATTGTGTGCTCAGGGTTTAATTCTGCGGGCGAACGGGTTTCGATGTGATCGCGGAGTTTTGTACTTCATCGCCTCGAAGAAACGCGTGACGATTGAATTCACAGAAGAACTGGTTCAACGGACTCGTCAGCTTCGTGATGACTTTCGCCGCACGGCCGCTGCTGGTGTCATCCCACCGCCGCTGGTTGACAGCCCCAAGTGTCCACGGTGTTCGCTTGTCGGCATTTGTCTGCCGGATGAAACCAACCTGCTGCAATGTGCCTCGACTCTCCGAGGCGAAAGTGATGTTCAAAGTCATGAAGAATCCCGCCTCGGAGAGACGGGGCACATTGACGAACCTCACGTTCGTAAGCTTCTACCCGCCAACGACGACGCACTGCCGTTGTATGTGCAGACACAGGGTGCCATGCTCGGTAAATCCGGGGATCGACTGACGATCAAGTACAAAGACGAAGTGCTGGCCGAACGGCGTCTGATGGATGTCTCACAAGTCAGTATGTTCGGGAACGTCATGATCAGTGCTCAGGCGTTGCGAGAACTCACGACGCGCGGCATCCCGGTTTGTCACTTTACGTACGGCGGCTGGTTCCACGGCATTACGACCGGACTGGTTCACAAGAATGTCGAACTTCGCATCCGGCAGTTTGAAATTGCCGCTGATCCCGAGCGATCTCTGCAGATCGCCCGCCGGTTCATCAGCGGAAAAATCCGTAACTCACGCACGCTGCTGCGGAGGCACTTACCGGACGGAAGTGGTGATTGCGACAGCCCGCCACAGACAGACGGGGCACAATGTGGCTCAACACTCCGTGGCGAGAATCCCTCAGTGAAACAGGGAGCGAGTCGCAACCAGATTCTCGACTCGCTGTCTGAGTTGCGACAAAAGGCCGAACGATCTACCTCCGCAGAAACACTGCTGGGACTGGAAGGCATGGCCGCAAAGACGTATTTCGCCGGACTCTTCGCGGTGCTCAATGGTCGGCACGATTTTGATGTCAATGATCGGAACCGGCGACCTCCCAAAGATCCGGTGAACGCCGTGCTGTCGTTCGTCTATTCGCTGCTTGTGAAGGAACTGACGGTCGTACTTCAGGGAGTGGGCTTCGATCCGATGCTCGGCTTCTTTCATCGACCTCGGTATGGGCGTCCGAGTCTGGCGTTGGATGTAGCCGAAGAGTACCGCCCGCTGATCGGAGACTCGGTTGCGTTGATGGCGTTCAACAATGGCGAAGTGGATCGTTCCAGTTTTCTGGAGCGAGCTGGTGCAGTCACGTTGACTGAGGCCGGTCGAAAATCAATCATCGCTGCTTTCGAACGACGACTGGAACAGGAAGTGACGCATCCAACGTTCGGTTATCGAGTCAGCTATCGTCGAATCCTGGAAGTTCAGGCTCGCCTGCTGGCCCGTGCAGTCACTGGCGAACTACCGGAATACGTCCCATTTTGTACAAGATAGCCAAGTTATCAGTCATCAGTTTTCAGTCGTCAGCGGAATCGCAATGAGTGCGGCAAAGCTCCTGACCGCCACCTGAAGACTGCCACCTGAAGACTGCCACCTGAAGACTGCCACCTGAAGACTG
>CANJQC010000013.1 GCA_947476295.1 Planctomycetaceae bacterium | reverse complement strand
CGAGAGGTAGATCACAACGATGCCGGTCGAGATCAGCATGGACGAAAATCGTCGCCACCCCTTCAGCAGATACCGCCAGCCACCGATGACCAGTCCGGCTCCAACCATTTCGCCGATCGCCACTCGACCAACAGGTCCGATCCAGTTGTTCTGATATGCATACCGAAGAAAAAACGTCGCCGAGAAGAGAAACAGTACCACCGCAACCCAGCCAAACGCCTTTTGCCCGATAAACGTTTCCCAGCCCACCGGAGTTGCTGAAGTGGTCTCGGATGATGCAGACCGTGGCTTGAAACTGACCGGTGACGCAGCGTTCTTTATCGGCGGCTCAACGTGTCCTAATGGCTCGGCATGAGGCGCTGCCAAAGTTTGGATCGCTGCAGCGGAGACCATTGCATCGTCGGACGTTTCTGAAGGCACCCGGCGTTGATGTTCCTCAGACCGCTCGGGTGACTGAACGGCTAAACCATTTGCCGCGTTCCGCAAATACGTTTCAATGCCGTTAAGTCGGGCAGTGAGTTCCGCTAATCGCCGAGTCTTCAGGATCGCAACAATTGAAAGCACGATCGCAATCAATGGCACGACCAAAAGTACACCGGCAACCAGCAGGATTATCAAAAACTCTTCGCTCCGCATGGAATTCAGTCCAGTATTATCTCAAAATTCAATCACGAACGCCGTGCTCAAAGTCTCACCGCCAGCGGGATTCGCAGTTAGGACCATTCGAGAAATAATTGACCGCATCCCTCTCTCCCCTGCGAAGGGGAGAGGGCTGGATGAGGGGTCGAGAAAAGACAATTATTTTTCGAACGATCCTTCCCTTCTGAAAGCGACGGTCAGTGTACATTACAAAATATGAAGCTGCCCGCCACTCACAAACCAAGTACTGTTCACTTCAGAATTGATCGTTCAAAATCGGCGATGTCTCCGCCAGCCCAACAGGCAAAGCTGACCGCAAATATACCGATCGCACCTCACTGCCGCATTGCGCCATGATTGAAAGCCTTTCTATTCGCTCATACACTGGAGGGGAGGTTCCAATTCCCTCCTCGCTCTGCTTGTCTACGTTTCGCCCCATCTGATCCGCAGCACGGGTACTGGGGACTCAATCAATGCTTTGTTGCTAAACTGACAAAGCAGTGGCCCACGTTGGCCAGATTGATTCTTTTACTGAGTCTCCAAAATCTCTTTGGTAACCAATCGATGTCAAGCTCATCTCCTGAAGAGAACAAGGAAGTACTTCCGCCGGCTGCGTTAGCTTACAAACCTCCGGTTTACCGAGCTTCGCAGAATGTCCCGGTGTCGCGTTCATCAAGGCGATTGCGTGAGATCAGTGCGGCTGTTGTGGTTGTCGCACTTGCGGCTGGTGCCGTGGGGCTCTTTAATGAATGGAAAAGCAGGCAAGGAGATGCGACGACCTTGCGCCCTTTGGGCGAAATCTCGGCCAGCAGCGAGCCAGCCATTGCGGGTGCAAACGCAAATGCAACTGAACCGAGGTTTGAGTCTGCAACTGAGTCTGACTCTGCAACTGAGTCTGACTCTGAGTCTGTGACGATTGCAGCTCCCGCGGCGTCCGCGCTTGCGGAGACTGCAGTTGCGTCCGATACGGCTGAGGTTTCCGCTAAGGTCATAGCGCCTGAAACTGTGACAGAGGCAACCGAGCTATCTGGTAAGGCCTACGCGGTCCTGGAAAAGCGATGTTCACAGTGTCACTCTGTCAAGATGGTTGCCGAGGGTCTTAACGTTCTGAAACACGACACGTTAATCAACGAGAATGCTGGGTACGTCATTGCTCATAATGTGGATGATTCAATCCTGTGGAAACGCATCGGCGTTGAGAGGGATATGCCGCCCGAAGGAGCCGAGGCCGCCACGGCCGAAGAAATCGCCACGATCAGTCGTTGGATTGAAGAGGGTGCGGCACCTTTTCCTTCTGAGGCCGCTCGACCATTTATCACCGACGCCGACGTCTGGAAAGCCGTCCTTGCTGATGTTCTTCGGCTTTCGCAGACTGATCGCCCCTACGTCCGTTATTTCAGCTTTACGAATCTGCACAACAATTCATTTGCTGGTCGCGTTGGCCGCAACAATACGAACTACGCGGAGAAGAACATCCGCCTGGCTCGAGCCGCATTTTCCAAACTTCTCAACAGTCTGAGTTGGCAGCCGGATATTTTCGTGCCGACACCGATCGACAGTAATCAGTTGATTCTTCGCATCGACCTGCGGAAACTTGGCTGGGGTGAACCACAGGTCTGGCAAAGAATTCAGACCGCGTACCCATACGGCCTCGACCTTACGGTCAGTTCGAATGAAGATCTTCGCCACGTTGCCGCTGATGTTTACGGTCTGGTCCGTTCGCAATTGCCGATCATTCGTGGGGATTGGTTTCTCGATACCATGCCGCGCGGCGAGCTGTATTACGCAATCCTTAATCTCCCGCAGCACGTCTCCGAGCTTGAGAAAATGCTGGGAGTCAATACAGAGCATGATTTTATGGAGAATCGTCTTCGCAGGGCTGGATTTTCCGAGAGTGGGGTGTCGCGCAGTAATCGGCTGGTCGATCGCCATGCATTTGGCACGGATGATTATTACTGGAAGAGCTATGACTTTGGAAAGAGCGAAGACCGCGGCAACCTTTTCAAGTATCCACTCGGGCCACGCTTCGTGGAAAATCAGTATCACGAATACGCGTTCGAAGCAGACGGCGGTGAGATGATTTTTAGTCTTCCAAATGGCCTGCAGGCGTACTTTCTTGCGACGGCTGCAGGGCAACGCATTTCTGAAGGGCCTGTCGAGGTCGTGCGAGACAACAAAGAGACATCCGGTACACCCGCCGTCGTCAACGCGATTTCCTGCATGGCGTGCCACCAGCACGGCATGGTTCGCCTCAAAGATACCGTTCGTGATAGCCGTGCCGTGCCTTTTGGCGACGTGCGACTGAAGGTTGAGAGTCTCTTTCCCACTGTGGCAGAGATGGATGAAATCATCGATCACGACAGGTCACGGTACATTGCTGCACTGGACAAGGCGTGTGGAATCTTTCTGAAAGTCGGTGAAGACGCAGACAAAACAATGCTGGACTTCACTGAGGAGCCCATTGGAACTTCAGCGAGGTATTATCAGAAAGATCTTGAAATTGAAGAAGTGGCTGTTGAACTTGGTTACGAGAATCCGTCAGCACTGGCCGCTTTGATTCGAAGCAATAGCCGCCTGCGCGAAATTGGACTGGGACCTCTGAGTGATGGTGCGGCCATCAAGCGGTCCACTTGGGCGTCAACCAGGGAATCACTGTTTCACAGCCTGGCCGCCGAACTGGAAATCGGGATAGCCTTCAGGACGCGGTGATGCTAATCACCCGTCCATGAATGGATCCGTGTTTTTTCTGGACAGATTGTTCCGTCTGACCTTCGGTCAGAGTGATGGGTACCTCTTGCGGCTTGATCGCTCATACCAATCATCTATCTCGATCCTTGTTCGGCCAGGTGTCAGGCTGGCGGATCAGGAATCTTGTCAATCAGAGCCCGCCCGGGATCGCCGTCTTTGGGTGCTGGACAGTCGCCTTTTGGCAAATCACTCCAGTTGTCGTCCATGAGTTTTGACCATTGCATCACGCCCGGGTTATAACCTGGATTCTTTGGGCACACACAGCGGCCCCAGATTTTGTTCTCTTTGTTAGCGAAGTAGCAATAGCCGGACCGCTTCGCGTCGTTCGAATACCAGATCATTATCTGAATGTTGATTTTGGTGGGGTCATCCTTTGCAGGGTATCGGTACTCGCAAAAAATGCGATCGCGGTCTGGATCTTTTTGCCATTGGCCATACATGGATGACCCGTTCCATTTACCTTCCCCGATACTTCCTTGCCAACTTCCCTTAAATTTATCGCGACCATCGCTTGCCAGGAGGAAACGTCCCGATTCACCCTGGAAGGACCATTTGCCATACTCATCCGGCACAGTTGCTGGATTGCGGTTCCGTTCATAGACTGCGGAAGCAGTACACCCTTCTTACTAGAGTACGCTCCACCCTGGCATTTCCATTCCTGTCGTGAAAGATGCTGATGAGCCAGCCGGACAAAGTGATCGCGGTATGCCCGTCCTGCAAGGCAAAGCTGGCGGTGCCTGCGACGGCGGTTGGCAAAAAGATTCGTTGTCCAAAATGTCAGACGGTGGTAGCGATCACCGAAGAAATGGTCAGCGTAAAGCCACCGACGCCCCCTGACCGTAATTCCGCCGCTCCTGCTGCCGCCACTCCTGCAACTCCTGCCGAGTCGCCAAAACGTCCAGAAGTCAGCCTTGGTGCTGAAAACACATTTACCGGGCCAGCAAAGAAGAATACCGCCCCGGAAAGTCTGGGTGATGAGGCCACGTTTGGCGGGAGACGCAGCGTTGATGATGCCGTGGTCGATGACGACATGGAGATTGTCGATCTGTCAGCCCGCTACACCATCGAAGGCGTGCTGGGCAAAGGTGGCATGGGGGAAGTGCAACTGGCGACTGATAATCGCCTGAAACGCAAAGTCGCCATCAAGCGTGTGCTGGGCGACATGGCGAAAAACCAGACAGCCGTCCGACGGTTCATGACGGAAGCTCAGTCGATTGCCGCTCTGAACCATCCGAACATCGTGCAAGTGTATGACTATGGTCGAGACAAGAACGGTCCATTTCTGATTCTGGAATATGTAGAGGGGAAAAGCCTGCTGGATCGCTGCCAGCAGGGAGCGATGCCGCTGGAAGAAGCGATCACCCTGACATGTTATCTCTGCGACGGACTGAGTCGAGCCCATGAATTGGGCATCGTCCACCGGGATCTCAAGCCAGCCAACGTGCTGCTGACGAAAGACGGTGTCCCAAAGCTGACAGATTTTGGCTTGGCTCGCGTTGAGACCGGAGACACCGGTCACACGATGTCCGGGGCAGTGCTGGGCACACTGGACTTCATGCCACCGGAACAGCGGCGGGACGCAACGCAGGCCGATGCTCGCAGTGACCTGTGGAGTCTGGCGGCCACGCTGTATCAGATGGTGACTGGCAAGAGTCCGAAAGTGATCCGCTTGAATGAGGTACCCACGTCTCTGCAGTCAGCGTTGGGTAGAGCGTTGGAGGATAAGCCCGCAGATCGATATTCCTCAGTGGTTGAGTTTCGCAATGCGCTTCGCGAAGCATTGAACGAAGGCCAGACAACTCTGACCCACCTTAGTGAAGGGCAGTGTCCATCCTGCGGCACAAAGAACGAGCTTTCGCGAAAGTTCTGCCGAAAATGTGCCGTTTCACTGGAAATGAATTGCCTGTCCTGCAGCAAGGGAATGCCTGTCTGGGATGAGGTCTGTGGCAGTTGCGGAACCAAACAGTCGCCGCTGATCACTGCTCGAAAAGAACAGATGCAGCAACGTCAGGAGCAGGCGGAACAATTCGTTCGGGAAGGACAGTTTCGTGAGGCGGAACAGATTGCTGCGGAGATACACCGCGAGGACGATCCACGTTTTCAGCATTTGAAAAAATGGGCGGTTGATTTTTCCGAAGGCAGCAAACGAGAACAACGGCAACAGCAGGAACGAGCCGGAGTCCTTCACAAGGAAGCCAGAGCTCATCAACAGGCTTATGACTACGCGTCTGCCATTCATGCTCTTGAGCAGATCCCAGCGGGTCTCCGGTCGGCAGATATCAATGCTTTACTGAAAAACCTACAGACTCAGGAGCAACGATCCAAAGACCTGGACGAGGAAATTCGTGTCTGTGTTGAACGGCGTCAACTGGATGGGTTGATGCCACGCGTACACGAGTTGCTTCAGCTGCTTCCCGATCGAGTGGATCTCCGGGAACTGCGAGATACGCTGGAGCAACGGGAACAGCAGCGGCTGGCCGCCAAAAATACGGCAAAGGCAGAAGCCCAGCAGCTATTGGATGCTCGCAAATACGCCGAATGTGTGGCCGTACTTCAGCGACTGGATGGCAAACTGCGAACGCCCGACATTGAGACGCTGCAAAAAGATGCTGCTTCAAAGCTGTCACGGGTTCAGAATCTGCAGAAGAGCATCGATCAGGGTGTAAAGAATAATCAACTGCAGGGATTGCTGGCAAAGCTGGATGAACTCCTGTCACTCAAGAGTGAAGTGACCGTTGCAGACAGTCAACTGCGGGGGCAACTGCTGAATCGAGATCAAAAGCAGAAGTCGCAGATCAAGGCGCTGCTGCAGAAAGTGCAGCAACTTCGCAAAGAAGTCCGATTCGACGAAGCACTGGAGCTTTTGCGGCGTGTACCCGATGAGCTGCAGAACGATGCAATCATGACAGCCGTTGAAGATCTGCAGTTCTTTGCGGACCAGCGATCGGAGACCATTGAAGGCCTGACGCAGGCACATGATCAGCGGCAGATCGAACAGGCACTGGCACTCGCAGACGAATATCGGGGCATGCTCACCTCGGCCATCATCGCCGACACAGCGTTCGAGTCCGCCATGAAAGAGTGTCGCCAGCGGCTCGAAGAATTACAGCAGGCGGAGCTTGTTGCAATACGGCGGCGGCAGCGGCAGAAGAAACGGATCCTCATCAGCAGTGTGGTGAGTCTGTTGCTCCTGGTAGCAGTTGCGGGACTTATCATGCTCCGGCAACAGCGTCTGACGGCCATCGCGGACGCTCAGCAACGTGGCGACGATGCACTGCAGGCGGCGGATTTCGAAGCAGCGATCGAAGCCTACAGCGAGGTCGTTCGTCTGGACGACACGGTCGCTGACGCCTGGGCCGGATTGGCGCTGGCAAAGCTTCAGGAAACTCCACCGGATGTCACCGGCGCATTTGGCGATCTGGAGAAATGCGTAGCGTTGTCACCTGACGGAGAGAAGACTCAGCAGGCTCTCCGGTTGGCACATGTGCAGCGTGCAATTGAGCGAGCGAATGCCGGTTCAGTAACGGAAGCACTGCAGGATATCGGGGAAGCAGCGGAACTGGCTGCACCGGCTGAGGATATCGCCTCTGCAAAATCAGCGGTGAGTTCCGCCTACCTGACACTTGCCGAAGCGGCGGTTGTGGCAAAGACCCCGGAAGCAGCATTCAAGGAACTGATGGAAGCACGCACAATCAGTCCTCAGTCGGACCAGTTGCCTCGCGTCAGTCAGATGATCGCTGAAGCATTTCTCGATCGGGCGGACGCCTCGGTGCAGCAGTCTGAGGTAGAACCGGCGTTGGCCGACATTGAGGCGGCACGGGCGATTCAGCCGAATTTGCCACGAATTTCAGAGCTGCAGGCCGCGGCACTGGTTATCCGAGCCCAGCAAGCCCTGCAGGCGGGCGATCGGGACAAGGCGAGTGCCGACTTTCTGGCGGCCAAAAACCTGAATTCAAGTGCCGACGGACTTGGAGCCCTAGCCGCGTCACTGGCGGATGGGTTGGTACAGCGATGTGAAGCATCTTTCAGCGATGCTGCACTTCAGGAAGCGACGGCGGCGCTGGAGACCGTCTCAGAAATTGACCCTCAATCGGTGACACTCAAGCCGCTCAGGGAGAGGCTCAGCAAAGTACTTGTTACCGAAGCGGACAAAGGATTGCAGGCGAAGGAAACCGACCGAGTGGCTCTGATGATTGAGTCACTCACAACTCTGGGCACTCAGCCTGAGGAACAAACACGATTATGGAATGATCTTGCGGGGCAATACTATGAGTTGTGTCAGAAACAGATCACTGATGGTGATTTGAAAGCGTCGGCATCAACTCTGGTAAGTGCTGACGCAATTACAGCTGCCGATACGGAAAAGAAGCAACAGGCGATCACCAAGTTGTTGTCACTGCTTGAGCCGCAGTATTTGAACGGGCTTCAGTCACAGTCGCCGGAAGCAACTCTGGAAGCTCTGCAGACCGTCGCCAGCAGCAGCATAAATTTCAGCACAGCATTTTTGGAACAGCTAAAGACAGTCCCCGAAGGCATAAAGCAACGGTTGCCGGAACGGTTCTTCGAGTCTTTTGAACTCTTTGCAACGATTGGCGAAGGGCTGCCGATTGGTGCAACAATTGACCGAAGTGGGTCACTTCTGGCTTTGTATGAGGAATCCGGAGAAAGCGGCGCGGTGCTGATCGTTGACCTTGATCACTTGGATCGTCAGCCCGTAAGAATTAACGCCCCTGTGCGTTCACTTGGTGCTCGATCATTCGGATATGGGATGGCATTTTTAGATCAACTTTTGTTGATTGGTGAGCATAAAACCACGACACGTGCTCCGCACGACGGTACGGGATTTGTCTACTCAGATATTGGATCTGAAACCCCAAAGGAGATTCACCGGTTTTATGATCCGGGCAGCGATCGCGGAGGACGCGGACCCAACAACGGTTTGTATTTTGGGAGCCAAATTGTGGCCCTGAATAAAACAATGGCACTTTTTTTTATCGGACATGGCTCGGGACCAAACATAGCCACAGACATCATGCAGTTTGACGAGGCTGGGAAGGCGTCGCATGTGGGAACTCTTGAGTTTCCTTACGCCATCCAGTGGCCGGCTGCCGTTCAAGATAATGTCGTGGCCTGTCTTGAACGCGACAAAGACGGTGCTGCGTACCTTGCGGAGTATGCTATTGGCGGGCAGGTTGTCACTCGTAAGGAGATTCAGAAGATTGAACTGCCCGGAGCGGCCATTCAGGGTAGCCCCCTGTTCGCCAGTGCAGGCTATCTCGCGGCGCTGATTCCTACAGTCGAAGGGAAAGAACAGGTGCTGGTGGTATTTTCGCGCCGCAGTGACGGAGCCTATGAGACACTTCTTAATAGAACTGAGTATGCTGGTACATCGCATTCTGTGTCCGACGGGTTTCTCTTCCTCACGACGCGAGTTTCTGAGCCTGGCGTGGTGGAGGGTGAGATCCGGGTCTTGAATCTTTTGCAGAAGGGACAGTTGGCGGAAAAACTACCACGCTCGTCTGCTGCAAATGTCAAAAACCACGGTACTCACGTTTGGGCTTTCGTTGACCTGGTTGTTGTTCGCGACGAACTTGAAACCGGCGCTGCTTTACGGCTGTTTCGTCGCGGGTTTGGGAAGAAGAAATCATCACTCATATCGACTGACAGGAACGCGGAATCTGCGATGGCGCAGGCTGCCCCTGCACCTGCCATTGCCCCATTCGAGGCAACACAAGCCAAGGTGCATCAAAAAACATGGGCCGACTACTTGGGCTTGCCGGTTGAATCCACAAATTTCATCGGTATGAAGCTCGTCGTGGTTCCACCTAGCGAGTTCATGATGGGAAGTCCGGAAACTGAGCCGGGGCGAAATCCAGATGAAACACTGCACAAGGTGACCCTGACACAGTCATTTCAGATGGGTATGCACGAGGTCACGCAGCACCAGTACGAGCAGGTAATGGGTAGTAATCCGAGTAAATTTAAGGGAGCGGATAACCCCGTGGAGCAAGTCACCTGGGACGACGCCGTTGCGTTCGTGGCGAAACTCTCGGCTTTACCAGCGGAGCGAACAGCCGGCCGTGTTTATCGTTTACCGACTGAAGCAGAGTGGGAGTATGCGTGCCGGGCTGGTACGAGTTCTGCGTATAGTTTTGGGGATGAACCATTACAACTCGGTGAATATGCCTGGTCTGCTGATAATTCAGGCGACAAGATCATTGACAGTGGGGCAATCTTCAAAACCGATGGGGCAAACTTTGAAAAAAGGATCTCCGCAAACGATGTTCGCACTCGCAATGTGGGCCTGAAGAAACCCAATGGATGGGGATTGTACGACATGCACGGAAATGTGTGTGAATGGTGTGAAGACAAATATGGAAGTTACCCGTCAAACAGAGCCATTGACCCATCCGGCGCATCAGAATCAAAAGGCCGGGTTTACCGCGCTGGATGTTGCTTCAATCGACCATTGGACTGCCGGTCTGCATACCGAGGGTCTACTATATCGCGACATCGGGGGCACAATTTGGGCTTTCGCGTCGTGTGTGACATTCCGAGACCTAACGTGGCCATTTCTCAAATTGGTAACGCACCCTCAGCATCGCTCTCGGCAGGCCTTGTAGCGTATTACCCGTTCAATGGCGACGCCAAAGATGAGAGCGGGAATGGACATAATGGAGATGTCAAGGGAGCGAGTCTGAGCAACGATCGCCATGGCAAGTCCAGCGCATCCTATGCGTTTGATGGCAATGATGACTTTATCGCCGTACCGCATGACCCAGCGTTGAATTTATCACCCGGAGATTTTTCGATCAGCATCTGGGCGTCAGTCACCAACGCATCTGCACCCATTCATATTCTTGGCAAAGATGAAACGGACACCGTTCAGAAGGGACAGGGGACAAAGTGGATTCTTAATGTCGGTTCACCTACAGAAAATGATCTGAATTTTCTTATTCATCGTCCCGGCAGTTCAACCCCTGAGCCCATGTTTTGTGCTCCTGTCAAATTCGACTTCAGTGACCCTGCATGGCATCAATATGTGGTCACAAAAACTGGCGGTCGATGCTCGATTTATATCGATGGAACCTTAGCCTCTGAGGGCGACTGTCCTGCCAGTCTTGACGCTTCAAATAAAGCGCCGCTCACGATCGGCCAAGCGGAAAACGGAGGCTGGGTTAAAGGCTTCCTGGACGACATTCGCCTCTACAAACGCGCACTGTCCCCGACTGAAGTGAAGACCCTGTATGAGTACGAATCACCGCGGGCACAACTCGGCACCGCATTCCTCGACGACCTGCCATTAGGACGATCCCGATGCCTGCGAGGATTCACCGTTGGACTGCGTGGTGAATCCGGTTACTCACCCGGAAATCGGGTCACGTTTAATGGAAAGCCTGTTGAACATGCCGTGTCGATGCATGCGCACGCTCCGAAGCCCTTCGGCTCAGTAGCCGTCTTTAATCTGGGCGGACAGTTTACGCGATTCACTGCGAAAGCGTGCTTCAACGGCGGTCCGGCGGATCTTCGGCTGCGTGATAAGACGAGCTTCCGAGTGTTCGCGGCTTGGAACGATGAACAACTAAGCGACAATGTTCCCCACGGCGGAAAACAGTTGTGGGAATCGCCAGTAGCTTCATCGAAGAATGATGTGTTTGACGTTGACCTGGATATTAGTGGTGCTACGCAACTTATGTTGTTTGTGGACCCGGTCGGCGTGACCAATGACATGACGACTATGTGGCTTGATCCAAAGCTGTATTACGCGGTTCCGCAATCACAAAATCGGGTTTATCTCGATGACCTGCAGGAAGTCCAGTATCGAGTGAGACGATCGTTTACACTGGGCAAACACGGAGTTAATGGATACGGAGACCAGAGCGTCAAAATAAAAACTGGAATCGCAAAAGAGTCATCGGCAGTGATCGTTCAAGGGAAAACACCTTTGCATTGTATCTCGATGCACGCATGCCAGCCGGACCAGGGGCACCCGGCAGATGCCAGTTGGCTGCTCGGAAGACAGTTCTCTCGCTTTAGCACCGTTGCGGCATTCAGCAGTCGCGAAGAATCAGGCGATCCTCCACTCAACAGCGACGTGGTTTTCAAAGTCCTCGGCGATGGAGAACTACTATGGAGTTCTCCGAAGACACGAGACCGTACCTCTTCCTTTCCCGTGAGCGTTGATGTCTCACACGTGAGCCTTCTGACACTGCAGGTGCATATTTCAGGCGGAGTCGATGAAAATCGGGTGACATCTGTCTGGGTCAATCCGTTGCTCACTAACGAGCGAACAAATCAAGCTCCTCCACCTGCCGTTGCACCGTTTGACACCACTCAAGCCAAAGCGCACCAGAAAGCATGGGCCGATCATCTTGGCGTATCGGTAGAAACAACGAATAGCATCGGTATGAAGCTGGTCGTTATTCCGGCTGGAGAGTACACGATGGGCAGCCCGGCCGCTGAACCCGGCAGGCAATCGCAGGGAGGACTTGATGAAACGCAACACAGCGTGATACTCGCGGCGTCTTATTCGATCGGCGTACATGAGGTCACGCAGTCGCAGTATGAGTCGGTGATGGGCAGTAACCCAAGCTCTTTCAAAGGTGCGAACAACCCTGTTGAGACGATTAGCTGGGATGACGCCGTTGCGTTCTGTCACAAGCTGTCTGATTTGCCTGCGGAAAAAGCCGCGGGAAGAGTCTACCGTCTGCCCACGGAAGCCGAGTGGGAATACGCTTGTCGTGCGGGAACAACAACTGCGTACAGTTTTGGAGATGACGCAAAGGACCTCGGTGAGTATGCGTGGTTTGTTGATAACAGCCGTAGTACAACGCATGCTGTGGGTGAGAAACTGCCGAACTGCTGGGGGCTGTACGACTTGCACGGGAATGTGTGGGAGTGGTGTGAAGATAAAGTAGGATCGGACCGCGTGTACCGTGGCGGCTGTTGGAACAACGCCGCACCGCATTGTCGGCTGGCTTCCCGTATCCCGTTTGCCCCCACAACCCGCCTCAGCTACTTCGGCTTCCGCGTGGTTCTGAGTTCCCCTTCTGCGCCGGTGGCCAAGGCTGAAAACGCGGCATCACCGAAGTCCGGACAGGCTCCACCGGCGGCCATCGCCCCGTTCGATGCAGGACAAGCCAAGGCCCACCAACAGGCGTGGGCTGATCATCTTGGCGTACCGATTGAGTACTCAAACTCTTTGGGGATGAAGTTCTCGCTGATTCCACCAGCAGACGAGCAATCGGCCGCGCGATGGCGTACTCAACGCCAGCCAGTCTACCTCGAATCTTACGAAACGACGCAGTCCGCATACCAACAGGTGATGGGTGACAACCCGTCCGAGAATCCTGGAGGACGGTTTCCCGTTGAATTGGTGAAGCGTGAAGATGCCCGTGCATTCTGCAAGAAACTCACTGCACTGCCGGCAGAGCAGACTGCAGGGTGTATTTATCGACTGCCAACCAGCGAGGAATGGGAATACTCCGTGCGTGCCGGAACCGCGTCAACATATTTCTTTGGTGACAACGCGGCAGGCCTGACTTCATTCGGTTGGTATGGCCAAAATTCGTCGCTGAAGACAACGCATGAAGTGGGCTTGAAGCAAAGTAATCCCTGGGGTTTGTTTGATGTTTATGGAAATGTGTGGGAATGGACCTCTGACGGCCCGGTTCGAGGCGGTAGTATTCGAGGCGGTTCAGACCAATGCATTTCCGCGGGTACTAAGCCGTCCGTCGGTGACCGACGTGACGACATCGGTTTTCGTGTCCTCGTAGAGCGGTGGATTCTGAATTGAACTGTCTGAATATGCCCAACTGTCTTCCGGCAAGGGACTGGTGTAACAGCCGCCTCGTCCAATCACTACTGAGTCAATTTCAAGAACAGATGAAACGCGGAGATGTTTATGGCCGTCAATTTGCAACATGATCGCTGGTCCGTTTCAGACTCGGACTTTGCCGTTCGCATCATGGTTCCTGACCTGAAAGGGTTCTTCGGCAACCTGCCTCTGATTGGCGGTGTTACCAAGGGACGCTCGCTGGTGATTGAGCCGGGCACGCGGGCTCTGGTGATCGATGAAGGTGTACTGGTCGGGGAGGTTCCCGCTGGTTCGTACACCATGGAATCGTTCGTCGAACGCCTGCAGTTCTGCCGGAACAAGCAGACCACAATCTTCCTGACTCGCTGCGAAGAGGTGCCGATCGAAAGTTACCTGGGCGGTGTTCCGTGTCTGGATAATGTCTCATTTGATGTGTCTTACCGCTGGACGATTCAGGTCAGCGACATCGTGTCGTTCATGCACAATCTGATGGGCGCCCGTGATGTACTCACACTGCAGGAACTCGAACAACTTCTGACACCATTGATGAGTCAGGCACTGTACAGTGCAATTGGCCGAACCAGTTTTGACGAAGTCCGAAAGCCCGACTTCGTGGACAAGTTGGCCCAACAGCTTCAGGAAACAGCAGGCCTCAAGATTCAGCGCTATGGACTCTTGTTTATTGATCTGCAGACGGCGAACTTTGGCTGCGACGATGGCGGCATTGCCGAACGCACAGGTGAACTGTGGCTGCAGACTCGGGAAACTCAACTGCTGCGCGCGGCCACGCAGGTCGAAAGCGAACAGCTGTCGGCAAAGCTCGATGACATCCGCAGCAAGGTGCCTGTCAGGAAGGCTCTGCGAGATGCGGTGACTTCCGATCAGCTGAACAAGATTCAGACTGCTGAAAACTTTGCGAACTCCATCGCGGAGATCGACAAAGGGAAGCTGCTGCGAAAGGAAGAACGCGAATCGCTGATCACCGCTTACGAAGAACGAAAGGGCGATCGCCAGCAATTGCGTGAACATCTGCTGGCAACAATTGATATCCAGCGTGAACAGGAACTGGGCGAACTGCGCGTCGATCTGGATTATGCCGTTCAAATGCGGTCTCTGGAAAAGGAACTGGAACTGTCCCGCCTGTCGCGGAACCAGGACAACGAGAAATGGCAGCATGAAATTCAGCGGGAAAAAGACGAAGCCACTCACCGGCGTGAGCAGAAGCTGGGTAGCGTCAAAGCCGCCATTGAACGGGCTCGCGAAGTTCGCCGACAATCACGGGACGATAAGTGGGAGGCGGTCCTGCATGAACAAAAGCTGGAAGACGTGCGGGGTGATCTGGAGCTGACTCGGGCCGAACGCAAGACGCGCATCGTGCTGATGCAGTCGGAGCTGAATTCTCGCCTTCAGAGCGACAAACTGGAGATGCAGAAGCGTCAGCAGGAATGGGATCTGGAATTCAAACAGAAACAGTCCGGCAGTCAGCTGGATCGTTTGCAGCGAGTCCAGGAGATGAACGCACAGTTTGCGGAACGCCAGCATCGCATGCAGACGGAGATGGAGAACTTGAAGGCCGACGGTGCCAGTAAGCGAGAACTAGATCGCATTCAGGTGATGAGCAGCCTGAGCACCGAAGCCCTGATCGCGACGGCCGGAACACAGAACGCGGCGTTGCTGGCGGATCTCAAAAAGCATGAAGCGTCCCAGGAAGCCGCCAAGGTTCAGGCAACGGCCAACCCCACGGCTCAGTTGAATGAAGAGCGACTACGGATGTATGAACGGATGAACGAGACGGAGCGGACCAAGGCCGATGCGATCGCTGAGGCCTACAAGATGGCCATGCAGGCTCAGCATTCCAGCGTCAATCAGATGATCGGCGGACTGTCTCACGCCGCCACACCTCCGGCACCGATAGCAGGGGCATTTCCGCCACCGATGGCTGCCCAGCCGTGGGGTACTCTTCCTCCGATGCCAGTCTCTGAAACGTGGCATGTTTCGCTGAATGGCCAACAATCGCCCCCACTGCAGATCGCTCAGGTCCAGCAGTACATTCAGAACGGGCAAGTGAATGCAGCAACAATGGTCTGGAAGACGGGGCTGCCGAGTTGGGTACAGGCGGGTCAGGTGCCACAGTTGACGGCCTTTTTCAATGGAGGCCCTCCTGGTCGTCCACCGGCATAGCAAGGGCGGAACGCCCTTGACCCGATTCGAGCTACCGCTCGGAAGATTGTGGTCCGCTTCCGTTGGTCGCTCGCGAACATGTGCATACATCGCATTCATTTTAAAGGGTAGGACACTAAGATGTGTCGCAATCTCTCGCTGTTGAATCATTCACACTGTTGAGTTGTGGTTGTCAGATTCGGAGGATCAACTTGGACACTCAGGGCCCCGCAGGAATTCTGTACAACATCGTGAAGTCACAGCTGGGAGCTTCTGCGTCGCTGATCGAGATTGAAACGCAGGTCCAGGCGGTGGCTGAGTCGGCCGGTATTCCTGGCACCGTTGCCGACGAGGTCCTGACGCGATTCCGTGCTGAGCTTCAGTCATCCGGCAGCGGCCAGGATGTGGCTCCTCGCTTGCTGGTGGACTGGGGCGAACTTCCCCGCGTGGGAAATCAGGTCCGTCCGGAATTCAGCTTGTTGTGTCCCAAATACGCGTCAAAGCCGGAACTGCATATCAGCGTCGATCGCGACCTCGACCATAACCCTCAGGATCCTCTGCGACGCCCTCAGGAAGATGAGCCCGGACTTTGGACATTTCACGTCCCTTTCCGCATGACATCAGACGGGCTGGACTGCAGGCCCGGACAGTATCTTATTAATGTGGAACTTGCGTTTCGTGACGTGCCCCCGGAACTGCCACGGTTTTATCGTTGCCGAATCCGCCTCAATGTACCACATGCCGGTGCGGAGGAGGGCGGAGTGCTGGAGATTGACGGCGACGGCCAATCCATGGTCAATCTTCAGGGATATAACCTGAAACAGTTTTCGAAGGTCATTCTGAAAGGCGGTCAGGACAGCGTCATCAATCTGCAGAATGGAATCGCAGGTCCGTGTGATACGGAAACAAAAACACCAGAGAAGCCCACGACGACGTTTGAGTACCAGCTTAAGGTCAACACAGAAAAGCAATCCCGTTTGCCCACCGTCTCGTCCACGTTGACACAACGAACCTATCTGGATGCGGCGGGTTTCTTTTTTGATGATGGCCGACGCACGCTGGTAATGACACGTCCGCGCATCACTTTCGGACGCAGTCGTGATAACGACGTTGTGCTGCGGTTCCTTCCACGCAGCGAGGAGAATGACGACCATTCCCGCAACATTTCCCGGACGCACTTCCTGGTCGAGTTGATCCCCGATGGTATCGAAATTCAGGATGTCTCCCAAAGCGGCATTGAGGTGAATTATTCGGTGGTTCGCGAACGACATGTTTTGCCGACCCTGCGTGCCGGAGATGTGACGCATATTGATCTCGGAGTGACCGGAATTGTCCCCAAACAGTTTAAGCTGGAAATGCTGATGCTGGCTCCTGATCGCAGGGAGGATCGTGACGAACTCGAATACTGGGACGAACTGTATTGCGAGTTGGTGGGTGGGCGATTGTCACGGATCGCCCGGGAAGCACTGGACCTGCGGCTCAACGCGATTCGCTTTGACCGGGCAGAGAATCTGGCAGGTGAAGAATCGTACGTGCTGCTGCTGCGGGAAGCGCTGATTGGCGGTTCACCAGCACAGTCGGCAGTTGTTCTCAAAGAAAGCGGCCCACAAAGTCGAGCCCGACTGCTTCATATGGACCGATCCTTCTGGCTGGAACCTCTGCCTGGCGGCGGCCCGATCAGCATCGACAGTCAGCCACTCAGCCCCCGCTCCCTGACACCGCTGAGTCCCGGTATGCAGATCCAGCTTGGAACCGAGGTCGTGCGATTCGACCGCCCAACGCAGTTGTATTTGGATTGAGTAGACCATTGAAGTGACAGCAACTCGGTCGTCTGAGAGCTCGGGGATTTTGGAGGCCAACCGCGGACATCGTCCAAAGGCGGCAGGGCATCGCTTCATGAAAGGTGACTCAGCAATTTAAGAAAATGTTAAAAACAACAAACAGAAAGTCCACTCAGCCGACTCATACCATACGATGAGTGGAGGCTCGAACAAGGACTGTTTGAGACATAACTGTCTCTTTTCTACCCCTCACCCTGGCCTCTCCCCTTCGCAGGGGCGAGGAGAATGCGGTCAATTATTTCTCGAACGGTCCTCAGGATCTCTCGGTTCGAAAACCAAACCCGGATTTAAGCTTGTCGAGAGCCGTGGAATGCTCTTTCCTGTCTTATTTTTTCAGCGACCGCCGTCGTGCCAATGGGAGCCACTTCCAATGGCCCGGTTGCAGGGCATTGTCCTTTGGGCATGGTATCGCCCGGCGCACTTGCCATCGGGTGTTGTCGTCTCAATACCCGCAGAATTATTGACGGCGTGTCCTGGCGGATTTCCGATGACTCTGGGTGACGTGCTGACGGCAACGGGTGTTCCGCCGCAGCAGTTTCAAGGGGTCTCGTTGTTTGGATGTGAATGGCAGTCGGCTTCAGTTTTTGCGCCATTTGTGAATCACCCGCTCCCCGTAGTTCCGGCAGGAGGTCGGGCAGAAATCTTGATCGCGGTGGGCGAACAACAGGTCATGATGCCGATGATGCCTGTTGTGTCGATGCATCAACCTGGTACTACCGTGTTCGGAACAGAAACAGCCGCCATGCTGGCGGAAGCGAATTCCTTCACTGGACAGGCTGTCTATCCGGGTTTGCTGTCGGACGACGTGAACCAGAGCTTCGCGGATGATGCCGAATTCGAAGACAACGGTGCTCCTTTGACTGAGGACATGATGTATCTTCGGATCGAAGCGGCGTGGAAAGGTGCCCGTCAGATTGAGCGTCAAACGACGGGCCTGCGTCAGAAACTTGGTTCAATGCAGGCAGTTCTTGGAAAACTTGACCGGGATCTGTCGCCGGACGAACGACTTGCCGCGGATCGCGAAGATCGCGATGACTGGGCCGATGTTCGCCGCTGGCTCCGGGATCTTCAGGCAAAATGCCATCGAGAGATCAAAGCTTTCGATATCGGCATGACCAGCGGTGCCGGGGGCCGCAGACATCTTGAAGACGTGTTCCTGACCAAGATCGAACCGCGAGCCGCTGGCGTCCAGCTGGAGGGGTATCGTGCGGAGTTTGAGCAGTTTCGCAAGGACATGGTATCGCTACAGAGAGCCATGGGCACCGCGCTGCAGGCAGCATCCCTGAACGGGACTCAGCGCGCACAGCGAATTCTTGGGAAGATCGCCGGAAAGATCCGCGAAATGCGAGCTCGGAATCGTGAACCGCTCGGAGGAACAAATATCGACCGGACGGTGAGAAAGAAAAGCTAGCGCTCTGTCAAGGCTCAGAAAAGGGGTCAGGAACCAATAGCCAAATGGCCCGAAGGGTGCTTCGCACTATTGGTTCCTGACCCCTTTTCTGAGCCCAATGACGTCAAATGTGCCCCGCTTCATTGATCGCGGAATAGATCGTATTGGCCAGGACTCGCAGGGCCTTTTCGTTGTCGTCCAGCACACCAATGCCGTCCGTGTCATAAACGTTGCTGTAACCGCTAGCATGGGCACCCGTTCGATCGTTTGTCGCCAGGAGCAACGACATGATCGTCATGTTTGTGTTGTTCGAGACGCCGAAAGCCGCTCCGCTGGAGCCAATGTTCACGACCTTTGTTCCCACACCGATCTGAGTCACGTTGAAACCGTAGCTGGCCGCCACATTGCCGCCCGACAGGTTACTGCTGGTGAAGAATGTCGCCAGAGCCGTCGCCATGAACTGAGCGTCAACTTTAGGAGTGCCCTTGAGCTTCTGATTGAAGAACTCGTTCTTGTAGAAGCGGGCCACTTCGATGGCATTGTCGCCACCGCTGCCATTCGAAAACGTGTTGCCAAAAAAGTTGCCGAAGTTGGCGTTTAGACAGGCCACAAGCGCCGTCCCGCCCTGTCTTAATGAGCCTCATACCGCACGCGGTTGGCATTGACAGTAACCCAAAGCGTCAGCGAGGGCCGGAACTCCCCATTCCTCGCTGACGCTTCTGGTTAATATGCCAAGGTCGCAAATGTGTCATTCTCGACCGCCTCGACCGCGTGGAGTATATTATTACTGATTCAACTGGCCAGCGAAGCGACTGTTGTCAAGTGTCGGGGCTTGGTCGAGGCTGCGGATGGCGTCCTGGCGACTTTGCTGAAGCTGTTGAGCCTGGTTGTTGTAGAAGTCAGAGAACTGGACAATGGCTGGTCCCAGCAGGAACAGAAACACCGACGGCATAAGGCATAACGCGACCGGAAACAGCAACTTGAACGACGCCAGATTGGCTCGGGAGTCCGCACGCTCCTTCAACGAGCTGCGAATTCCGTCACTGTATTCTGTCAGTGATCGCGAAATACTGGTGCCGGTGACTTCTGACTGAATGAGTAACGATGTAAACGAATTCACTTCCGGTGAATCCACGCGCTGGCTGAAGTTACGGAGAGCTCGAGGCATACTCCCCACTTCAGCCTGCTGATTGACCAGTCGCAGTTCTGCGGCCAGAGCCGGATGGACGCTGCTGATTTCACGGCTGATGCGTTTGAGCGACTGCGGGACGGTCAGCCCCTGGCTGACGCCCATGTTCATCATGTCCAGCACGTCGGGCAGACCGCGTTCGATATCGATTTTGCGTTCTGAGGCCCTGTGGGACACGACCAGTGGCGGAATCGACCATGCCAGCAGCGGTGCAATGACCAACAGCGCGACGAGCCACGGCTCCAGAGCCGGCGGAGCAATGATCAGCGCATAGCCGACGATCACGATTGAAAAAAAAGCCAGCACGAATCGGACCGCGGTCAGATTGATCCACGAGGCGCGGGACATATAGCCTGCGCCGACCAGGTTTTTCCTCTGCACTTCACGCCGCGAAGCTGTCTCGGGAAGCAGTTGAGCAACCGCCGATGTGATTCGTCCGAACAGCATTTCGTCGTCCCGCATCGGAAGATCTTCCGGCACGATCGGATTCAATTGGTCGGTGTCGTCAGATAGAATTCCACGAAATTCAGAAAACAGGCGTCGATCGCCCCATGTGGAAATTCGGCTTACGCCCTGCTCTGCGAAACTTCTGGCGGAGTTTATGGCCACACCAGAGGCTGATGCCACGGGTTCGACAGTTCGATGCGGAAGAAAGGCATGTGCCGGTGGACCAAAATTACGTCCCGCCAACGGGAGGATTTCTCCGTCGGGTGTCATTGCCAGTTTCAGAACTCCTGACTGCATTTTTTCCCGCATGGCAAGATCCGGCGCAGAGGTCAGATCGGGAACAGGACGTGACTGCTGAAACGGGCTGAGCATCCGCTTCTCGGATGGGAAGAACAGCTTCTTGAGAGCAAGACCAACCGCCAGCACGCCTGCTGCTGTAAGAAACCAGATGTAATACATAGAATTTGCTCCACGGTCGCTGCTGCGTCGGTCATTCCGATGCGGTCAGGTCTGAAATCTCTATCGATGAATGGACGCACGTCCGACCGAAAATCTATTGATGTCTGCTAAAAGCCTGACTGCGTCTTCTGCCGCATCAGAACCGAGCACTTCTCGCCAGAATCCGATACACGGAGAAGCTGCCCACGATGAGTCCCGTGAGACCGAGCCACAACGAAATCCGGCCTGCAGATGAATCCGTCAGCCGCGTCAGATAATCGGGATACCACACCGTATAAATCATCATCACAATAAATGGAATTACCACCATCAAGGCCGCGCCCCAGCGGCTGGCTATCGTTGCGGCTCGCTGCCGAGCGACAAAGTGCAGTCGATCCCGCACCGCTGTGGCAAGGCGCTCCAGAACCATGATCAGGTCACCGCCGGTATCCTGATGCAGTGACAACGCTGATGCGAATATCGTCAAGGTTGAAACACCGGTGCGGTCAGCAAGGTCACGCACGGAACTCGCAACATCCAAACCCATTTCCATGCGTCGCGCGCTGACCTTGAGTTCGTCTCCCAGGGGAGCCGGTGTGTCGCCTGCGACAAGCATTAAAGACTGTTCCAGGTTACGCCCCGCCCGTGCGCTGCGTGCCAGCTCGTCGGCCATGCCGGGCAACTGGGCCATAATGGCATTTTGACGTCGGTTTCGAAGAACGATCGCGATGCCGACCGGCAGCAGCAGGCCCAGAACAGCAAAGAACACCGTCGGCGCATCGCGCTCCGAAAGGACAAATGCCATGCCACCGAATGTCAGCGCGGACAGTAGACACAGGCCAAGCCAGACCATCGGCGACGTTCGAATGCCCGACTGAATCATCAGACGGTCGAACCAGCCATTGACAGATTCGCTGATCCCATGTCCGGCACCGGTCGCGAACTGCTGATTCTCGCGCAGCAGACCTGAGAACTCATAGCGGCGTTCCAGAATCGGCAAGGGATGATTGGGAGCGATCATGACGTCAGTGTCCGAGGTGTCAAAAAACTATGTTCAGCATCGCAGCTCCTGTGATCAGGCTGCGTCGATTAGTCCTTGGTCATCTTCAGTTCGCGGGCTTCGAACAGCGGGCGATACTGTTCGATATTCGCACCAGTCAGTGCCAGGCGTCGCAAGGCGACGGGCTGATAACCGGTGGCAAAAAAGCTGCCGACAGGGCGACCGTCTTTATCTTCGCCGTTAATCCGATAAACAAAAAGGTCATCCATACGGTACTCGCCATCTTTCAGTCCGGACACTTCTGAGATCCGCGTGATACGGCGTTCGCCGGTGTGCAAACGTGTAATATGAATCACGATATCGATTGCATTCGCGATGTACTGCCGTGCGATTCGGGATGGCAGATCAACACCCGCAAGTGCGATCATCAGCTCCAGACGGTCGAGCGTTTCGCGCGTGTCATTGGCATGAACGGTGCTCATGGAACCGTCATGACCCGTGTTCATTGCCTGCAGCATGTCGAGGACTTCACCGCCTCGGGATTCGCCGACGATTATGCGGTCCGGTCGCATCCGCAAAGCATTTCGCAGCAGGTCACGCTGTGTCACGGCACCTTTGCCTTCCAGATTCGGCAGGCGGGTTTCCAGTGGAATGACATCCGTCTGCTGAAGGCTGAGTTCCGCTGTTTCCTCGATTGTCACCACACGTTGAGAATCGGGAATAAACCGGCTCATGCAGTTCAACAACGTCGTTTTGCCGGCACCCGTGCCTCCGCTGACGATCACATTCATGCGACCGCGGATCGCCAGAATCAGAAAGTCGGCCATCGCCGGTGCCAGCGAGCCGTAGTTGATCATGTCTTCCATCTGTAGGCGACGATTGCCGAACCGGCGAATGGATACGGTCGGCCCGCACAGTGCGAGTGGAGGAATTACGGCGTTGAAACGCGAACCGTCCGGCAGACGAGCGTCAACAATCGGACTGGATTCATCAATGCGACGGCCAGCGCGACCAACCAGACGATGAATAAACTGCATCAGATGGTTTGAATCCGCAAACCGAATGTTCGTCGATTCCAGCAAGCCTTTACGTTCCACCAGAATTCGGTCAGGTCCATTGATAAGAATATCCGTGACCTGCGGATCGACCATCAGAGATTCGATCGGCCCGAAGCCGTAAATCTCATCCATGATCTCAGACACCATCGTTTCGCGCTGCTGATTGTCCAGGCTTAACGACTGGCGAGTACACAAATAATCAGCAAGTGACCGCAACTGTCCGCGCAATTCGATTTCGGACAGATCTTCGGCCTTGTTGAAGTCGATCGCATCAACCATCTGCCGATGCAGTGATGTTTTCAGTTTTTGAAAATCGCGAACTGTGTTGTCCATTGTTTCGGATGCAGCGACCATGAAATGTCCTCCAGTTCATAATTGATGTCTGCGATGCCACAAGCCAGCCTGCAGGCCGAGCGCAATGGACCAAAATCACTTATCGAGTGCTCAGCACAGGCAAATCCATAATGTCCACGGCTGCCATTGAAGGCAGCCTGTTCCGAGAAACAGTCAGAAATGACAAAATCTGCATGACGATCAGTCACTCAGTTGAACGCTGTAGATATAGCGATTCAACGTCGTCCCGGGTGACGAAGACATGACCGCCGTCGAAGTAATCAGTACACAAGGCTGCAGACAGATACGAACATCACCACTCGCAGAAATTCCGGAAGCCATGATCCTTGCGGCGACCGGGCGATTCAGCCGGACAGTCGATAGCGCAGTGCCTACCGCTGATTGGTGCTCTGAATTTTCAGCAACGACTGTCGGAGTACACAAACACACGATAAAAGATTGCCCTGAGTGTGACTGTAACCATGCTCCAATCTCAGCACATTCCGTGTTGGACAGCATTGATGCCGAGATCGTGGACGGAAACGCCAGTTCGTTCAGTCCCAGTGTTTTGAGATCGTCGGCCGTGACGCCGTTCTGCATCCAGTTCACAGTCTGTGACGAATCGTCGGTCGCGGATGCAGCGGCAAATCTCAGCGGTACAAAGCCGTCAGGCCTGTTGCCAGCGGAGTTCGGCGAAAGCGTAAGCGTAATCTCGGGCAATCCGTCCGCTCCGTTTTCCACCGTGTGCTGTTCCGGATTCCAGCTAAGATTGTCGGACCCATTTCCGGTTTCAATCTGCCGTGACCATAACCCCCCGGCACTCATCATCGCAGCGCCTTCATGACTTTGGTCGGTAATCGCAAACGGCAGAACCGGGATCGTGAGATTTCCGCCCGGAAGAAATCCAACAGGAGCATGTTCGATCGTTGCAGCTGCCGAAACACCCAACCGAGCATTTCGAACGCCGGTCAAACCACTGAAAAACATCCGCAGTTGATCGTTCGACTGACCTTTACCGAATGTGACTCGAATCTGTTCCGGCACGGTGGACGTTAGCTGCGTGAGTCCAGTGTTGCCGGGCTGAGTCGCTGGCACAGGTTGAATGAGTTCAACATCGTTCTCGCTAATCATCGGGCTCAGAGTACGATCGCCCGACTGACGAATATAGTCCACTGCTGCATTACGAGACCGTACGGCTCGGCCTTCATTCTCAAAAGGCTGTTGCCATGGCCGCAGCAGATCATCGGACAGGAACGCATGGCCCCCAACAATCACGGCTGATTCCGCATGACGCCTCGCTTCGGCTCGAACACACGACAGCCACATAACATTGAAGAAACACGCAACGATCATCAGCATCGCCACGAACACCCAGATGCTCCAGATCATCATCGTTCCACGACGGGAACACCGCTGTTCGGAATGTCCCTGATGAAATCGCCCTTGCGATTTTTGTAACGATGTGCTTTTCATTTCAGTGCCTGTATGAGCGGCGCGCCGCTGATGCTGTTACAGAGTTCCAGAAACTGCAGGCTGTTTCTGGGTCAGATTGTTGTTGTTCGCAGGATCTGCGTTGGTTTGAAAGCCGCCCGCCGAATCACCTGTGCTCTGAAGACGTGAGCCGTCATTGCTATCACCGCTGCCCTGATATTCGATGCGTTCGCCGTCACGCCAATAAGAAGAAGAAGAACGTCCGCCCCCACGATAATGTTCGGTCTTGAACGGCTTCTTCTCGGCAGGCTCATCGGTCATACCCAGCAGTTGTTCCATGGTGATCCGGTCATTTTCAGTCTTCACATTGATACCACCAGTTCCGGCACCGGTGGGATTGTACGTCAGAGCAATCTGCCCCTTCTCCTGAGCCAGCAGCATGATCAGCGTCTGGTTTTCGTCCAGCTCAAGAGTCACATTGTGCGACGATCCGCTGCCTTGCAATGCCGAGGTCGCAGCTCCGCGATTCATGGCCACGACTTTGACGCCTTTGAACAGCGTCGCAGTCATACCCGTTCGTCCGCTCACAACTGATCCGCCAGTCGATTGCAATCGATCGCCCGTGCCAGCATCGGTCGTCATATGGACATCGACATACTGACCCGTCTTAATCATGCCACTCAGGATTGCCGTGGCGTCATCGACATTGACCGTGACGCCCCGCTTGCCGTCTTCGATCTGCAGAGTCGGATAGTCGCCGATCGAGTAGAACATTGAGCCTTGCAACGGGATCGCCGATGGAATTCGCTCTCTAGCGATACGGCCCACGATAAAGTCCGCGTTCTTGATTGTATCCGGAGCCAGCCTGACATCCGAGCCCACAGGACCGTTGCCAATGTGCTTCATGGTAATAACCGTGCCTGGCTCAATCTCAGTGATTGCCATTGGCATCGTTCGAGCAGGAGTTGGAGGAGCCTGAACGAATTCTTTCGCCCAGAGCTGCTTAAAGAAGAAGGTCACTGCTAGGAGGCAGATGACGGCAAAGGCAGCCAGGGTGAGTATCCACGGAGTCAGCTTCACGACAATTCTCCAGTCAAAGTCAGTCCAACACAGGGAAGTTCAATTGTGATGAGATTGGTTGTCGGCTCAGGTAAGGTCCTGTCCGAGCGCGAATCCCTGCACTTTCCCTGCACAGTGACGATTACAGAATTCCGACTGTAACTTAGCGTTGTAATTCACAAGCCATGAACCAACAGAACCTATTGACGCTCGACATCGACTGCTGAAGCGGTTCGTTCCATTGCCATTGCGGCGTCGCAGTTGATTGAACGGTTGGCAACGCTGAATCCAGTCATCCACAACAGATCCGGACACGCATTTCGCATCGGCACCTGAACATGTACATGCCCCAGATCCGACGCATAGGTTCCCGGATCAACGGTGATCACGCATTGCTGAGCCAGCGATGGCCCGAGCAATTGCTCGACTCGGGTTCGGACTTCGGCTTCGGCCGATACGGACGGCATCCCGCAGATGCTCAGCATGCGAGCTCCGTTCTGAGCCGCATTTGCCACTCGCGTCTGCGCCGACATGAGCATAGAAAACTCAACGATGGAAAAAATGAGGAGCAGAAAAATCGGCAGAACGAGAACCAGCTCCATCGATAAGATCGCACCTCTGCGATCTGATGATTTGGAGCGGTAAACATTCATGGGCCGAACTCACTACAAGAAAATGCGGGTCAAAAAACGTACCGGATGACGCGATTTATCTTTTTCCTGAATCGGCAGAATCTGCCGCTCAATTTGAGCGATTTGCCAATCGACGTTACCACCCTCTATTTCCGAATAACTGCAACGCCAGGATAGACCATGTCGCCAATGCAACGGGAACAGCAAACGCCATGACTCGACGCTTCTGACGTTGTTCGGTGGATTCTCCTTTGCCGTTGTCATTTTTATTCTTTGTCAGATACTGATCCTTCGTGCGGCGGAGCCCCCTTGACAGCAGACCGACTAATACAATGCCAATGGTACCCGTGGTCACAAAGATCAGACTGCAGAACAGCACCTTGAGCGTCGTCAGCCAGCCCAGCCATGTTCCGAGTGCGGCCATGAGCTTCACGTCGCCGCCGCCCGCAGTCGCGATCATCCACAACACGAACAAAATCCCAAACCCTGCAGCGAATCCCAGCAGCGAGGTCCACAGACCATCCATCTGAAAGAATGCGACCTGATAGACGATGCCTGCCACGCACATCGGCGCTGTCATCTTGTTCGGAATCTTGCGAAACCGCAGGTCACAAATTGCCGCCGCCAGCGTAAACACGCCGACACACAGCAGCAGCACGACTTGAGCAGTGGTAAGTTCAGGCATAGGACGACATCTCAGTTGAATTCCGGATTCAGTGACTCACTGGTCACCATGTTTTTCTAATTGTTGTATCCGTATGCGTCCGACTGACGCATTTTCTGCCTAAACCACTCGCGCATCTGTTGACACCAGGGACGCAGTCACGACGATTGCTGCGTTCGCTGTGATTCGGACAGCAGGGCGAAACAAATCAATCCGTACAATCATTGAAGACCTAACTATGAACTCCGCAGATCAGAGATCGCCGGCTCAGCACACATACCTTTCAGCAGCCATCGACGCGGCGCATGTTGGAGGACGCCTTCTTCAGGACTGGATCGGTCGTTTTTCAGTTCGCGAAAAGAGCCGCGCCAATCTGGTGACAGAAGCCGATGAGGCGTCACAGGCGGCGATTGTGCAAACTCTGAAAAACCAGTTTCCTCAGCACGGCTTTCTGGGGGAAGAAAACCTCAACGATCGAGACGCAGCCACCGAAGCCTTCTGGATTATCGATCCGCTCGACGGCACTTCCAACTACGTACATGGCTTTCCGTATTATGCCGTTTCGATCGGACTCTGGATTCGCGATCACATCGAAGTCGGCGTCATTTATGATCCAACACGGAACGAAACATTTGCTGCGGCGTACGGAAACGGAGCGACGCTGAACGGCCAGCCGATCCGGTCTTCAGGGGAATGTGAACTCAAATTCGCCATGGGAATGGCCAGTCTGCCGGTGGCGACAGACCCGGAAAATCCGGCCGTCAAAAGGTTTCTGAAAGCGCTCACAAAACTGCAAACCGTACAGCGATCTGGGTCGGCGGCGCTGAATCTTGCGTATGTCGCCAGCGGCCGCATCGACTGCTTCTGGTCCAGCAGCCTGCATCCCTGGGACGTCGCTGCCGGAGCCCTGCTGGTCGCGGAAACCGGTGGAACCATCACAAAGCTCGATGGCAGCACATTCGATGTTTTCGTCCCAGACCTGTTGTCTGCCAGCACTGCGTTACTCGGTCAAAAACTAGTAACCGCATTGGGCTGAATTTCCTCGACGTCTTCTCCAGACGCCGAATTCCGCGTAGACTATACAGTATGGCAATTGTCCGACTTTTGCTGCTGATGCTGTTTTCACTTCCCGGCCTGACCGGATTTTCGATGCTGCGCGCGCAGGAATCCGGAACGGTGTCACCCGTGACAACGCCTGTAGCGCCTCCGGACACGGGGCCTGCTGCATCAAATCCGCAGGCCCCTAAAGCCGATGTGCTGCTGCGAACAGAGTCTGGTGATCTCATTCCTTACCGCGAACTGCTGCCGATTGATCGAATCATCGATGAACTGCTTCAGCGAGGTTTGGAACAGCTGGCTGTGCCACTGTATACGATTGCGCAGCAGGAACTTTCAGCGGTCGTCGATCGCGATGTCGTGACTTTGAAAATTGAATTACAGATTCAGGTTCGTCCGGCCGAGGAATGGGTCACAATCCCGATCTCGTTTGGCGATGTGTTTGTAACGCATTTCGTTCACAAATCCGACGAACTGAATACTCAGGCGGTGCTGACATCCGGTGAACAGAACGCACGGCAATGGCACCTGTTTGGGTCAGGCCTGCACACGGTCAACTTAGAATTGGTTGGCAAGGCGCGTTCATTGGCACCTGGCGTGCGTCAGCTGAATCTTAATCTTCCATCTGCGACGGTATCGCACGCTGACATCACGTTCGCGTTGCCTGTAGAATTGCAGTCACTGCCGACAGGTTCAGTCGATAAACCCATGCGCGACGACAAGGGTGTTCGCTCCGTGGAATTCTGGGGGCTGGCGCAGGTGTTCAGCCTGTCGTGGTCGGACGTCGTGCAACATGTGGCCCAGAAGCCCGTCATCCAGGTTCAGAATCGCATGAAGCTGGACCTGACAACCATTCCTGTAAATCTGACAGGGACTCAGCAATTGCAGGTGAGCGGAAGTCCGATCAGCGAACTGCGCATCACATTTCCGGAAGGATTTCAACCACAGGAAATCGATGCCAGAAATTCGAGCGGCATCTCTGTGCTCAACAACTTTGAAAAAATGGCTTCCGGGGCAGGGACAGGGTCTCAGGCCGTGACAGCGTTAGTGCGACTTACGACTGCCACAGAAGGAGCGCTGACACTGTCGTTCGATCTGGAGCTTACAAATCGCTCGTTCCCTCAGGACATCCGCGTTGCACTTCCCTCGATTCAGGATGCCAACGTACAGTCGGGCGATCTGGACATTTTGTTTCCAACAGGTCTGCTTGTGCAACAGACCGTCGTTGAAGGAGCCCAGCGAAAGCGTGTGACTTCTGAGACGGATCTCAGCGTCGCCGCCACAGCGTTTCGGATGCGTTCGACCGAATCTCATGTCGTGCTGCATGTCGAAGAGACCGAAGCTCAGTTTGCCGTTTCGCCCGAAATCACGCTGCAACCCGACCTGCAAAACGTAATCCTGACCGCACGCTATCCGATCAGTGTTTTGACGGGTTCGCTGCTGGATCTTTCGATATACTGGCCCGGTTATTCGAGCGGCGAATGGCAGATTCTGCCCGGCACAACGCGGCTGATTTCCAGCAAGACCAGTGTGCCACTTTCAACGCAGCAGTCGGAAAGTGAAACAGATGTGCTGCAGATGACGTTTCGCGAACGGCAGTCCGGGGAATTCACAGTGGAGTTCCGCGCGTATGCTCCGCTAGCTGCCGTGCGTTCCGGAGCCACACAGCTGCGTTGTCCCGAAATTCAGGCGAGACGCGGTCAGCCGTTTGTGCTGACGACAATCGAATCCGATGAATTCTCCATTCGTCCCATCAGCATGGGAACAGGGGAACCGTTGCCGACTGTTCCATTGCCGACTCCTGCGTCCCCGGTTTCCGCCGGATCAGGACTCAAATCAGAAAGCTGGCTGCACGACGATGCGTCGATTCCCATTCGTCTGGAACTTCCGGCACAGGCACCTTCGGTGCGCGCGAACATTCGTCTTGGAATGCAGCCTCGCGGTACCGCAATTGAAGTGCTGGAAACAATCGGTCTTGAAATTGAGCACCGAGATCTGTCCAGTTTATCACTCAGCGTTCCAGTCGGCATTCGTCCGACGGTTCGCATCTCTGGTCAGTCCGAAGTCCTGCGACACACAAGAGACTCTGAGACACACTGGAGTTTTCGCCTGCCGGAAGCCCGGCGTGGAAGTCTGACGTTCGATGTCCATTATTTATGGCCACCGACGGCCCCAACGGATCCCTTGCCGCTGATCCTGCCGGAATCTGCAGAAGTGCTGAGCATCGAAGCTGGGACCGGATCAGGCACCGGATTGACCGTGCAGGACGCAACAAACTGGCAACCGGTGTACTCCGAAAAATTCGATGCGGCCTGGCATACAAGCAAGCCGGTAACGACAATTCCCCTGCGCTGGCAACAAGGGCTGACGCTGAAGTCCGGCGACAGTCCCGATTTGATTCTCGCTCGGACTCAGATCCTTGGAAATCAGGCGATCACAACAACGCTGGCAATCTACGAAACGCTTCCCGGCGTAATCAGTGTTGAAACACGGCTCAATGCCAGTCTGGATGCAATTCTGATTGACCAGCAGTCGTTGACATCCCGTGAAGCCCTGCTGCGCGGCAACATTCAACCGGAGAACATTGTCGAACGCGACATCTGTCGCTGGCAAATTTCGACGCGGACCACAGGGCCTGCAGCGGGGCCAACAAACAGCAATACAACCGGATCGACACCGGGCGCAACACACGTCGGTCCACACATAGTTGAGATTCGAATCCGAGACCGCCTGCCTCAGGATTCGTCACTCTGGCTGAATGCAGCGCTGGAACGCGCGATCATTGTCGGTGAATCGTCGGCGGTTCCGGTCGTCTGGTGCACTGGATCGCAGGACGAATTCCAGATGGCCAGCGCTTCAACCGACTTTATTTCGCTTACACATCGTGGCGTTGCTCTGCTGATGTGGGGCGAGAGTGCCCGCTTGACTTCGGAACGACAATTGAAAGCCGTTCTGTCGCCGTATCCGACTGAGATGCAGAATACCGCAATGGAGCAACTGAAGGACTGGATGTCACTGTCCGACCACCAAGACTTATTCTTCGGCTCTGCAGAATCCGGAGAATTGCCGTTGATTCTGGTTCCCTTCGTTTCATTGCTGCTCATTAGCGCGGTTGTCTGTGTAATATTCTACGTGGCGTTGTCAGCGTTGCGGCGAATTACCATCATCGTGCCATTGCTGCTGGTGGGATGCATTGCACCCGTGGCGTGGCTGATCGTTCCTGAATGGACTTCGCTGCTGGCACCGTATGTGGCAATGGGTGTCGTGTTCGGCGCGGTATCGGTGATCTTCCAGCGGATAATTTCCGACAAGCGTATGCGGTTTCCGAAAGCGGCACAGGTGGGCGAGTATCCAACCGTCTTTGGTTACTCTGGGATGCTGTCTCACTCAGACGTGGAACGTTCAGAACCCGCAGTGGCCCCATCCGGAACTCGATCAGATTTTAATGTCAGCTCGTTCGTGTAAAGTTGTCCGGCGTGAGCGGCACGGCGCCAGCCGTCGACGTCGTATGGCGAGCCAGGAATCGCACTAACAGTTACCGGTGGCTAGCGCCAGCCCGCTGAGAACATTACGGAATTACATAATGACACTTTGGCTCCTTTTGCTGTTCGCAGTACTGCAAGGCCCGCCCGATGTGGCGAGCGAAGCAGTTCCTGCGCGCGACGCTGAACTGCCAGGCGTGTTGGTGGAGCGAGTGCCGCTCGATGAATTACGAAAACGCATTGCAGGCAATGCCTTCGTTCCCGTGCCCCGCGATCAGCTTCATGATCTGCTCCGAAATGATCGCAGCGCCGCACCTGAGCCTGGAGGGCTGCCTCGGATTCGCGCAGCACGCTATTCGGCCAGGCTGAACGGAACACGTCTGGATCACGGGCAACTGGAATTTGATATCTATCCCGAATCACACCCTTTCGATGCCGAACCATTATTGATTGGTCAGACCAATCTGCAGCAGTTGAGAATCTCGGATCAACAAAGTTCCGTCGAACTTGGTTCTGATTCCGCGCGACGTCTGTTTTTGCTCAAACCCGGTTTTCAGGAGAATCTCACTGGATCATGGACGTCCGACGGACTTGTGACTGGCGAAGTTGTGACTTTTCGCCTCGAATTGCCCATCGCGACGACATCGCGATTTGAACTTTTGACGAACCCAAAAATTCTGGTTACCAGCGCTGGCAGCCTTGTGCTGGGTCCGGATCCAGTCGCCGCCGCGACAGACGCCGGTGAGTTGAAAAAGTGGACTATTTTACCTAGTGACGCCGCCCGGCTGACCTTTAGTTGCCGCGAACAACGCTTGATTCTGTCTCAGGATCCTATGCCGCTGACAGCATTCAATGCCACACATGTGCTGGCGGGGGACATCCTGAATTCCCGCTGGACAATTGGCTTGCCCACGGAACTCAACAGCCGCGCTCGATTGACCGCGAAAGTTTCCAGTCGCGTACGCGTGGCCGACGTGATGCTGGAAGATAAACGCCCGGTCGAATGGAAGGTGACTGAAGAAAACGGACAACAGATCCTGAACATGTTGTTACCGGAAGCGTCCGAATCCGCTATCCTCAATGTCTCTGCCGCCGCAGTAATGCCTCAGACAGAATCATGGGATCTGCCCATGCTGTCGCCGGTTCAGTGGTTCAGCCGCAACGACGAACAGCACGGACCGATCCTCGTACCGATCGGTCAGATCAGTGTGTTGCTGCCGCGTTCTGTTCACCTTGAAGAATGGACACTGGTTGGAATTCAGGAACGGGACATCGTGACGGGTCTGGATCAGGGCCGTGAATATCAGCTCATTCAGTTCCTGCCCGAAGCATCGGCCATCGCGCGGACTTCCATGAGCGAATCGCGTCTGGCCGATTCCGTCGCCACACTGGTCGAATCGGCCGGACGACTTGCCACTGTCCGTTGTCTGGTGAATGTGCAATGCGAAGGAGCGTCTGTGGTAGAACTGCAGTGGCCGATCTCGCAGGGCTGGCAGGTGATCGCAGCTCGCTATGCATCCAATTCCCGCGCGTTGTTTTTTGAATTTCCGCAGCGTGATCCCGAAGCGGCCACGTCACCATTGACGCTGCATTTGCCCGAATCTCTGGAACCCGGCGCGTCGCGAGTCGTCGAGATTCAGTTTCGGCAATCCGACGCCTCAGACACGCGCACGATCAATTTGCCGCTCGCAGAAAATCGCCACATCGAACGCAGCAATGCCATTGTCGTATTTCCGCCCGCGTTTACGCTCAGCACCGAACTGCAGCGTCGCTGGAGTGCCGGACGACGGGCGCTCACACCGGATGACGTCCGTAGCTCAATGGCATGGCTATCAAAATCGATACTGAGTGGCGGCGGGCAGTTCTATGCGGTCGGTGCTTCACAATCGACCCAACTGGCTGCTGCGATCGCTGCCGACACGCCACACAAAAACGTCATTGAACTGGAACATGCAGTGCGGATTGTGGAAGGCCAGATCGTCGAAACCTCTCGAATTGTGCTACCCGCCGACCAGCAGTTTGGTGAGTCCCTGACGCTGCTGACTCCGGCCCGCTCTGCAAGTGATTTGCGATGGTCTCTCGACGGTGAACCGGTACCCGTGCGACGCAACGATGCGGCCAGCGAACCGCAGGATTGGCAGGGTTGGTCGCTGGATCTTGCCGGACGTCGGTTGGGGCTCTCGAACGTGCTTCGCAGTGAGTCAAGACAACCTACCGGGCAGGAGATCGTCGCCACGATTCCGATGCCCAGCACTAATCTTCCGATTCAGGGAACACTGCGTCTGTTTTCTTCCGATGAGGGACAACTCACAGCGATGGGGCTGAAGCTGTCAATATCTGAAATCTCAGGAGTCACCGGATCAGACGATCAGTCCACAAGCTGGGAGCTTCCAACCGTACCAACCATCGTGCCGCTGATGTTGGGACACAATCCCGGAATTCAATTCGGCCAGACAATCGACGTCCACATGCTGCACATGATTGATGACCACCGGGGCGGCCTGAATCAACAGGTCCTCGCCGTCGCCAACGTCAGCCGCAGTGCCGGACAGAATTCTCTGCCACTCGCGCTGCCTCCGGACATTCGTCCGCTGGTTCTTGTGAATGGCCATCGCGTCCAGCTTCGCGAAACAGCTGATGGGTTTGCCATCCCGCTGCCCGTGTCGCCGGTCGATTGTCAGGTTCTGCTGACCTGGACCGAACCGGCGGAACGAACGGGCAGCATCACCGGCATTCGGGAACTTCCTCGATTGTTCCTGCGCGAACTTTCCGTGCCGCAATGTACGCATCATCTGCTCGTGAGTCGTCAACTCGAACTCCGCGCTGCCGCGACAAGTTTTGCTGCATCCGATCCAACAGACGTGTTACACATTCTGGATCGACTGATGACTGCGTCCGAATCACGGGACGGAAATTCGCAGCTGATTCCGGGCGCGAATGTGCCCGCAGAGATCCGAAATTTTATCTCGCACTGGCAACTGGCCACAACGCTGGGCTGGCAGCAACGTACGCTCATCGACACAGTGCATTCTGAACTGCCAATTGCCGTCCAGGTCACACAATTGCGTCGTCGTCTGGCAATTGAGGCTGGCATGGCGATGCTGCTGGTTGCACTTAGCATTGTTCTTCGAAATGCCGTGCTGGAATACCGTCTGGTGTTTTCGCTCGTAGCGTTCGGCCTGCTGGGAATCAGCTTTACGATGACGATTTCGATTACAGAAGCGATCCTCAAAGGAATGTTCTGGGGACTTATCATCGGTCTGACCATCATAACCGTGACGCGCTGGCAATGGTTGCGATCATTCAGCAGAATAACGTTTCTTCGATCGACTGCGGCCCTGTTTCTGTGGCTCATCACTGCGCATCTTTCTGTCGGACAACAGGCTGCCAATTCACAAGCATCTGTAGTCCCTGGCAACGTTTGGCAACCCACCGAGACTTTGCCGGATGTTCTGTTGCCGGAAACGCCGCTTCCGGACAGCGACGTAGCGTATGTACGAACAACAGTCCTCGAAAAATGGCGAAAAAAAATCGCCGCCGAACGATTAACTTTGCCTGCTGCGGTCGTCACGTCACTGCAGGCAGAGATTTTGGCTGAGTCTGCCGAATCTGTCGAATTGCTGCTCAAACTGGAAGTCGCTGCCGTGAGCGGCGACGAACTGTGCCTGCTGCGAATCCCATTGCAGGGTTCCAGACTGGTGCAATGTACGATCGACGGCGCTAAGGTACTGCCGGAACCCGATGGGCCAAACGCGATTCTCATTCGTGTCCCTGCCTCATCACTGCTGCCGACTCGCAGGCTGGCACATTTTGCAGACAGTACACATGGCAATCGTGGCGACGACACAATTCCATCCGCTGCCGTCGATGCGGGACCACTCGCCGCCTTCACCATGCACCAGATCGAATGTCGCTTGCGGCCCGTCACGACACGTCAGGCTTCCGGTTTGCAGTTTCGCCTGCCCGCCCTGCCCTGCCCGATCGCTGAAATCAAAGTCTCCACACCAGACGGACTGTTTACCGGCGTCCGCGCGCAGACTCCAGCTGGCGTCGTGCAATGGAAACCGACCGATGGTGCAATTCAACTGAGCAGCCTGGCGATGTCGGAAGGTATCGACGTCCGATTATTTCAGTCGGACATTGAAAAAAGCCCTCCCCAACTGGCGACAGTCGAGATGCTGATCATCGCCGAAGTAGTAGCCGAACAACCTGTGCTCTCCTGCTTCTGCCGCTTTTCCCGCTGGAATCCGCTCTCCCCTGAAGTGCGTTATAATGTGCCTCAGGGCTATCAACTGGTTTCTGTTGATAGTGTCAGCGGAGGAGACCTGTTGTGGTCCACGCAGGGTCGTATCGCCACAATCCTGCTGCCAAACGCCATCGGAAATGAGTTTGTTCTGTCGCTGCAACTCAAGTCGATTGCATCGTCACCACTGCAACAGCGCAGAATTCCGATTGCCGAACTGATTCATCAGTTTGTAGACTGTGTGGTCTCCCCAAATTTATTGCTGGCGGTACGAGTCAATCCCGTTTTCTCTGTGTTGCCTGTCGATGATGATCAGGTCACCACTCTGGCGTTCGCAGACGCCCAGACCGCATGGGGACAATGGCTGCGTCGTTCCGACAGCGTCTTTATGGTACCCAGCGGAATTCCCGAATGTGTGGTCCGCCTGACAGCTCGCAACAGCCTGAACGAAGTTCGGATCGCCCAGAATTTCTTGCTGCAGAATCAACGCATCGACTGGAAATGTCAGATCGATATCGACACAGCCGTACTGCCCGTGTTTCGTCATCGTCTGACAGTCAGTTCCGACATTGAAATTACGGACGTGCAGGCGAATGCCGGTGAAGCCAATCGACTTTCGTCCTGGCATCGTCGCGGTGATCGACTGGTGGTACAGTTGAAAGAAGGAACCACTGGGCTTCACATTCTGAAGATCTCCGGTAGACAACTTCTGCGTCCGGACGATACGAGAATCGAGCTGCACAGCCCTCATGTACACGACGCAGAGATTCTGGAATCGGTCCTTGAACTGACCGATCAGGATGGCCTTGGGCTGGCCTTTGAAAAACTAGGCGGTGCGGTGCCAAATGAGCGGATCGTCAGTAACGATCTGCTGCCTCCAGGCACTGTAGTCAGAATGCAGATCGTGGAGGAATCAGACCCGATTGTCCTGCAACGCCTGCGGCCCGTCGAACCAATCGGCTCAGTCGCTGTACTGCGATCCATCGATCAGGTTGCCTTTGTCATCCGCCTGTCTCAGTGGTCCGGCAGCCTTGGTCCACTGGAAATGAAGTTCGGAGATGACGTGGAGTTTTTGACAGAACCTTCTGTGCTCGTCGATGGCCTCCAATTGCCTTTAATTCGTGAAGCGAATGAATTCATCGCTGGTCAGGAAGTGATTCGGGAACTCTTTGACCAGCCGGATTTCATGATCGTGTGGAGCATGCCAATTCCTGAATCTCAGCGCGGTGAAGAATCAATGACCTTTGCGTGGCCCGAGATTTCCGACCGCATTCAATGGAACGAACGACTGTTGATTCCGCTGGACACTGCGCCGGGCACGATTAACAGCGTGCCAGCTAACACCACAATTCCGGCATGGCTCAGGACTTCCAGCTCGCTTGGATTTGGCAAGGATCTGGCCGCGATAAAGCCACATTTGATCGGGCAGGCGGTTGAGCTGTCTGACTCCGGAATGCAGTTGATCGTCCCCTGGAATATCGTTGTGGACGTTCCAAACACAGAAGCCGTGCGCTCGCTGTTCGCAGTGTCGGACTCCACGCTGTGGTCCAATCCTAACCAGTCGGCCGTTGGTCAGACGACGCTGATGATTTTCACAGCTCGCACCCCAGGACGCTGCTCGGTGATCATTCCGAACTGTACGGTCGTCACCGAACTGGAAACGGAAGATGCGATTCGCTGGGAAGATGCCGCACGCGACAAAGTGACGGTGGAACTCACGAAACCAGTTACAGTGATTCAGATTCGCTGGATGAGCGAACGAGCAAAAAATGGTTTTGCTTCTACGACACTGCAGTTTGCCGCTCCGTTCCCTGCCGACTGCGAGACTCGCCGGAGTGTGACGGTGGCCAGTTCCGAAGGCGAACGACCTCAGTTTTTGCAGGATGTGCGAGCCGTTCCAGTCGATGATCTCGATGCAGTGCTGCAGGCAGAACTGACCGTCGGTTTGACGCGATCACAGCCAGACGATTCGGCGGCTGCCACGACGACTGAACCACTCCCCACGTCCGACGCGCTTGGAAAGCAGCTTAGCTCGTCACGCACTGAATTTATTCAGAGATTCATTGGTCACTCGCAGCCGACTGTCGCAATTGCCAGTTGTCGTCCGGTCGATAATTCCCGGATCGAAGTTTTCAGCCGCAAACGATTGCAGTGGTCCACAGTTGTGTCGATTGCCGCCGGATTTCTGGCGATCGCCGGTGCCGCGTTCGGACAAACCATGCGATCAGTTGTCAACGAACAAACAACTCAGATTGCCACGCAATCGTCAGACTTCCAACGATCAGACAGTAAATCGCAAACCAGTGCAGGCGGTCGGCCACCAGCAGGCGAATCAGCCAGCGCAGACACATCACACCCACTACAAAACTGATCACCCCGCCGAGCAGCATTGGCTACCATGCTACATCCACTGCAACTTTGCCTCTCAGGATTTTGAGCAGTTCCAGCAACTTCGCTCCGCCAATCGCAGGGATTGCGATGAAGAACGAAAATCGAGCGGCATCCGGTCGCTTCAGTCCGCAGACAAGTCCCGCAGCCACAGTACTCCCGCCGCGAGAAACGCCGGGGAGAATGGCGATTGGCAACGACATTCTCCGTGGCGGGTTGAGAGATGACACTCTCAACGGCAGATCGGAGGATGACACATATTTCTTGGGGGTTGCTGCCGCTGGCGGCGAGGTGGTCAGTCGTGAGTTTCGGGCTTTTGTTTGCGGACATCTAACATCGTGGGCCGACGCTGCCAGCGTCGGCTCGGATGCTGACAGGCCGAGATCTTTAAGAATGAATGGCCCTCTTATCTACTGCCATTGCCGCTTCTTTGATGGCTTCGGACAACGTGGGATGAGCATGGCAGCAGCGGGCAATGTCTTCGCTACTGGCGCCGAACTCCATGGCGACGGAGGCTTCGTGGATGAGTTCTCCAGCATGCGCTCCGATGATGTGAACTCCGAGGACTCGATCTGTGGCTTCGTCCGCGAGTACCTTAACGAAGCCGTCTGTGTGTCCGGCGGCACGAGCGCGGCCGTTCGCCGAGAAGTTGAAGCGGCCGGACTTGTATTTGACTCCTGCCTGCCTGAGAGCGTCTTCATTAGCACCGGTGGACGCAATTTCCGGTTGAGTGTAAATGACAGCGGGAATTGTGCCGTAATTGATGTGACTGTGACCGGTCACCATCTTTTCAATACACGCAATGCCTTCTTCTTCCGCCTTGTGCGCCAGCATCGCCCCGCCGATCACATCACCAACGGCATAGACTCCCGATGCTGTAGTCTGGTAGCCCGCGTTGACCTGAATAAAACCGCGATTGTCCTTCTGAACACCTGCGTCTTCAAGTCCCAGATTATCAGTACAAGGCTTGCGGCCCACGGAAATAAGGACTCGATCACATGTGATCGGTTCTGCACCTTCCATCTGAACGGTACAGGTTTTCCCGGACGCCATGACGGATGTGACTTTAGTTCCGAGCCTAAAAATCAGTCCCTGCTTTTCGAAGATCTTCTTTGCCTCCGTTGCCACCTGTTCATCTACGCCCGGCAGTATGCGAGGCAGATATTCCAGTACCGTGACCTGCGATCCCAGCCGACGCCAGACCGTGCCCAGTTCCAGCCCGATCACTCCTGCACCGATGACAACAAGGTGCTCCGGAACTTCTGGCCATGCGATGGCTTCGGTACTGGTCCCGATCCGATCTCCGTCCGGCTGGATACCAGGAAGTGAAGTCGATACGCTGCCGGTGGCGATCAAAATCTTTTTCCCCGTAAGTGTGACCGGAGCATCGCCAGCCACTTCAACAACGCCGTTACCTTTCAATTTTCCGTGACCAAAAAAGCGTTCGACCTTGTTCTTCTTCAGCAGGCCCTGAATGCCACCATCCAGAGTGCTGACAACTCCTTCCTTGTGCTTCATCATCTGAGCGATATCAAGCGACACGCCCTGCATTATCAAGCCGCGTTCGGCAAAGTGCTTCTGAGACTGTTCATACAGTTCGCTAGTTTCCAACAATGCCTTGCTGGGAATACAACCGACACGCAGACACGTTCCGCCGAGCTGTTTTTCGCGTTCCACAACGGCGACTTTCATCCCGAGTTGCGCCGCACGAATTGCAGCGACATAGCCGCCTGGACCGGCACCAACAACAACCAGATCAAACGCTTCGGACATTGAGGAAACACCTGAGTCAGTAACAGCATACGAGGTTGAGAAAATCGTTTAACGGCGAGCCGCAGGCGTAAGCGCACTGAATTAATTCAGATCCGTCTCACCTGCGCCTGCGGCTCGCCGTTAAACAAAGACGCGGACCATTGATCTTCGTCAAACTTCCAGAATCAGTCGCGTTGGATCTTCGATCAAATCCTTCACGAGCTTCAGGAACGATACGGCTTCGCGTCCATCGACGACGCGATGGTCGTAGGTCAGCGCCAGATACATCATCGGGCGAATCACGACCTCACCATTCACAGCGACCGGTCGATCGAAGATGCCATGCATTCCCAGTACGCCGCTTTGGGGAGGATTAACGATCGGTGTGGACAGCAGCGAGCCGTACACACCACCGTTCGTAATCGTGAACGTGCCGCCTTCCAGTTCTTCCAAAGTAATCTGGTTATTCTTTGCACGGCCCGCCAGTTCAATGATGGCCAGTTCGATGTCAGCAAAGCTCATATTTTCGGCGTTACGCAGCACGGGGACGACAAGTCCCTTGCCTCCGCCAATCGCGATACCCACATCACAGTAATTGAAGTAGGTTAGTTCGCGACCATGCATCTGCGCATTCACCTGTGGAAACTGCTGCAATCCTGAAACAACAGCGCGGACGAAAAACGACATGAAGCCCAGCTTTGCACCATATTTTTTTTCGAAGACGTCTTTGTAGGATTCTCGCAATTTCTTGATTGCTGACATATCGACTTCGTTGAACGTCGTCAGCAGTGCAGCAGTCTGTTGTGCTTCGACAAGACGTTTGGCAATCGTCTGACGAATCGGACTAAGAGGCATTTTGCGGGTTTCACGAATTCCGCCGACACGCACCGGGGCCGATCCCGACTGGACCGTCCGAATGACGTCTTCCTTAAGAATGCGTCCGCTCGGCCCTGTACCTTGTACTGAACCGGCCACAAGTTTGTTGTCAGCCATCATGCGTTCCGCAGCTGGCATCACATGCCCACCGCCCTTAACATCCGCCGACTTCGCTGCGGCCGCAACCGGAGGTGACGCGGCCGGAGCGGCAATGGAAGCCGTATTGGCTGCTGGTGCTTCGGCGCGGCGCAGGAAGCCGATAACTTCGCCGATCGCAGCCGTCTCGCCGGCGTTCTTCAGAATTTTGCTGACGATACCGCCCGCCTGCGCAGGGATATCGAACGTTGCCTTGTCGGTTTCCAGTCCCACCACTTTGGCATCCGGCGCAACGTAGGCGCCTTCTTTGACATACCATTCGCCGACGAAGGCTTCGGAAATGGACTCACCCAGTTGAGGAACTTTGATTTCAATGTCCTGCGTGCTCATACCAGTTCAAATGCCTGTTTCAGAATGTTTTGCTGTTCGATCTTATGACTTGTCGCGGAACCCGTAGCCGGGCTGGCGGATTCCGGACGACAGATTCCACGATAAGGATACTGTTCCAGCAGACGTTCGCCGAAACGAGTTCTTAAGTAACCCCACGCGCCCATGTTGCGAGGTTCTTCCTGAACCCAGAACAAAGAAGATTTCTTTGAATATTTCGATAACGCTTCTTCCAATGCCTTTGCAGGAAACGGATAAAGTTGTTCGATCCGGATGATGGCCACGTCATCACGTTTGGCTTCATCCCGATAGGCCACCAGATCGTAATAGACCTTGCCCGAACACAGGAGGATTCGCTTCACGTCTTCCGGAGATTTCGCAACATCCGGCAGTACTTCGTGAAACTCCCCATGTGACAGTTCGGAGAACGAAGAGACCGCATCCTTGTGACGCAGCAGACTCTTCGGCGTCATTACAATCAGCGGCTTTTTCCAGCGTCGAAGCGCCTGACGCCGGAGCATGTGAAAATACTGAGCCGGCGTGGTTGGATTCACAACCTGAATATTATCCTCTGCGGCCATCGCCAGAAAACGCTCCAGTCTCGCACTGGAATGTTCAGGCCCCTGCCCTTCCATTCCATGTGGCAGCAGCAGCACAATGCCGCTCAGGCGTTTCCACTTGTCTTCGCCACTGGCGATAAACTGATCAATGATGACCTGAGCCACGTTAACAAAGTCGCCGAACTGGGCCTCCCACATCACCAGGCCGTCAGGACAGTCCAGGCTGTAGCCATATTCAAAGCCAAGTACGCCAACTTCTGAAAGGGGGCTGTTGAAAATCTCGACACGCTCAGGACACGCTGTCAGATCCTGCAATCCCATCCAGACCCGACCATCATTTGCATCGTAGAGTGCAGCGTGGCGATGACTGAAAGTACCGCGGCGGACGTCCTGACCACTAAAACGCAAACGAGTTCCTTCGGCGACAAGAGTTCCCATCGCCGCGATCTCAGCACCACCCCAGTCGAATGGTTTGTCACCAGCTGCCATTTCACGGCGCGACTTCAGCACCATTTCCACCTTGACGTGCGGTGTAAAACCTTCCGGTGGCGTGGTGAGCGCGCTCATCACTCGCTGAATTACGTCTCCGGAAACGGCGGTTGCCGGCGAATCTGCTTCGCGACAGTCTCCGCCGAAGTAGCCTTTCCACATACCTCCGCCGCTCTCTTCAAGATACTTGAAGTCGTCCTTTCGAGCTTCCAGCAATTCGGCATCGAGCATCTGGCCACGACGCGCTACGATCTCTGCTCCCTCTTCTTTCGTCACCTCGCAAAGTGTGACGACCGAATCTAGGAAGCTGTTGAAGACTGTCTGGCGACTGCGAATCAATTTATACATCGCGGGCTGAGTGAACGCGGGCTCATCACCTTCGTTGTGGCCTCGCCGACGAAAACAGTACATGTCAATAATCACGTCGCGCTGAAACTTCGCTCGGAAGTCCATCGCCAGCTGCACCACCTGCGCGACCGCTTCCGGATCTTCGCCATTCACATGGAAGATTGGAATTTGCAGCATTCGCGCGACATCGGTCGCATATGTGCAGGACCGTGCCTCGGAAGGCGAAGTCGTAAAACCAATCTGATTGTTCACGATGATGTGAACCGTGCCGCCGGTCTGATAGCCGGGAAGTTCACTCAGGTTCAGCGTTTCCTGACTGACGCCTTCACCGGCAAACGCGGCGTCGCCGTGAATCAAAATCACGCAGCTTCTCCGACGGTCGCTGTCGCCACTGCGATCCTGCTTCGCACGCAGCCGCCCGAGTGCGACCGGATTGACAAATTCCAGATGGCTGGGATTGAAGCACAGAGTAAGATGCACCTTCTGTCCGGACGAAGTCATCCGATCCGTGCTGTATCCAAGATGATACTTCACGTCACCACGACCCATTTTCAACTGTGGATCCACGTCATCAAATTCGCGGAAGATTTTTGACGGTTTCTTGCCCATGATGTTGGCGAGAATGTTGAGCCGCCCGCGATGGGCCATTCCAAGCACAATCAGTTCCGTACCCTGACTTCCGGCTCGTTCAATCGCCATGTCCAGAAGTGGAACCAGGCTTTCTGCACCTTCGAGTGAAAAACTCTTCGCGCCGACATATTTCTTCTGCACGAACTCTTCAAACACGACGGCATCGCTGAGTCGTTCCAGAATCCGGATCTGTTCAGATCGAGACAACTTCAATCGATTCGCCGTGCGTTCCATGCGATCCTGCAACCACTGCCGAACCTGCATACTGTCGATATGCATGAACTGCACACCGATGGAACGGCAGTACGTCGTCTGCAGCCATGTCAGCATCTCGCGCAACGTACGCGTGTCCGGACCGCCAGCCCACTGAGTCGAGAATTGGCGATTATCGTGTTCCTCGGTAAAACCGTAGAACGCCGGATCCAGTTCGGCAGGTTGCGGACGTTCGGCATTGAGCGGATCAATCTTCGCGATGATGTGCCCGCGGACACGATAGCTGCGAACAAGCTGATCCAGCCTCTCCTGAAGAATGACTGCGTCGGACGTTGACGGATCAATGCGTACAGCGGTGCTTCGGCGAAAAATACTGCTTGCCTGAAACGGGACATGCAGACTCTCCGGTGTCAATCCGGAATCGACAACCTTCAGGTCGTCGAAATAATCGCGCCAGTCCGGTGACACGGAGTTGCGATCTCGAAGATAACTTTCCAGTTGCGATTCGGCAAACTCAAGGTTCTGAGCACCCAACTGAATGCCGGTTTTTACGGATTGAGTTTCAGACGGCTGGGCAGGCTCGGCATCTGAATCCGACGACTCCAGAAACGAAGGAGCCGAAGACGGAATTGAAGTTGTTTTGGGCATTGTCAGTCAGCTCGGTGAGAGCAACTTTGCAAAAGGTTGGAACGAGCGGCAGAAGTGTAGCAAAAAATCATCAGGAATCTCATGACCGTTTTCGGGATCATTTGCTGCACGCTGTTGCGGCATGATAGACAGACTGCCATGATTGGGAAGCTTTTCAGGGCGAGACTCGTCCGGAATTTCAAGGCTGCAAACATTGCCGCAGGCTGAGTCTCCAGATGTGTTCGTTTGAGTTCCCACTGATGCAAGCAATAACCCGAATTGGTGTACTCACCGTATCAGACCGAGCCAGTCGAGGTGAATACGAAGATCTCGGCGGCCCTACGATCTGCGAATACCTGCAAAAAACACTGGCACCAGAGTGGATCAGGGAGTACCAAGTGGTTTCCGACGACCGTCAGTTGATCGCGTCCAGCCTGCGAAAAATGGCCGACGAATTGCACTGCTGCCTGATTATCACGACCGGAGGAACCGGCCCGGCACTCCGCGATGTGACTCCGGAGGCGACTGAGGACGTCTGTAAAAAAATGATGCCCGGATTCGGGGAACTCATGCGAAAAGTGTCTCTGGAGAAAGTCCCCACGGCCATCCTGAGCCGCCAGACTGCCGGAATTCGTGGATCCTGCCTGATCGTAAACCTGCCCGGCCAGCCGAAAGCGATCCGCGAATGCCTAGACGCTGTCATGCCCGCTATTCCTTACTGCATTGACCTCATCGGTGGTCCGCGGCTGGAAACCAACCCGGAACAAATCGTGGCATTCCGACCAAAATCAAAGTGAAGATGTTCGCATCTATCCTGCTGGGACGTGTCGGGTGGTAGCCGTGATAAATTCACGAGGGCCGATCAGTTCGATGCCTACTCTTTCCGGTACTTCCCATTCCACATGACAGTGTTCGCAGCGGTCTGTATCGACGCGACGCCGACGCTGGCAGGCTGTGCAGTGTTCAACCACCAGTCGAGGATAGACTGCAACGACGGCCAGCCATGTCGGTATGCCCAGGAGCACTCCGATGACCAGCCAGATCAGTTGCGTCTGATTCGAGCTGACACGAGACCGTGCCAACAGGAATGCGCCGAGGCCACCGATGATCGCGTGCAAAACTACCAGTAGCCACCACCAATCTGGAGCCTGCGCAGTAGGGTAGGAATCCGGATCAACTATTTTCGCCACGACTAACGATCCTGTGATCAGAGCGGGCGGAAGCAAGAATGGCTCATATGGGAGGTTTGGTGCTGCATTCACAATATCCGGCAGTTCGCCCGACGCAGTGGTTGAACCGTCGGATTGCCCGAATCGATACCGCCATGTGGGTGACGCATCGTTCGCTATGAAGACAGCGCCGTTGTCACTCACCGACGCGACGGAGAGGGCGGTCTTGTCCGGCCGGTCGATCCAATCGAGAGACCATTCGCCATCCGGCGTGAGTTCGATGTTTGCCAGTGGATAGGAGTGAGTTGCTTTGACCAGTTCCGAATCGATCGACGGCAGAGTCTGATTCTCCGTCAGCGGGCGAATAGAAAAACGATGAGCGGTTTGTTCGTCGCGCGTCCACAACAAAGCGGGCGGGCGTTCATCCGATGGCAGCGTGATCGCCATCCCTTTTGCTGGCACATCCGAAAGTAGTCGCAATTGACGGGCGTCCACATCAAGCTGATAGATGCCACTGTCGTCGGCCAACAGTCGCAGCCCGCCCAGCGACCTGTAGAAGTTATGCTGTCCCTCGTAGATAAAGTGGTCGAGAGTAATCAGATTGCTGAATGCCCCCTGAGGCGTTTCGTTGGGCTTGAAAATCCCCTGCGGTGTGACGGTGCCAATCAACCCTTTCACCTGGCCATAAAGGTACAGCTTGTCATCTCGTTCATAGATAGAGATTGAACCTTGATTCTCTTTCGAGGCGCTGGACGATCGATACCTATATCCGACGAATCCTCCTGTGATCTGCGGCGTTGATATCGCCAGCGCAACAACGGGCTGTTCCTGCCACGTCGCATCCAGTTCTGTGAACGATGCATTGTCAGCTCGATCAGCCGTCAATGATCGACCAGTTCGGTGAATAGGCGCGTCGTCGTAGGCTCGGGGCGACTTCCATGTCTCCTCAATCTCCCAAAGCTGACCATCGGCGGATGTCGCCAGACGTCGAGCTTTCAAACTACTCAGCGACGACTGTGACATCGTGAGCAACCCCAGGAATGCGCCAACCGTCACCATCGCCACTGTACTTGCTGTGCTGAGACCGATCGTGTTCGACCATGACCACGATTCTTCCGACGCCGGAGCTGGTAGAAACGTCTGATGCGTCAGTGCATGTTTCGAAGCAGCAACGATGATCCATGCCAGCACAGCGATCGCGACTGCGGGAACAGCCCACTCCCACGGCAAAAACTGGAACTCCGGAAATGCTAGGGCAGCAACGCAGGCGATAACCGGCAATACCAGTGGCAGACATTTTGTACCGAGCCACCGCGCTTCACGACAGGCCATCCACATTCCCGCCGGATGAAACAGAAACGACACCACGCAACACACGGCTGGCAGAATGACGTTCGACCATGTGACGGGAAGACGCTCCGGCCCGATGGATTCCAAATAAATCGCCGCCAGAAACAACGGGATCGCCCACGCCAGCGTATGCGCCACAAACCCGGCCGCCAGCTTTCCCCGGAAAATATCGCGGTCTGCAATCGGACGATGCAGCAGGAACGCCCGAGCGTCCGTGCGAAGATCAAACAGCGATTGCAACAAACCCAACGCCAGAGCAAACAAACCGCTGCCAATGATCACACCGGTTGCAATCGCGGACGGAACGTTGGCGCACCCATGGACATAGCCAGGAATCTTCTGCCAACACAACAGGCCGATCACAATCACACCCAGTGGCGTCCAGCGCAGAACATCCTTGAGTTCCTTGCAAAAGATGGTTGTCATGCGTGTTCTCCCGTACGTTTGCGACCCAAAAACGACTGCTGCTGCCGACTGCGCGACAACCATGCCAGTACCGAATCTGTAAAAGGCAGATCGATCGACTCCACTGACGACCCTTGCAACCGTTCAACAGCGGCCGATGTTTCTTCATCGGCATCAGCGACGGTCAGATGCAGTCGACAGCCTAGGCGGCGCGCTTCAATCAAACCGGGAATCGCGGCAACGCGATCAGGGTCAACCACGTCGGCTTCCAGTACATAGCCTGTGACACGGTCACGAAAATCGTCCAGCGTGGTGTCCACCTGCAGTCGTCCATCGATCATCAGCATGACACGATCCGCAATACGTTCAACGTCATCCAGCAGATGGGAACTCAACAGCACCGTGCGCTGACCGTCCGCTGCGAATTCGACCAGTGTTTCATTCAACGCACGACGCGAGACAGGGTCGAGTCCCAATGCCGGATCGTCGAGTACCAGCAGTTCCGGGTCCGGTGCCAGCACAAGCGCCAAACAGACTCCAGCCCGCTGCCCGCGACTCAGGTGCGCCACATGAGTCGATTGTGAAATGCCAAAGTGACTGACGATTTGATCAAACTGCGCATCGTTCCAACGGGAATATCCGGCACGCTGAAACTTGGCACACTCGCTGACACGCATGCCTGGATACAGATAGTGGCCTTCCACCATGTATCCGATCCGCATCCGGGCTTCCGGCGAAAGGCCACTGCTGTTTTGTCCCAGCACTTCGCAGCGTCCTCGCGTGGGTCGCAGCAAACCCATGATGATGCGAATGGTGGTTGTCTTGCCCGCACCATTCAGTCCCAGCAACGCCGTGACCTGTCCGCGTGGGACTCCTAAGCTCAAATCACGAACAACAGCACGTCGATTGAAGTACCGGGTCAGTCTGTCCGTTCGAATCACGGGATCCAACATTGCTGTTACCTCACCAGAAGGAAAATTGCGTCACTGAAAAAAACTCAATCCGTCACTTGAGCCAGTTTCTCCAGTCGCTTCTGCACTTCGACCACAATCTGTTCTGCGTCGAACCCCAGAGTCAGCGCCTCGGACAGAAATGGGTCCATAACTTCGTCAAGCCGCCGCTGCCGTTCCTTGCGTGTGAAAATCTCTCGCCGCGCCGCCACGAAGTAGCCTCGCCCCTGCTGACTTTCCAGGACGCCGTCGCGCACCAGAGCGGCATAGGCCTTCGCGATCGTGTTGGCGTTCAGAACAAGTTCACCCGCCAAGGCCCGAACGCTTGGCATCTGTTCCCCGACAGGCATGCTCCCGGTCGCAACGCCATGCCGGATCTGATCAACGACCTGCCGATAGATCGGAATACTGGACCCGGTTGTCACCTGAATTCGCATGACCTTAACCTCGCTATTTGTACTACACTATATAGTACAGCATGGCGAAAAGCAAAGCGGCGTCAAGCGGCTTCTGAATAATGTCTGCGAAAGCGGTGGGCAGAAGGAGCAGAGCGATTCGTTACGGAGTCGGTGCGGCGGGCGGCACCGCGGCTGGCGTTTGGGGTTGTTCGTGCGAGGCCTGTTCGACTGCGGGCTGTGAATTTGCCTGGGCATCGGCCAGTTGTTGTTCAAGCACTGCCGGATGCACATAGCTGTGTTTGTCGGCCATTGTGAGTGGCTTCACTTTGTGTGTCTTACTTTTCTTTTCGAAAGGCGAATTGATACGATTTCCAGCCAGCAGTGTGCCGTTGTAAACACTTCCGCGTGTGAGCGGGCCTACGCCCATGAACCACGAATCCCGCGCGTCGCTGCGCGCGATTGCACTTCCCGACTGCCAAACCGGAATGCTCGTCTCACGGTGATACGCAAATACAACGATCTTCGAAATTCCTTTCACGCCATTGCGTTTACCGACGGAGATCTCCGGAATGGCCGGAACTGCAGGAACCCCACTCAGGGCGGTAGCGGCCACACCGAGCCCATTGCTCGACGGGATTCCATACGTGACTTCCATCGAATCTGTGCCTAACGCACCAACACGCGCCTCAAGGATATAATCAGCGTCCAAACGAGTCGCTTGAATGAAACACCCGGTGGTTGTCAACTTTTGTCGCAACGCGCTAATGATGTAGTCTGAATTGATGAAGACATTGGCACCTTTGAACGTCTTCATGTACTCGGTATCGAGATAGACCTTACGCCCCGCCAGCGGAGAAAGATCGAGCTGATCTATCGCTTGATCGACGGAATCCGACAACAGTAATTGCTCCGTTCCATTGCGCTGAATTGCCGCACCACATCCGCTGGCAAGCAGCAGACAGCACATGACGAGATAGAGTTGTCGAAGGATTAATACCGGCACGAATTCTGTTTCCCACCTTCGGAAATGCAGGCGAACGGTATACCCGTTGCTCTTCTGGCGGAACCTCTCCCGCAGAACTCGAAGTTTATTGGTTCTCCATGCCGTGCTTTACCTCAATTCGCGAGAAACGAGCATTGAAGGAAAACCGGGATGACTGCGCCCAGCCGACTTCGGCAGATTCTGCGACTGCATCTTGCCATTTTGCAGCCACAAAACCCCCACAACCGTCAGATCGGCCCATGTGAATATCGAAAACCCGGATCCTATTAAGAAGAATGGCTGACATTACCCATTGATCATCCCAGGGATTCCGTTCGCGGGAGTCGCACTACTGTACATGCCCTCATATTCAGATACGCAGTTGCCGCCGATCCCAAGCCGCTAGCCAGCAACAGGTTACAGCCGCGACACTCTCTCCTTCGAACATCATGGCTTCATTTTTTTGATCACAAAGTGTTATCCCACAGCCACTTACGCTGTTCAGCTAGATTCCACGTTTCTGGCCGCTAGGATCGTGCGTACTCACTGGAACTAGTGAGTCGTAGAAGTTGTCCAGAGGAGTTCGACGGGCAACGAATCCTCCCCCGAATGGATGCCCGGCCCCTCGGCCTGCAACACAACGTTTCAGTTCGACTCAGGCAGTTGGCGTCAAACAACCGGTGCTTTCTCCGGCACCAAAGTATCAACGTCCACTGATTTACGGGTCCCGCTATGTCACGTCACAATTCATCTCACCGAACGACAACTCGCTCCAATCTCCGTGGTGCGCGGCGTGGTCGTGTTTCCTCACCCCGTGGCAGTGCCCGGCCGGCGTCTGCGCATCAGCATCGAGGTGACGGTCTGGCTCATGGTCATGCATTTGATGCACCTGAAGTCTGGCACGATCCAGTCTGCAGCGACGAAAGCGATAATCACGATCTGGACATTGTCACTCAGCCCGCCGGACGCGGATACGTGCATCCGGTATCAGCAGATGATGTGCGTGAACGAGTCCTGCGGCTGCCAGCCAGATTCCAGGAAAAGCTGGATGTCGTGCAGTTCAGTCGCATGACGAAGAAACGACGCTTGTTTCCCTGCTATGGTCTGCAATGGGGCACCGCCGTTTATCTGTATCCAATCGAACAATCTCTGGAAGAATTTTACGTTCGTGCCCCCCGACCGGCTCAACGAATCGAAACCGAAATGTACGGTGGTCGCTGGGTGCAGGATGGTGACCTGTGGCGATTGATCTGGACGGAAACCACGATTCGTGACTTCTATCTGAACAACGTACTCATTCATGAAATTGGCCACATCAACGATAACCGAAATACCAGCTTCCGCAAACGCGAACAATTCGCCGACTGGTTCGCGATTGAATATGGCTACAGAGCGTCACGGCCGGCGCGGAACGGCGCCAGCCACCGGTGACTGCTGCTGAATGCCAGGCCCCCCCTGACAAACGCCGAATTTTCTAAAGCAACAGAGGCAATTGCGTCCGTGTGCACTGATCGTAACATTCAGAAAACTCAGCCCAGCCTGAGTTGTCCGGAAATATCGGGAACTTGGCTTCAGAATTCGTCAGGCAAATTCGTATGACACGAACAATCTGTCCGCACAGAACGTGAACCAGCATGGCTGGAACCATTCACCTTCAGCAACTTTTGCCGACGTGCCGATGAACGCAGGGGTTGTTAGTTGACGGTCAAGGCATCTTCATTGTTCCTGATCACTGCCAACTCGTATTCCCGCTCTCCCTCTGCCAGCTGAAAACTATAAACTGACGACATTTGCCCATGCCCATTCTGGCCCAAGAACCGGACATGTTCCCCGAATCGCTGCTGGATAAGCCAGCCGGGGGGCCAGACGATTTGTGGTTTGCCATGTACACACTGGCGAGGCAGGAAAAGGAACTGATGCGCAAACTGCGACGGCTGAACATCTCGCATTACGGCCCGATGATCCAACAGCGCAAGCGGTCACCGCAGGGAAGAATCCGAACCAGCTACATGCCGTTGTTCACGGGGTATGTGTTCGTGCGCGGCGATGAGGTGGCTCGTCATAATGCGGTATCGACCGGTTGCATTTCGCGATGCCTGTCGGTCACGGAATACGAAGAACTGGTGGGAGACCTGAGATGCATTCGTCAGATGATTGTCGCTGGATCTGAAGTCCGCCCCGAACCTAAACCGCTCGTTGGACGCATGGCGGTCGTCAAGAACGGTGCTATGAAAGGGCTGAAAGGCACAATCACGAAGACGCTCTCTCATCACCGGCTGACTGTCCTTGTCAACTTTATGCAGCAAGGCGCATCCGTCATCGTCGATGAAGCGGACATTGAACTGCTGTAATTCACCCGTCGCGTGTGACCGAACTATTCGATTCCGAGAATCTCCATGCGAAGCACACCGCGGGGGATTTCAACTTCGACTTTGTCGCCGACTTTCCTGCCGATCAAGGCGGACGCGATCGGGCTAGTAGTGAGGATCTTCATGACGTCGCCATCGTAGTCTTCCTCGCCAGGGCCGACAAGTTCGTACGTTTCTTCCATATCGTCCGACAAGTCCTTGACTTTGACAATCGCCCCGAAAGCCACCGTATCTTTCGGCCCATCGGTTCTTTCTACAATGTGGCAGTGTGACAATTTGGTCTTCAACTGGTTGATCTTAGCCTGCGTGTACCCCTGCGTCTCACGCGCGGCGTGGTATTCGGCGTTCTCTTTCAGATCGCCTTCCTCGCGCGCAGTCTTGATACGTTCGGCGATCGCCGGCATCTCGACAAATTCCATCACGCGGATTTCTTCACGGATTTTTTCGTAACCTTCGCGGGAAATTGGTTGGCGTTCCATAGCGGGACCTCAGGACAGATCATTCATGGCGACCCGGTGAAGAGAAGCCGTTATTGATTGCAAAAAGCGCAAAAACACGCCCGAAAACTCCTATTCTCCGGACGACGCTCGCCACAGAAAAATCTGAGTCCCCTGCGATCAGAAGTTGTTTCAGGGACAACAAACGGAACGGCGGCTGAAAGAGTTCCCCTTCAACCGCCGTTTATATTGATTCGGGCAGTATAGTCGGACAACTTGCGTCAGGCTATGCAATTTCCTTCCACAGGCCGCATTTCGCGCTGTCCAGGACGGCTTCGCAGATCTTCTGGGTTTCCAGAGCCTCTCGGAATGTCGGACTGCATGGCTTGCCAGATTCGACACTGGCAATGAAGTCCGCCACCTGATGCACGAAGGTATGCTCGTAGCCGATCTGCAGCCCGGGAACCCACCACTTGCTCATGTACGGCATGTCGCCGTCCGTACAGTGAACCTGATGCCAGCCTCTGATCAGCGAGTCGTCTGCATAGTCGAAGTATTCGAGACGATGCAGGTCGTGGAGATCCCACTTGATCGATGCCTTTTCGCCATTGATCTCGAACGTGTACAACGCTTTGTGACCCCGAGCATAGCGGGTCGATTCAAACAGTCCTAGGGAACCATTTGCGAAATGGCATAGGAACGCACAAGCGTCGTCGATGGTCACCTTTTCCACCTTGCCGGTCAGGTTATGCTTGCGTTCTTTGACGAAGGTTTCTGTCATCGCCGTGACGTTGCTGATCGAACCGTTGAGCCAGATGGCCGTGTCGATGCAATGCGCCAGAAGATCCCCTGTCACACCGGAACCCGCCGAGGCGGCATCAAGGCGCCACAGGCCAGCTCCGCCCTGAGGCAGGTCGGCGTTAATGGTCCAGTCCTGAAGGAAGTTGGCTCGATAATGGAAGATTCGGCCGAGGCGACCTTCATCAATCAATTGCTTCGCGAGTGACACTGCGGGAACTCGCCGGTAGTTGTACCACACCGTGTTGGCAACCCCGGCCTTTTCGATGGCATCCACCATCTTCTGGCCCTCGACCGGATTCATCGCTAGCGGCTTTTCGCACAGGACCATCTTGCCTGCCAGTGCGGCAGCGATCGCGATTTCCGCATGTGAATTGTTCGGCGTGCAGATGTCGATCGCATCAATATCCGGCCGAGCGATCAGCTTGCGCCAGTCAGTTTCGGTCGATTCGTACTGCCATTGATCGGCGAACGCTTTGACCTGTTCTTCGTTGCGCCCACAGATGGCTTTGAGCACAGGGCGATGTTTCAGCTCGGGAAAGAAGTCGTTAACTCGTTTATAGCCGTTCGTATGCGTCCGGCCCATAAAGCCATAACCGACGAGACCAATGTTGAGGGGTTTCATGGTGGATTCCTGATTCCGCAGAATTGTGATTAAAATGAATGATCAATGACTAATGAAAAATGACCAATGATTTGTGGACTCATTGGTCATTGGGATTTGATCATTGAAATTTTATGCCCAACCGTGAGCATTCCTCACCTTGATCATCGTATCCAGAACGGTGTTCCAGGTCGCCGGATTTTCCAGCATGGCGTTCGGGAACATGCAGCCGTCCCAGCAGATGTGCTTGATGCCGCGATCTGCCGCGCCCTGCAGCCAATAACCCGCACACTTCACGATGTCCAGTTTTCCGTTGGGATCGTCGGCCGGACAATGCTTGCCGGTCTTGTCGTGCGATCCTGCTCCGTGGACATGGCCGTCATTCTGCGCGACGTGGAAGTCGATTGTCCATGGTCGCAGTTTGTCAGTCATGGTCTTGTAGGCCGCGTAGAATTCTTCGTCCGTGTGCCCTTCCTTAACAAGAGCACACTCGGGAGCGTTATAGCCCAGCAGATAAAGGTACGTGTGAGCAAGGTCCGCCTGGAAGCCGAGCGATTCCGGCATCGCGACTTCTTCCAGCAGATTGAGCATGTCTTTCCAACTGTGCATTCCTGCCCAGCAGATTTCGCCTTCAGCTGCGAGTCGCTGACCATGATCGGCGGCGATCTTTGCAGCTTCGCGGAATGTGCCGGCAATCTTTGTCGTGTTGGCTTTAGCATCTTCACGCCACTTTGCAACACCGAATTCCGCCGAGTCAATTCGGATCACGCCATACTTACGAACGCCATGCTTTTCAAAGATGCCGGCAATGCGGCACGCCATCTTGACCGCGCTCAGAAATTTTGCACGGGCCTCGGCGTCACCCATTGCCGAATCTCCTACGGTTCCCGGCCAGACCGGTGCGACAAGAGATCCAACGGTGAAGCCATAGCTGGCGATCTGATCGGCAATCCGGATCAATTCCGCATCGCTGGCCTCCGGATTCGTATGAGGCAGGAACAGAAAATAATCGATGCCATCAAATTTCTGCCCGTTCACATTTGCAGCGGCCGTCAGCTGCAGCATTTTCTCCAAACTGATCGGCGGTTCCTGGCCTTCGCCGTCGCCTTTGCCAACGAGGCCCGGCCACATGGCGTTGTGAAGTTTGGGAGCAGAATGGGGCATGATAGTCCTTTCAGGAATGACCAATGTCTAATGTAAGATGACCAATGCATCGCAGAAGGACCAATGTCCAAACCACAATGACCAATGATCAGGATGGTTTGTTGCTGGACCGGTAGATGGATGCAAAGATGCGGGTAAGTTCGTCGGCTTCTTTCCAAAATCCGGGAGCAGGTTCTCTGACGTTGGGAAACGCCGCGACCAGCATTCGAAGCCAGTGCTTTGTTTCTCGCGATTCCCGTTGGCACAAACTAATGCGGTAACGAAATTCCTTCGAAGAACCAGCTTCATCGGCGTCGCCATAATTGGCACCGATGCTCGTGTCAGATCGCACAAGCTGACTCATAATCGGCTTCGTGACTCCATTCCGTTCTATATTCAAACAGAACTCAATTCAAACAGAACTCAATAATAGCCTCTCCGAACCGAGCCGTTCGCTCCGCCAGGTCAAAAACTGGTCTCTCCGGCTCACGCCCCTGCGATTCATTGGTCATTGAAATCTGGTCATTGAGGCTTATCTATTGGTCATTTCTTTTTCTTATGATCACCCGCATTCGGGGCCTTCGGCTGAGCATCAGGCCCGAAGTATCGCAGCGTCACCAATGGTTCAGTTCCCGTGTTTTCGAATTCAATACCATCCGCTGCAGCTTTCGCCGTGACAAACACTTCATCCTCGGTCATCGCACCGAATCGAATCATGCTTGGGGACTGTAATGTCAGCTTGCAGATGCGACCATAGCCCTGAACCGTGATCAGACCGTAAGCGCCGCCGTCTTTGACTTTGCACTTCGCACCCGGCTCAAGAGTCAGCTCCTTGGCGGTGAACAACTGCTTGCCTTCGACTTTACCGTAGACGATCCATTTATCGACCCAGCCCTGCCCTTTTTCACTGACGATCGGTTCAAGGTAGTTGCTGGCCATGAAATTCGGATCAACGTTCTTTTCCCAGTCAAGCGCATCGACGATGTACTTGTTGTCATTGTGGAACTCTGGTGGGAAGTCCTTGGTCAGCAGCGCTCGTGGAACCGCTCGGCCTTCGACTAGGTTCTGGTACATGGCAAACACGTCGCTGCCCCATTGTGGCTCAAAGGTCACCAGTGAACCTGGAGCATGCAACACGCATGGCGGAATCAGCCAGCCTGTACCTGGCTTGAGCCTGTAGGCCTTGGAAAGATCCAGCAGCCCATTCTCACCCTTGTTCCAGCGGTCAAGGCAGTCAATAACATCCTGCTTTGTGGTGCCGGGCTCAAGTCCCATAAACGTGTAAGGAAAGTTGTTCCCGATCGCGTTCATCTGCGGCGGGAAGTAATAGCTCTCCGGCTTGCCTTCTTGGCCGACTTTTGCAGCCTGCTCGGCGTTCTGGTGCATGTGATGAGGGATCGGGCCCATGTTGTCGAAAAACTTCGAATACACCGGCCACTTTTTGAACGCATTCCAGATGTGGTCACCGATGATTTCGCCCTTCAGTTCCGCCACGACATCGCGCAAAAGAAATCGCTGGCCGTCGTGAACCACATACGACAGACCTTCGTCGGCGTTGCGATTGTCGTTGGCCGCTTCCGTTGTGGACCCGAACCAGCGTTCATCAATCCCGCCTCGATGCATCCCCAGAGCGTAGTAATCATCCGGATGCAGCTTCAGACGACGCCCCGGCTGCAGAAACGAACGCGGAACCCAAGTCGGTGCCAGTCGAAGAATTCCATTGCCAGCGGTCAGCGCAGCGGATGCGAGTGAAGCGACATTTGCCATGATTTGATTGCCAGATCCTGAAGATTTGAATATTTGGTGTGAATTCAGTTGATTGCGGCATGATGACGCCCTTTTTTCGATTTGAAAAGCGAACGCAAAAATTCTTGCACCGACTGAATCCGCAGGAAACACTGCGTGGCCATTCTGTTTCGAAAACAGGCTTGCCCCCGAATGGCGCGAATGAGCGCGAAACCTGAAGTTTAATTACGATCCCGACCGCGATTCAGATTCGCGCCCATTTGCGTGATTCGCGGGCAAAGTCCGAATTGGTGGAAAGCATGTTTCATGAAACGACGATTTATTGAGCCGTTGGCCGGACGTTCTATACTTGGTGAGTATTCTACTGAATTAATCTCCACCGGCGATCCTCATGGCACGCATTGCGATTCTTGGCGCGACTGGTTACACGGCGCTGGAACTGTTGAAAATCTTGGCTCGTCATCCGCAGGCGGAAGTTGTGGCCGCGACAACTCGCCAGGACTCCAAGCCGCACATCAGCGAAATTCATCCCTCGCTCACCGGGCTCTTCGACCTGCGCTGCACTGCACTCACACCTGAACAAACCGGACATCTGTGCGACATCGCGTTTTGCTGCCTGCCGCACACGGCCAGCATGGAAGCCGTGCCACAATTGCTTGATGCTGGCTGCCGAGTCGTCGATCTCAGCGCTGACTATCGTCTGAAAGATCCCGGTGTCTACGAAAAATGGTACGAGCACATTCATACCGATCCTACTCGACTGAGCACCACGGTCTATGGCCTCCCGGAAATCTACGCCGACAGGATTCGAACCGCCGACCTAGTTGCCAACCCCGGCTGCTACACCAGCACATGCATTCTGGCCCTTGCCCCGTTGCTGGCAGAAAAGCTGATCGAACCAACAGGCATCATCATAGACGCCAAGAGCGGGATCAGTGGTGCTGGCCGAACACTGAAGCTGTCCAACCTGTTTTCCGAATGCAACGAATCTGTCACGGCCTACAGTATCGGCAAGCATCGCCACACTCCGGAGATCGAGCAGATCCTCAGCGACATCGGCGGCGTCAGCGTGCAGGTTGCCTTCAATCCCCATCTGATGCCCATGGATCGAGGCATCTTCTGTTCCATCTACCCGCGTCTGGAGGGCCAGCACACGCAGGCTCAACTGCTGGAAGTCTACCGCCAGTTCTACGCAGGCCAGCCGTTCATTCGAGTCGTCGATCAGATCCCGACGACGAAAGACGTCTCCTTCACCAATTTCTGCGACATCACGGTCCGCTTCAACCGCGACCAGCTCGTCGTCTTCGCCGCCATCGACAATCTGATCAAAGGCGCCAGCGGCGTGGCGATTCAGAACATGAACCTGATGCTGGGACTGGATCAGCGAATGGGCATGCTCAAGTGCTGAGAACCTATGCGGCTAACTGACTCACACCCTCAAAGCTGGCCGACCGTGATTGCTTTGTGGCGAGTCAACACTGGATATTCGTCCTGAATGTCAGCTCCAGCCGATAATAACTGTGGTACAACTCCCCAAGGTTCAGTTACGCTCGCAGGTTCGCTGAATACTGGCGGATTTGGTGCTGACCAGATCCTTGGAATGGGCTGTTAATCTGGAGCCATGTCATGCAGTACAAGAAACGTGCCTGCTCGGGACCAGTGGGTCGGCGTGAAGTTTTGACGGCCGGAGTGCTGGGAGTCGGCGGGTTAACGTTGCCTGATTTGTTCCGGATGCAGGCTCGCGCCGAGGAAGCCGGTCGGTCGATTGATCGGCAGACATCGGTCATCTTCGTCTGGTTGCCAGGTGGCCCGCCGCACATGGATATGTACGACATGAAGCCCGAGGCTTCATCTGACTATCGTGGAGCGTTTCGACCAATCCCGACCAACGTTTCCGGGCTGGATGTTTGCGAGCTGATGCCACGCCACGCCACGATTGCCGACAAGTATGCAGTGGTTCGCTCAATCTCTCATGAATTCGCAGACCATGGCGGCGGTCACAAGCGGATGATGACGGGCCGCGTTCCGGCGACCCCTGTCAACACGGTGAACGACGCCCCAGCGACCGGGTCGATTGTCGCAAAGTGTCGCGAGCGTGTTAATAGCGGTGTGCCGAACTACGTCTCACTGAATCCCGGTGGCCGCGTCAATGACGTCTTCGCTCAGGGCCCGGCCTATTTGAGTCAGGCTTATCTGCCGTTCAATGTCGAAGGCGATCCGACTCAGCCCAACTTTGCCATTCCGAACATCGAACTGAATGCTGCGATTGCCGGCCGGGTGGATCATCGCATGAAATTGCTTGGCAGTCTTGACCGGATGGAACGAAAGATCGACGCTTCGAAGATGATGGAGTCTATCGATCGCTATCAGCAGCGGGCGGTCAGCATGTTGATGGGCGATGCCGCGAAGAAGGCATTCGATCTCACGCGCGAGCCGGATGAATTGCGGGATCGATATGGCCGCCACTGCTGGGGTCAGCGAGCTCTGATGGCCCGGCGCCTAGTGGAAGCTGGCGTCAGCTTCGTCACCGTCATTATGGAGAACCCTTATCAATCGGGTGTTCCGTCGCTGAAGCGGGGAGTCTACAACTGGGACTCTCATGCCGTGAACTGCCACATCTGGGATGACCTCAAAGTGAGATTGCCGATCTACGATCAGGCCGTGACTGCGCTGATCGAAGACGTCTATCAACGCGGGCTCGACCAGAAGACATTGATCGTAGTGACCGGCGAGTTCGGTCGCACACCGCGAATTGAAAACTCGATCGGCTCCCAGACAGGTGTCATGCAGCCAGGTCGCGATCACTGGCCGCAGGCCATGTCGCTCATCATGGCCGGCGGCGGCATTCGCACCGGTCAAATTGTCGGCTCCACCAATTCCAAAGGGGAACATCCCGCAGATCGACCGCTCACGCCGAACGATCTCTGGGCCACGGTCTATCGACACTTGGGAATCAACACGTCCGATTCTTTCCTAGATTACGGGGGTCGCCCGATGCCGATCCTGCCCTTCGGCGATCCGATCAGCGAGTTGATCCGGGCCTGAAAATGCGTGTCATGAGCACATTCGAATCAACTCTGAGCCTGCCCGATCACTTCCAGAAACATGGATTTGCCGTTCTGGAAGAATGCCTTTCGGCTGAAACCGTGGCTCGGTATGTGGAACTGACCGAATCAGCAAGAGAGAGTCGCGATTCAGAATCTGCGGTTGCGAATTCGACCGGCGTGTATGCGTTGCGAAATCTGACAGATGTTGTGCCGGAGACGACTGAGCTGGTACGGTGTCCAGCAGTGCGAGAGATCGTTGAGGCGATTTTGGGATCTGGTGCGTTCCTGATTCGATCGACCCTGTTCGACAAAACCGAGGGAGCGAACTGGGGAGTGTTCTGGCATCAGGATTTGTCGATCGCCGTGGAACAACGACATGATGTGGACGGATTTCATGCGTGGACGCGGAAAGCGGGCGTCCAGTGCGTACAACCCCCGGTCGAGTTGATGGCGAGAATCCTTACAATGCGGCTGCATCTTGATGATTGCCGAGCGGACAACGGAGCGCTGAAAATTCTGCCAGGAACTCATCTGTTGCAACGTCTGACTTCGGATCGAATTGAACAGCGGGCAGCTTCAGGTGGTGCAACCATCTGCGAAGTCTCAGCGGGCGGTGCAGTGCTCATGTGCCCGCTTCTGCTGCATGCGTCGTCCCCAATGGAACAATCTGGTCATCGCCGAGTTATTCACTTCGAGTTCGCAGCATTCGAACTTCCATCGCCCCTGAAATGGCGATTCCGAATTCCATGCGAATGATGCAACAGTGTCGCCCGTCGTTTGTGGAAGAAGTCTTCGGCGGCGACGTAGGTGCCCTGCTCGTTCACTTTGCCAAAGACGCCAGCGTTCGTCCTGAAGATCTGGAGGTGCTGCGAGCAATTCTGAATCAGACTAGTGAAAAGAACTCTGATGAGATGGCCAACGGAGGTGACCGATGAACTCGATACCGGAACTTCTGCAATCCGTCGTCACTGAAATCTTTCGCATGTCGTGGCAAGGCAGCCTGCGCATTGTGATTGTCCTGATGGCAACAACCGCCGCCCGAGGCTGGATCGAGCCAACGAGAACACGCTGCTTAGTACTCCTCAAGTCGCAGACACGGTCATGGAAGCGATTCAGCATCGAGTCCAGATCAATCGTTGGCAGGTTTTCGAATTTGTCATTATGCCGAATCACGTCCACCTGTTCTTGAGTGTCCTGCAGGGAACTTTGAAGGAATCGATCGAAGACTTCAAACGCTGGACCGGCCATCAGGCATCGACGCGGATCAAGTTGCCCCGCAACCGCTTCTGGCAGGACGAATGGTTTGATCACTGGTCACGCAGCGATGAACAGGACGAACGCATCATGAAATACATCCAGAATAATCCAGTGGCAGCCAATCTTGTCAGGGTGTTTCGAGAATGGAAATACGGTGGCTGGTCGCGTTCATTAAAGTAGGTCCTTTCTGCCGGAAAGGACTTCGCGGCCTGCTGCGACCAGCGACCAAATGAGGTCGAAGAAACGGCAACGCGGTGCCGTGGAGCGGACGTGCGCCTCACGGCGGTTCGAGCTTCGCTCGAAAGTCTTTTCCAGCAGAAAAGACCTACCTTCGCGGGACGGCGACGGGTGATCGAACCATTCGTCCTGCCAGAAACCTTCACCATCAAACAAAACAAAAAACGCGGCAACCTCATTTCGAGTTTGCCGCGTTTAATCGATCCGGGTTTTAGACGCTGTTGTCAGGTGGGACTCTCAATTTTGTCTTGAATCCCTTGCCTGAGTATCAAACGGCCTTTCAGAGTTCAGGATCAATGCTGAAGCGTTTGCCCCAGCAATTCACACTGGCTGACGAAACCACCAGGAACGAACACAACACTACAAAACGAAACACGCTTTGCCACCAGAAATCTGCAGCTTTTTCGGAACCGGCGCCAAGTCAGAAAACTCTGCAAAATAGCCCGCCCGAAGTCAGGTGTTTTGGGGGAAGCTCTGACAAACGGCGGAACTCAGCTGGTCGATAGGGCCAGCACCAGAGATTCTTAACGAACCATACCACGCAGCCAGGCGTTCTTGCGACGTTCCATTTCCATCAGTCGACCAAAAAAGCCGCCAGCTCGTCCGCCGGCAGCAACCGAGCATCCGCTATCAGCCAGCTTTGCTGACTGGCGAACTTCGAGGGACTGGAGCGACTGAGTCAGATTGCCGGAAGAAATCAGTGATGGGGCTGATTCAAATCCCATCGCGGATGACGACAGTCCAATCATCGCCACAGTTGAGAATGCAATAATCAAACGCATAAATAAAACCTTTCGCGAGAGAAGCGGAGTCGCTGAAACATTGTGCGACTCCCGAGACCTCAAGCCTACACGGTAGCTACAAACGCGGTCGTGATAATGTTTGAACGAAATCCATTTTCAACACACGCACTAAGTTTTCCTTCCGGATCTGCCAACGATTCGGGGGCGTGCCGCAGGACCGTTTGATTGTCGTTCTTCAGCCGAGTTGTCGTTAATTACCCAAGTCTTCCCAGACGTCAAACTCCGGGGCTCACGTCGAGGTGAAGGGCTCGCCGGACTCCGGCGAAGTTGCCGGACGACTTTGCGTCGGCAGGTTACTGCGGCCAGCAGATTTTGACTTTGACGATTCCACTGGGGAATCGCGAGCCGATTCGCAGCTTTGTTCATGGAAACCGACTCACGGCGACACTAGACTACGCGGCCTGTCAGGGTGATGGTCGGGCCTCGCTTTTATGCGAACGAAGCCGTTTCCGAACTCTGTTCATGGTTTGTGTCGCATTCCCATCCATCGAGCGAGACTTGCACAGGAGACTTTCTGAATGAGTTCAGGTAACACTCAAACTACTGCTCCAAACGCCCAGCGTTTGTTGTTGGCTGGTTTTATGGCCATTCTGGCCGCAGGCGTCGGCTATTCTGTGCGAGGTGGAATCCTCGGACAGTGGGCCAATCAGTTTGGTTTTACAATGACGGAGCTGGGTACGATCACAGGGGGGGGGCTGACGGGCTTTGGCATTGTCATTATCCTGAGTTCGCTCATCGCGGACAAGGTTGGCTATGGCAAGCTGATGATCCTCGCCTTCCTGCTACACTTGGTTTCAGCCGGATTAACTCTGGGTGCTCCTATGGCATTTGCTTCCGGCGGCAAAGCGGCAGCATTTACATGTCTGTTTTGGGGAATGTTTATTTTCGCTGTTGGCAACGGTCTTTGTGAGGCAGTTGTCAATCCGCTGACTGCAGCATTATTCCCTAAAAACAAGACGCACTATCTGAATATTCTCCATGCCGGATGGCCTGCCGGCCTGGTGCTGGGAAGCGTTGCATCGGCACTGATGGCAGCCACGACAGATGATGCAGGTAATGTCGTCAGCGCTGCTGTCGACTGGAAAATTCAGATGTCGCTGTTTCTGATTCCAGTCATTGCCTACGGGGTGATGCTCTTTGGACAAAAGTTTCCAAAGTCGGAGGCAGCGGACGCTGGAGTGTCCACGGGAAGTATGGTTGCTACCGTGTTCGCTCCGTTGATGCTGTGTCTGCTCGCGATTCATGCAATGGTGGGTTATGTCGAACTGGGAACCGACTCGTGGATCGCCAAGATTACAGGCGCAATCATGGGGAGTCCTACAAAGGGACTCATCCTATTTTCCTACACATCAATGCTGATGTTTGCACTTCGTTTTTTTGCAGGCCCGATCGTCCATCGAATTTCTCCACTTGGTCTCTTGTTCTTTAGCGCCGTTCTGGGTGCGATTGGCCTGACATTGCTCGGAGGCGCAACGACAGTCGCAACCTGTGTCATTGCCGCGACAGTGTATGCCCTTGGAAAAACATTCCTGTGGCCGACAATGCTGGCGGTCGTTTCCGAGCAGTTCCCGAAGGGCGGCGCGATTGCAATCGGAATGCTGGGGGGTGCCGGAATGCTCTCGGCCGGATTGCTCGGCGGTCCTGCAATCGGTTTCAAGCAGGATTACAATGCATCGGCGAACCTCAAGGAGAAATCCCCTGAAGCATATGAGCGATACAAAGCAGGCAAGGAAGAGAGCTTTCTGGGCTTCAAGACAGTGGGCTTGGATGGAGCCAAAGTTGGTGCCCTCGAAGACAAAGGCAAGGAACTTGCTCGCGTCGGGAAGCTCTTGGACGATTCCAGCCAGAAGGATGAAAACTACGAGTTACAGGCAGCCTGGTGGGAGTCTGCGAAGACATTTGAAAATGTAGATGCCCAACCGGTAAAAGACGCCGGGATCTACGGTGGTAAACAGGCCCTGAGGCTGACGGCGTATGTGCCAGCCACTATGGCAGTTTGTTATCTCCTGATGATGATGTATTTCAAGTCAACGGGTGGCTACAAGGTGGTCCACGTTTCCGATGAGGAGCCTGCGGCTACGTCTCCATAAAGAGTATTTGCTGCAGCAAATTGTTTTCGACATTCGAGGCCGGTCAGATTCTGACCGGCCTCGTTGCATATGGCTGCGCAAGATCGACACTCATGTCCGTTCCAGTGCCAGCAGGTTGCCGCGTATTTCTGCACGGATGCTGCCCGGAAGATCGATCGATGCTGGTGGAGGATCAAACAACATCGAGGCCAGGCGATTCCAGTGTTCGCGACTCATGTCTTTGCGAGACCAGCTTTGCTGAATCCACAACACCGTCAAAGTGTGGCGGACGATAGGTTCTGGGTGTTCGGTCAATCTTCGCACGTCCAAACGGCAATGTTCCGGTGTCTGTTCAAGCACTGCTTCGGCCAGCAGTGATTCCGCAATAGCATCAAGGCTCTGCAGAAGTTCCTGTGTCTGCGCGGCAAGCCGCAGGAGTGCATCGGGAACCTGTGCATTGAATTCCGATTGCAATTGCGGCAACAATTCATGCCGAATGCGATTGCGGGTGAACCCGTTGTCGTCGTTGGTGGCATCAGCCGCATACGCGATCGTGTGCTGTCGAATGTACTCGGTAATTGTGTCGTACTTAATCGTCAGCATCGGGCGAATGAGTTCAACATTGTCAGCCAACCGTCGGCGTTCAGGAATACCTCGCAAACCGCGGAGGCCGGTGCCGCGGAGGATATTGTGCAGGACCGTTTCCGCCTGGTCGGCAGCATGATGAGCGGTCACAACCAATGGCGTTCCGTGCTGCTTCGCGGTCGTTTGCAGAAATTCGTAGCGTGCGATTCGTGCCGCTTCTTCGAGACTGCCGCGTGATGCTCTTGCAAGCTGCCCTGCCCCACATTCAGCAATGACTATCGGCACGTCGAGCGACTTACAGACCGATCGGACAAGTTCTGCATCGTGCCGACCTGCATCGCCACGCAGGCCGTGATCCAGATGCGCGACGATGATCTGAGGAATTTTCAAGATGCCGCGAAGCCTAGCCATTCCGTGCAGCAGCGCCATGCTGTCGCGGCCACCGGAAACCGCCAACAACACGCCCTGCCCTGCCACGATCAGGCGTTTCAGATTCTGTTCCAGCTGATTTTCGAAACCGGAACGATCGGCAGATACGGGGTGAGACATTTATTGTTGATCAGACTCCGTAAGGTATTCAATGAGAGATTCAATCAGGAGATGTGACCAGAGTCTGCTGCAGAGCGGACTGCACGCCGAAATCTCACCAATAATTCGCAAATTCGCAGCACTCGAACTGGCGATGGAATTATATGACACCCCATGATTGAGGGAAACTGTCCGGTTAGTCTGCTTTCTGCCGACCGTTTGGGTTTGGCCTGCAGCTGTGCTTCGTAACAACAGTCAGATGAAAATCCCGCTCGGGAAAAATAGCTTGACAAACTAGCCAGCCTGATATATTGTTCCCGATCGGGATATTTACTGTCATCTGCGGGCTGAATGTCAAAACTATTCCCGATCGGGAACACACCTATGGTTAAAGTTGACGACGCAATTCAGATCGGCCAACTGGTTCGCCAGCGTAGAAAAGCGGCCGGCATGACACTGAAAGATGCGGCGGCCCTCGCGGGTGTCGGCGTGCGGTTCTTGTCTGAATTTGAAAGAGGAAAGCCCACACTGCAATTGGG
>CANJQC010000012.1 GCA_947476295.1 Planctomycetaceae bacterium | reverse complement strand
AGGCGACGCCCAAAAACGCTAATTTCGTTGGCGTGACGGTGCAATCCGGAGCTGTAGTGTCCGCAACGGGCGCCGTGACCGTCTCCGGCACGGGTGGCTCTGCCTCTGGCAGCGATAACTGCGGCGTTAAGGTCAGAGACACGAATTCGAGTATTACCTCCGCATCTAACAACGTCACCGGCCAGGGCGGTGGCTCTTCTGGCGCGGGCTCGAAACCCTCATCCTCGCTCTCCGCGGTTACCATGCCGCCCTCAAAAGAAGGCGCGGCCCCATTTGGACAGTTACAGGAAAATCTACGGGATTACAGGTGAATTTCAGACGCGATCGACTACAGTCAAGGTGTCACCCCCTGCATGGTGTGTATCTTTGAGAAAGTCTGGGCACCTGTGGTGAGAAAAACGGCACGGTTGTCTCTCATTTAGAACAGAAACCGATCACAAGCGTGAATTTTTTGTGAACTACACGGGGAATTCGTGGTACTTCGAGGAGTTGCGGCCAAACTGTATTTCCCTTTACTACTCCACTGGCATTCGGTTTGCGACTACAAACTCCGATCTTCTCCGAGGGCCCGAAACTTCAACAACGGATGGCTTAGCCACTCGCTGACGCTACGGGTTAATTTGTTCTCATCAATATGATTCGGAGAGGGGCATCGTTGCTGGGCGGTGAGGAAAGGGCTTGTTGAATTCGACGCGGGAGAAATTTTGTCATGATCAGAGCGATATCAGATACCAAGTTAGAAGATTTCTCAGACGGCTTCCCCGTCAAAGGTTCCGTCGCTGTTACTCAGGAAAAAAGTCGAATGCAAGGTCCTGCGAAAAGAATTGCGTTGACGAAGCGCCAGCGTGAGATCTATGAGTTTCTGCGGGATAAGATTATCAATCGAGGCTACGGCCCGACTGTTCGGGAAATCGGACAGCATTTCAGTATTCGTTCTCCCAACGGTGTCATGTGTCATCTGAAAGCGCTGGAGCGCAAAGGCCTGATCAGCCGGGAGCAGAACATGTCCCGCGCGATTCAGCTTTCCGATGCGCCGCAAAATCGCCTGTCGGTGACTTTAATCGGCAATGCTGCGACTGGCGGGCCGATTCAGCCGTCGGTAGCATCGGATGAAGCCGTTTCGTTCGGCACGGTCTTTGAAGGTCCTGAGATTGCCTGTCTGCGAGTGCAGGGTAATGGCTTTCTTCCGCTCAATATTGCCAGCGGCGATTTCATCATCGTAAATCGTGAATCGCCGCTGCAGCCCGACTGCTTCGTCGCCGCAATGGACGATCGTCACGCTGTCGTTCTCTGCACGGTGCAGGAAGGAACGAACCAACTTATTCCGGCAATCTCCGGCACGCCTGCCTTAGCGCCCCGCCAGTTGCTGGGAGTGATTACGGGAGTCATCAGAAAATTCCGCGTTCCGGTTGCGACTCCGACGGCAGAATCCCCGTCATCCAGCGTCGATGCCCGATGAGATCGCCAGCATGTGAATTACGCTGAGAAAGCATCTCCAGACGCAAGTCCCCTAGCAACCGTGAGCCTTCCGAAGGACACTGAAAGGTCCTAAAACTAAAACAACTCACTAATCACAGCGCCATGATCCACGGCAGCGACCGGGCGTCCGGAATGATCAAGGAAATGCTGAGATGGATCGACGCCCAGTACGTTGAAGATCGTGTGATGAATGTCGCCGGGTCGCAATGGGTGTTCTTTGGGGGCTTCACCCAGATGATCGGTAGACCCGATAAGACGACCGCCCTGGATCCCTCCGCCTGCCATGAAGCACGACATGGCGTTGCCCCAGTGATCGCGGCCGGGAGTGCCTTTGCTGAGCGGTGGGCCGCCATTGCCTCCGTCGTTCATTCTTGGCGTGCGGCTGAATTCTCCACACAGCACTACGAGGACTCGATCCAGAATGCCACGATCCGACAGATCGGTCAGCAGCCCGTAAACAAGCTGGTCGATCTTCGGCAGATAATTTTCATAACCGGTCTTCAAGTCCCAGTGATGGTCCCAGCCGCCGAAGTGACAAGACACAAATGTTGTCCCCGCTTCAACCAATCGGCGCGCCAACAGTGTACTCTGGCCCCACGAATGGCGTCCGTAGAGGTCTCGAATTTTCGCGTCTTCTTTCGACAAATCAAACGCCTCTCGCGTTCTGGCACCGGTGACCATGTCAAATGCTGTGCGATCGAATTTGTCCATCGCTTCGAACGTTCCACTGGTGTCCGCTTCACGTCGCAGGCTGTCAATGGATGTCAACAGGGCGCGTCGATCACTCAGACGATCCAGCGTCAGACCCTGCGAAAGGCCGACATTCTGGACCTGATAATTCTCGGCATTCGGATCGCCGTCGGTTTCGAACGGATTGTGATGCACTCCCAGATAGTTGCCACTAAAGTAGCCCGGCCGCAGGCCGATGCTCATGCCATACGGAACTGCCACATGCGCCGGCATCCCCGGCCGACGCGCTCCAGTGACCTTGGTAGCGACCGAACCAAAGAATGGATATTTACCCTTCGTGCTGGCTCCGCTGACGCCTTCGCCATGACCGGTCAGCATCCAATGGCCACCTGTGAAGTGGTCGCCACTGTCGTGATGCAGCGACCGAACGACAGAAAATTTGTCCGCGATCTTTGCCTGTAGCGGAAATAATTCGGTGACTTCCATGCCGGGCACATTGGTTGGAATCGGTCTCCAGATTCCACGATATTCAGCAGGAGCTTCCGGCTTCATGTCATAAGTGTCCATGTGGCCCGGACCGCCATCCAGCCACAGGAGAATCACGGACGTATCGCGCCTTGCACGGCCCTGCTCTGCAGCCTGTTCTTTAGCCGCCAGAATCTGCGACAGTCCCAGCGACGCCATTCCGGCCACACCGATCTGCACGAAACTCCGACGAGTGTGCCCGTCACAATAGGCCGACGAACGGCCTGAATTGATGCGAAGCATGACGATGATCCTGAGGAAAGAAGGCGGGAAAATTCGGGGGGATGTCGATCATCGAAAACCAGCATTTCGCCGCAATCGACAACGGATAAGGATACCTTGCGTGACGAGCGGGAGTCAAATTTCAACGGAAAAATCCACCATTATATTCCCGCGAGGCACAACATGCGCGACTCGTCGTGATCATCCGGCGAAATCCTTTCCGGCAGACAAGGATCTACTGGAATATCAAAATGACGAAGTGCGGACTTCGGAAATGCGAACGCCGTGCGTACCATGGTGTGCGTGAAGGATTCTGAGGAATTCAGTCGTTGGCGACGATTCCGGATGTTGGTCCACGGATTTTCTGGACAATCTGCTTCGAGAACTTCTTACAGCCATCAGTCATGCGGAAACAACTTTTGACGACACTAAGGCGAGCGGCAGTCAAAGATATACCAACCCGACGCGCGAGCGAGGCCGGGATCCCAGCAACCTCGCTGGCGCTTCGGGTTAGTGGAGTTGACGGATCCAACTGGCCGTCGGTGCCCGGCGTGAAGGCTAGACAGTTCTCGCACCAGCCAGAATGTCGGGTGATAAGCCGAGTTGCGAAATTCGTCGGTGCTTTTCTGCTGGCCTGTGTGCTGTCTCCAGCGTCCGCGACTGCCGACAAAGCCAGTGATGACTTCAACCTAGGCGTTGGTCTGTATCGCAGCCAGCGGTACGAGCTGGCGATCGACACTTTCACTCAGTTCCTCAAGGATTTCCCCGAACATCCCCGCACCAACTTGGCTCGATTGTACTTCGCGTTGTCACTCGATTCTCTGGAGAAATACGCACCTGCCCGCGAACAGTTCGCGTTGTTCCTGCAAGCGGAACCGGACGACAGGAATGCAGCAGAAGCACGATATCGCATTGGTGAATGCAGCTACTATCTGCGGGACTATCCGGCAGCCATTGAGCATCTGTCTGTGTATCTGGAAAAACATCCGGTTCACAGCCGCAATGATTGGGCAAAGCTGTTCCTTGGCGATTCGTATGTTGCCTCCGAACAGTGGGTGAATGGCGAAGAGATTCTGAGACCCCTGGTGGAATCAGAAGCTACCAATCCATCCGTCGCGGTCGATGCAAGGTTGAGTCTGGGAATCGCTCTGGAAGCCCTGCAGCAGGTTCCTGAAGCCCTGCAGCAGTATCACACAATCGTGGCGGGGAAAAATCCGGCGGTTGCACCGCGAGCCATCATTCGGATCGGAGCAATTCAGTTCGCGGCGGAACAGTACAAGGAGGCCGCTGCAACTTACGACGATCTGCTCAAGACATTTCCATCGTGTCCGCAGGTCGCGTCTGCGAACCTTGGTGCAGGCATGGCGTGGTATCGAACGAACGAGTTCGAAACGGCACTGCAGCGATTTCGTGCTGTTCCGAAGGATTCACCTTCAGCGGCGCAGGCGATTCTGATGACGGCGATGTCGCTTCGGGATCTTGGCCGCGTGGAAGAATCGCGTCAGGAGTTTGCAGATGCTCTCAAAGCCGCCGGAGATTCGCCGTTCGCTGCGGACATTCTGTTTCAGCAGGCGCAGATGGAACGCACAGAGACGGAACTCCAAATGGCAGCTCAAATGTTCGAAGACATCGCCGATCGCTGGCCGCAGTCCGTGCGCACGGCAGAATGCCTGTTTAATGCTTCAGAACTGCATCTGGAATTGAATAACGCGGATCGTGCCGAACACCTCTTCAGTCGTCTCAGCAAGGAGTTTCCGGATGCTGCACAGAAGCCGCGCGAACAGATCCTGCTGGGTCGCCTTTTTCTGACTCGCGGTGATCTTGAAAAAGCGACCATCACTTTGCTGCGGGCGACCGAAACGATAACAGATCCAACTGATCGCGTTGGGGCCGTTGGTCGTTATTACCTTGTGCGAGCCTTATTTGACGGCGACAAACATGATCAGGTCGTGCAGCAAGTGTCGCTGATGACTGAAGCGCTGAAGTCGGATTCGCTTTCTGAAATGCGAGGCGCCCTCGCATTGGCAGCGATCAGCAGTCTGGAACTGAAACAATATGAGAACGTACTGAAGTTCGCAGATGAATTCTTGCCGCTTGCGAAAGATGCAACCAAAAAAGCCGACATCATCGGCACGCGAGCGGTCGCATTGAGCCACCTCAATCGATTCCCGGAGGCGATCGAAAGCCTGACATCCCTTTCTGCAACGAACGCCGATCAGCCACAAACCTGGACAGCAGTGTTGCAGGCTGCTGAAACCGCTCTGGAACTGAAGTCACCGGAGAATGCTGAGGCGCTATTCAGGCTGGCGGCTTCAGGCCCGGAAAACTCGAAGTCGCGCGAAGCGGGCCTTTCCGGGATTGCCTGGAGTCAGTTCAAGGCGCAAAAGTATCCGGAGGCCGAAAAATCGTTTGCGGCGCTGGCGCTGGAGTTTCCCGGTGCAAAGGAAGCCGCGGTGGCCATTTTCATGCAGGCACGCTGTGTCGAAGAACAGGGTGACGCAGAACGCACTGCTGCTGCGTATGGAATTGTGTTTGACCAACTGACGAAAGATGTGGCTTCGGTTCCTGCAGGAAGCGAAACCATGCCGCCCATGCAGTATGCCTACGATGCTGGAAAACAGGCGGCGCGCTCTTTGGCGAAGCTGAAACGCATCGGCGACGCTGACAATGCGTGGAAGAAACTAACGACGTTGTTTCCAGATGCCAAGGACCTAGATTCACTGCTGGACGAATGGGCGTGGTTGCACTTTTCGGCTCAGGATTATGAAAGGTCCGACGCCATCCATCGACAGTTGCTGGAACAGTTTCCCGACAGCCCGTTTGCTGGACAGGCGCGACTGTCACTGGCGGAAAGTCTGCTGGATGCCGGTCAACTCGAATTGTCGCTGAAAGAAATGGAAGCGATTGTTGCCGACGCACGGTATGGTGAGACGGAGAAGGAACGAGCCCTTTTTCACGTCATCGAAATTCAGGCGATGGCGAAAGAGTGGCAGCCAACGATCGTTGCCACAAAGACTTTTCTTGCCGATTTTTCTGCCAGCCCGCTCGCGCCACAGGTTCGACAGTTCGCAGGCGATGCCCTCTTGCAGCAGGGAAAACCGGATGAAGCCATACAAGTTCTGAACGTCCTTCGCGAAGACATCATCAGTGGAAAAGTGCAAAAAGAAGACTGGGTCGATCGCATCTGGATCGTGTTGGCTGAAGCAGCGTTGGCAAAACTGGATTATCAACAGATTGATACGCTTCAGGCGGACTTAAAACAGCGCAGTTCGGAATCTCTGTTTGCGTTTCAACTCAACGACATTCAGGGCAGAAGGTGGAAACAACAGGCCCCGCCGGACTTCGCTAAGGCGCGGCAATATTTTCAGCTCGTGACCGGAGATCCGCACGCAGAAGGCACGGAAACCTCAGCACGCTGTCAGTTTCTGCTGGCAGAAACGTACTTGCTAGAATCAAATCATGAAACTGCAGCAAAGGAATATTTCAAGGTCTATCTGAACTACTCGGGTCATGATGAACTCCGGGCTCAGGCGTTGTTCCAGGGAGCATCCTGCCAAGCCACGCTGGAGAAAACGGAGCTTGCCATTCGAGACTTTGAGGAACTGATCAAAGAGTTTCCAACGTCAGAACTGGTCAACAGGGCGAAAGAAGAACTGAAGAAACTTGAAACAGCCGGGCTGTAACGAGAGTGGCAATCCGAAACATCAACAACTTCTCTAACCGAACACTACTTCAAATAAACAAACAACGTGAATCATCAATCTGCGAACACTTTGAAATCCAGAGAACGGTCTATTTTGACGACTCGTATATACGTCATGGCCATCACGACTGTCGCTCTGCTCCTCACCTGTCAGTCGATGGCGCAGGATAACTCGGGTATTGCACCGACGAGTTCTGCAGCACCAGCCGCAGCGACATCGGCAAATGGTGCAGGAGATGCCGCACCGGCAACTCGCTCTGGTATTCCGATGGACCCGCTGGGAATCGCAGATGCGATGGGACGACCGTTCACATTGGCCTTTATCATTGCATCCGTGATCGGTGTCTGGTCGGTCGTTGAACGGCTTGTCATCCTGCGGCGGCGGCGGGTGATCCCCAGGGCATTTGTCGAACGTTTTCTGATGCATTTGCGCGCGGGCCGCATGGATAAGAATGAAGCAATCGCGATCTGCCATCAAAACCAAAGTCCAATGGCTGAGGTCTTCATGCACGGAGTCCGAAAATGGGGCCGACCGAGCGTGGAGGTCGAACAGGCCGTGCTCGACGGCGGTGAACGGCAGGTGTCGCAATTGAAAAAAGGCCTGCGAGTTTTGAACGGCGTTTCAACTCTCAGTCCGCTCATCGGACTGCTTGGAACCGTTGTGGGCATGATTCAGTCGTTCAACGACATCGCAACCGCCGGAGCCATGGGCCAGACTCAAACCCTCGCCAACGGCATTGCGCTGGCACTGCTCACGACGGCCGTCGGGCTTCTGATCGCAATCCCGGCCATGGCAGCCTATTTATATCTGGCAGGTCGCATCGATTCGATCGTCATGGAAATGGACCGCCTCGGCCAGGAACTGGTGCATCTCGTTTCCGCCGAGGCTCTCCGTGAACGAGCCGTCGCGGTGACACCGAGAGTTAAGACAGCCGAGGCTGCGACAGCACCCGCCACCACTCCGGTTCCACGTCCGCAGAAGCCGGTGGCAGAGAAGTAATCGTCTCACAATTGGTCGGGTTTCAGCCGACTGTATGACGATGCGTAGCGACAAAATACCAGACGCCGCCCAACAGTAGTATCACATCAAGACCGATCACGAGTGGCATCCACCAGTCAGACGACTGACTCGACGTCGCATGCTAGCCTGATAACCTTGCAATGTCGGAAAAATGGGCATCGATTTTCTTTTCCATTTCGTCTGAGATCTGCCCCGAACCTGTTAAGACTGATGGCAAATAATCTCTTGCAATCCAGAGCAGCGACATCGAAACTTGGTCGTTGATGTCCGCCTTCTTCTGAAGAATGGGCACCAGCCTTTTGAGTTGTTCGCTGGATCGTGACTGAAACGCGGACAAGTCGTCGGCATCCACCTTGTCAGATAGCTTCTTCTTTCCCTCTTCCCAAACCTGCAACAGAATCTCGTGAGCTTTCGTCTGGCTCATGAACATTCCAGAGAGTCGCGGAAGAAACGCGGCCAACAAGAGAATAGACACTGATCCAAGATATCTTTGACCGTATCACCTGACAGTTTGCACGCACCAGGAAACGAGCGAAAAACCACAGGATCACTGCAGCCCAAATTGCAATCAGTGAATGAGGGTGGCTCCCAACAATGTGATTACGAACGCTGGAAGTGTGGTCAAGAGCCCTTGAGCATCCCAGTTGCCTTGATACTTTCGACCTGGCAACCACGCCTTATCGATTTGGGCGGCAACATTGTATTCGACGGAATATGGATCGATCGCCTGCGGAAGGTTCTCCCGGGATGTATTCACTGGACTCGACATTGGAAATACGTCAAATGACAGCCCGTAATTCATGAGAATTACCACAGCAACTATCAACTGCTGTTCGGCGACAATTGGAAGTGCGGGAAAAGCAATTGTCGCTAAACAGTAGCAACTGGATACTGGAGAATTGGCGGATGGCACTCGGAGTGTGCCTGCTACTTTTGAAGAAAATCCCTTGCCATTGCGCTAGCGTCGTGCCGCTCATGGCCAGCAGCCTAATGCTTGGGAGCTTGGGTTGCGAAATTAAAGGATTGTCGAGCATCGGCGGCTTTCTCAGAAACATCGAGTACCGGGCCACGAGCGACTTGCACGGCTGCGACGCTGGCAGTCGCCCTGCGACGGTCTATGCTCACGGCACAATTTTCCGGATATTATTCAAAGTAGCTTCGCGAGTTTGACAGCGCGTGACCAGCCAGCAGCGAGCGCGCAGGCACACCATGAGTCACATTGCAAGATGGTGTGCCTGCACGGCTTTTCAGCCGTTTGTAACACCCTACGCACCCAAACTTCGGTTTCCAATCGGAACCTGGTTCAGAACTGCGCCAGGAACCGCATATCGTTCTCGTAGAAGCGGCGGATGTCATCTACGCCATAATGTTTCATGCAGAAACGTTCGATGCCGAGACCAAAGGCAAAGCCGGTGTATTGTTCGGGATCGTAGCCAACCGCTGCGAACACGTTGGGATCAACCATTCCAGCTCCGCCGATTTCCATCCAGCTATCACCCCATTTCATATCGACTTCGACCGATGGCTCCGTGAAAGGGAAGAACGACGGACGGAATCGGATTTCAACGTCAGGCCCAAGGAAGCTGCGGGCGAACAGACTGAGGACCGTCTTGAGTTGCGCCATGGTGACATGGCGATCAACCATCAGACCTTCCATCTGGTGAAACATGCACGAATGAGTTGCATCGATGGTGTCCGGGCGGTAAACGCGACCAAGTGACACGATCCGCACAGGCGGCTTTGTATTCTCCATCGTCCGGATCTGCACGGTTGAAGTCTGGCTTCGCAGCAGCACTGGTCCGCCGGAAGCAACAGATGCACAGGCCACGTAGAAATTGTCCAGCGGGTCGCGGGCCGGATGATCTTCCGGGATATTCAAAGCTTCAAAATTGTGACGTTCGTCTTCGATCTCAGGACCATCGACGACGGTGAATCCAAATCGTCCCATCAATTCACGAAATTCTGTCATCACTTGCGTGATTGGATGCAGGTACCCGATCCGAGGTCGTTCCCCCGGCAGAGTCACGTCGAAATCTGACCCAGCTTTTGTAGTCTGCGCCTTCAGTTGTTCAGCCCGCTCATCCAGTGCCGCTGAAACACGGGTGCGGACTTCGTTGAAGCGTTTGCCGACAGCAGGCTTCTGTTCGGGCGTCGCAGTTCCGACGAGCTTCTGCAGATCGCGAACTCGACCGTTCTTCTGACCCATGAATTCGACGCGGACCTTTTCCAGTGTGTCTGGATCGGTTGTAGCGGCAACTGCATGCAATGCAGCAGTTTCAAAGTCGTTGAATGCGTTCAGGATATCCATGGTCTACTCCACGCGGCATAAGTGGATCAATGAAAACGGGCGAAGCCTGCCAGAAAGCAAACCCGCCCGATTCAAGAATTCAATTGTCTTTTGTTTGATCAGGCAGCAGATGCTGCGCTGCGAGCCTTCCTGGAGATTTCGACGATCTCACTGAAAACTTCAGGATTGGAGATCGCCAGTTCACTCAACTGTTTGCGATTCAGTCCTACGTTGGCCAACAACAGGCCATTGATAAATACGGAATATGACATTCCCTGTTCACGAACAGCCGCGGAGATGCGCGTGATCCATAGAGCACGGAATTCACGCTTGCGAGTGCGACGGTCGCGAGTCGCAAACGCGCGAGCTCGGACGAGAGTCTCCTTGACGGTACGCAGCAACTTGCTGCGACCTCCCACATTGCCGCGTGCCTCCTTGAACAGACGCTTTTTTGAACGGTGACGGGCTTTCCCGAGGCGAACACGCATTTGACCGGACCTTCAGACCAAACTATCAGAACTAAACCTAAATACTTTTCCGACTGACCGCTCACATGGCAATCAGTTGGCGACGATCAACGTCGCTTCACAATCCCGGGGCCATCGCGGCCGCGATCAGTTTCGCTTCTGCATTGCAGATGATGTTGTCATTTCGCATTTGACGCGTTCGCTTGCCACCCTTGTGGCTGAGGAAGTGACCGCGATTCGCGTTACGATGCGTCACCTTACCTGACGCTGTAACCTTGAACCGGCGCTTCATTCCCTTATGGGTCTTTTGTTTTGGCATTTTTCAATCTCCGCAACGTCAGCCAAACGAAGTCGTGTCGGCTAAGAAACTGGACGTTTGTATAGATTTTCCATGTAAAGAGCCGGGTAGTATAACGACTTGGACTCCGGCTTGTAAAGCAGCATACCAGTGGTTCAGGAACAATTTTCCTGCTGAGAAAAGTGAGCCGAATTTACCGGGGATCAATCGGGGGTGTATCGGCTGAACGAGGCGTGTTTCGCGAGGAAATCTTCAATACCTGCCAGTGTAGTGTGTTGTATGGGAATCAGGGGAGCATATTATTGCTTGGGTACTCGAAAGGATACTCACGTTCGGATTTGACCTTCACCGCGTACGATGAATTTGTAGCTGGTGAGTTCGCGGAGGCCGCAGGGGCCGCGGGCGTGGAAGCGGTCGGTACTGATGCCAATTTCGGCACCCATCCCCAGTTCGCCGCCGTCATTGAACCGCGTGCTGGCGTTGATCACGACGGCGGCAGAATCCACTTCCGCTTCGAACTTCATCGAGGACGCAACGCAATTGGTGACGATCGCATCTGTGTGAGCCGATCCAAAATTGCGAATGTGTTCAATCGCCTGCTCAATCGAGTCCACGATTCGCACCGACAGAATCAGATCCAGATGTTCGGTGGCATAGTCCTCTTCCGTTGCGGCTTTGCAGGTTGATTTAATGGGGTCAGACCCCATTAAAACAAGACTCGTCGGACAACATCGCAGTTCAACACCCCTGCTTTGTAATTCCTTTGCAAGTCGGGGCCATATCACTGGTGCGGCATCGCGGTGGATCAGTAATGTTTCGGCAGCGTTGCAGACGCCCGGTCGATGACATTTACTATTGATCGTAATATCAATGGCCATCTGTTCGTCGGCAGTCGCATCCACATAGACGTGACAGATGCCCTCGAAGTGCTTGATTACGGGCATCGTGGCTTCGCGTGCGACCCGTTCAATCAGCGACTTACCACCGCGCGGAATCGTGACATCAATCAGATTGCCCATCGACAACAGGTGACCGACGATATCGCGATCTGTTGATTCCACGAGCTGCACAGCATGCTGGGGCAGTCCTTCGGCACCGAGTGTTTTTTTGAGCACCGCCTGCAATGCTTTGTTGCTGTGAATCGCTTCACTGCCGCCGCGCAGAATGACGGCGTTACCGCTCTTGACGCACAGTGCTGCGGCATCGATCGTGACGTTGGGCCGCGATTCATAGATGAAGAAGACAACGCCGAGGGGAACTCGCACGCGAGTCACGAACAATCCGTTCGGACGTCGTTGCCCTTCGATGACTTCGCCCACAGGATCGGGCAGTGCGACAATATGTTCGACGGCTTTGGCGAGCGATTCAATCCGATCGGGCGTTAGCTGCAGTCGATCGAGCATCGCGCTGCTCAGACCGGCCTGCACGCCAGCCGCGAGGTCCTTTGCGTTAGCTGCGACGATTGTGGCCGAGTCTTCGCGCAGCGCATGAGCGATACGTTGCAGCCAAGCGTTTTTGCGACCTGCGGCAACTGGAGCAAGTTCAGACGCTGCGGCGCGGGCGTTTTGAGCGAGGTGTTGGGAATACGAAAGTGAATCAGTCATCGGGGCTCTGCGGTCCTCTTCAAATACCGCCAAGGATCTCGGCGCGACCGACGCGACCGATCGCCAGCAGATAGGCGGCTGTACGCAGCGGGACTTTTTTCTCTTCTGCCGTTGCCCAGACGCGATCAAAGCCGCGCGTGAGAGTCTTTTCCAGTTCCTCACGCACACGCCCCAGATCCCAGCGAAAATACTGCTGGTTCTGAACCCATTCAAAGTAACTCACAGTGACACCGCCAGCATTCGCAAGGATATCGGGAAGCACGAGGATTTCCCGTTTGCGAAAAATTGCGTCGGCCTCAGGCGTCGTCGGTCCGTTCGCCGCTTCTATAATCATTTTCGCTCGCACTTCCTTTGCGTTGTCTTCTGTCAGGACACCTCCTAAAGCGGCGGGAATGAGGACATCGACATCCAGCACAAGAAGTTCCTCATTTGAAATTCGCTCTCCCCCCGGAAATTCCGCCAGGCTGCCTTTATCTTTGACCCAGTCGATGGCGGCGGATATGTTAAGCCCATCTCGATTGAGCAAACCACCGCTCACATCGGAAATGGCGACAACCTTGCCGCCTGCTTTTTCGAGATAAGCTGCCGTGTAAGTTCCGACGTTCCCAAATCCCTGGATTGCAATCGAAGCGGATTCGATCGAGCGTTTGGTTTTGCGGAGTGTGGCCAGCGTCAGTGTGCCGACGCCGCGGCCGGTGGCTTCTTCACGTCCTTCGGCTCCGTAAAGTTCGACCGGTTTTCCTGTGACGCACGCCGGACTGAAGCCGTGAAATTTCTCGTACTGATTCATGATCCACGCCATCGTCTGTGCATTGGTGCCCATGTCTGGCGCGGGGATATCTTTATCGGGACCGAACAGATCGTGCAGTTCATCGACAAAGCGGCGAGTGAGTCGTTCCAATTCGTCGATCGACATTTCCTTAATGTTGACGCTGATCCCGCCTTTGGCACCGCCGTAGGGAATATCGACGACAGCCGTTTTCCATGTCATCAGCGAAGCCAGTGCCAGCACTTCATCGGCGTTGACTTCATGATGATAGCGTAAGCCACCTTTCATGGGGCCTCGCGCGCTGTTGTGCTGCATGCGATAGCCGACGAACGTGGCAATTTCACCGTTGTCGCGTTTGATGGGAACCTGGACTTTGATTTCCCGCTCCGGAGTCATCAACAGTGTCCTCATACTGGACGACAGATCCAGCACCGATGCCGCTTCTTCAAAGTACTGCTCGGCGGCTTCAAAAGCACTCTTCATATTCTTTGGGCCTAGTGTGCTGAATGGCGTGGAAAGGATCAAATGAACGAGATATACGCTTTCAGCGGGTTCATTCCAATTGAAGTTGGCATTTTCCGCCGTGCGACTCACCAGTCAGACGGAGGGTTTGTGATGATGTAACGGGCAATTTCGCGGGCGTAAAGAGCCATTCCGATTCGTGACAGTATGGGAGCTTCCGTTGAGAACAGTTTCTGGCCATCCGGACCGTTTTCAAAGGTCGGTGATGTATCACAGAATCGAACCTGAGCGTGGTTGCAGAACGCCTGCAGGATTTCGAACGGAAACCGGTGGCGATACGGCGTCGTGCCACGAATCCCGCAACGGCGACTTAATTGCGGCGCGTTGTCTGCGGCGACGACCTGCCACAGCACCGGTGCCGTCGTGACCAGCAAACGACCGCCAGACGCTTCGACCGATTCTTTCAGTCGAGTAATCGGCTCTAGGGCGTGACGTACCTGCAGACGGATGTCCGGCGGATCATCAGTGATCCAGTCGAATAAACTCGCGTTCGACGATACTGGAGAAATTGATAACATCTCCGGTCCCTGTTCACGTGCCTTTGCGAACAGCCAACTAGCCGTGGCGGATTGCCTGACGAAATGGGAAACGGCATTTTCCGGTTTCGGTTTAAGCCGCAACGAAGGATGTGAACAAACTGAATGGTTGTTTTCGCTCAAAAGCAGACTGCGATAACACAGGTCGTCCGCGATATCTGTCATATCGACATGCAAAATGACGATCTTTGGCTTGAGCCTCGCGAGATCCTGCTCGAACTTTAGCCACGATAACAGAGGACAGAATCCGGGAATACCGCAATTGATCAATTCCAGTCTGGCCTGCGTCTGCTTCGCGAGAAATTGTTGAAGATGAGCCGAAACGGTTTCATTTTCGCTGACCGCTGTGCCACAGATACTGTCGTCGCCAAGGACCAGAATGCGAATTGTTCCATCAGGCGCGGGAATTTCTGGTTCGCCGCCGCGGCAGCCGAATGAGTTGACTCGGAAGGCATGGCTGCCACTGCGCGCACTGGCCTGATGATTCGTCTTCAGCATCCGTTGAAGTTCGTGATGGCAGACAGCGGAAGGAACAAGAAGTGTCTGATCGGCGAGGGGGGCCTGTCCAGCGACGCCTTGCATCGCCAGCAGCGATTTTCCTTTCAGCCAGAATTCAAAGCCAACCAATGCGACTACTAACAGCACGATGGCTGTTGCTGCGTTTCGCATGGTTATCATTGGACGAGACGCCATTCAAATCTGCGCAAAGTGATCGAACGCCGGTAGCCAGCACTGAATGAGGTGATCGCCGGGTACTGTTCTGTTAAGACTGGAACCCCCGGAGTCTAGGCCGGTTCCTGAAAACGCCTCAAGAGGAGCAGAGCATTTGTTCAGTATTGCATACTGCGGGCCAGATCGGACGGATCAGATCTATCAGGCGGATCCGTCTGACGTTTTTTTCGCCTTCGCAGTCGTGAGACTTCATAGCCGATTGCCGCAGCCAATTGTGCCGCACTGGATTGCCCGCTGGTAGACTCTGCGTCGTTTTGCGAAGAAATCCGTTTCCGTATTTTGTAGTTGGGTCACCATGAAAACTCTTCCTGTCACGATCTTCTCTGGATTTGCGGGTGCTGGAAAAACGGCCGTTCTTCAGCATGTGCTGAAAAACCTGCAAGGGCTGAAAGTCGCCGTAATTGCGAATGACACAATAGGTGAGGACCTGCTGAAGGAAGTTACAAAGATTGCCGGGGCAGGGCCGTTCGACTATTTGTTGATTGAATCGACAGGCATTTCGGAACCGATGTCCATAGCGGAGGCATTCTCTTTTGCAGATGAACACAACGTAGCGTTGTGCGACGTCGCAAGCATCGACACGATGGTCACCGTCGTGGACGCGAAGTGGTTTCTCGACGACTTTCAAAGCGTGGAAGAACTTCGGGATCGGGGGATCGGAATCGACGACGAAGACAACCGCGACGTAGCGCGAGTGTTGATCGAGCAGATCGAATTTGCCAATGTCATCCTGCTCAATAAAACGGATCTTGTTTCAGAAGAGGAAAGTCGGCAACTTCTGGCAGTGCTGAGTAAGCTCAATCCGGATGCTCGCGTTTTGGCCACGGAGCATGGTCAGGTACCGATTGAAGAAGTCGTCAATACGGGACGTTACCAGTTGGAATGGGCGGCGGGAGCTGATTCGTGGCAGAATGCGATGGCTGGCAATGACTTTGGCGAATCCGATGTGTACGGGGTTTCCAGTTTTGTGTATCGAGCACGTCGGCCATTTCATCCGCAGCGGTTCTGGGACTTCTGGATGGACGGCGATCACGCTCCAAACATTCTGCGTTCGAAGGGCTACTTCTGGCTGGCGACCAGAAATGCGATTTCCGGATTCTGGTCACATGTCGGGCAGGTTCTGGCGGCGGAACCCGGCGGAGCCTGGTGGGCGGAGACTCCCCGTGCAGAATGGCCGACCGACGATCCGGAACTGCTCGCTGAAGTGAATTCTGTCTGGGACGAAGTCTGGGGGGACCGGCGTCAGGAGTTGATGATCATTGTTCAGGATTTGGAGGCCGCGGTGGTACGCGAAGCTCTGAACGCATGCCTGCTGACGGACAGCGAAATGCAGTCCGGCCCATCGTCGTGGGAAAATCTGGAAGACCCGTTTGGTTCATGGGATGCTGAGCATGTCTGCGACGGGACGCACGATCATGACCATGATCACGGTTGACTGAGCATCGTGGCGATTCGACTGACATGAAAGTCCACCATCCTGGCCGAATCATGTTTTCCGGCCGGCGACGAGTCATAATTCCAATGAGTCCCATATGACCTGTTGCGGTCCAGTCAGAACCACCGCTGCTCATTTGGCAACCGGGAAGTGCCGTTTCCCAAGGCTCAGATGAACGATTCCGGACGTGCGCCCTCAAAGACCAGAGAACCGGCGACACTGGAAAACTTCTGCGAGGATTCGCCAAAGTGAAGTGACCTGGGAATGCTGGCTGAGTTTTCCGGCGATTTCTTTCAATGCAGATTTCCCAGCCGCTACGATCGATACGCTAGACGCGAAAAACGCCGTAACTATTTGGCTGGCAATCATCTCTGGAAACTCAAGACCTGGATTTTCCTTCGACGATAGCACATTCAGCCCTCGGACTGCAGAGGTCTGCCAGGATCACGGAGATCATGGCGACCAAACGATACATGAGCGAAATCAGCGACTGTAACGCCTGCCCAAATGTCCGGAACTCTGAGTAGCAGCGACGTGCTAAGAGGTGAGAATTCGATCCCGCCGCAGGTCGAGGGATTCGGTAACGGTTTGCCGAAGGTAAATGGACGGACATCTGGCAATCAGGGTGGTTGACGGAACGATTTCCTTGAGAAGGAGACATGCGAAGATGAAATGGATCAGGATGTTTAGTGCAGCATTCGCACTGGCTGGAATGATGGCCTCGACTCACGCCGGGCTTTTCGGTTCTGGTGGTTGCAAGAGCTGCGGCTGTGCTGAAGATTGTCAGCCAGCGTGCTGTAAACCTACGATTGCTCGTCCGTGCTGCACTAACGTGTACACGTATCAGCGTAAATGTTCGGACATTAAACCGCCGTGCTGCGACAACTGCTGCGCACCAGAGTCATGCTGTGCTCCAGCTGGTTGTGGTAATGGCAACGGTTGTGGTAATGGCAACGGTTGTGGTAATGGCAACGGTTGTGGTAATGGCAACGGTTGTGGTAATGGCAACGGCAACGCCTGCACTGCAGGCCCAGCTTGCTGTGCTCCGGCTGCATGTGGTACTGGTTGCGGCAACGGCTGCAATGCAGACCCAAGCTGCTGTGCTCCAGCTGCATGTGGTACTGGTTGCGGCAACGGCTGCAATGCAGACCCGAGCTGCTGTGCTCCAGCTGCATGTGGTACTGGTTGCGGCAACGGCTGCAATGCAGACCCCGGCTGCTGTGCTCCAACTGCATGCCATGACGGCTGTGGCGACGACGCTTGCTGCGGCGAAAGCTGCGACTGCTGCAACGATGACTGCTGTGAGATTGCCAAGTTGATCTACAAGTCTATGACTGCTTGCTATGCGAAAGATCGCAAGTCAGCCTTGGACACACTGGGCCGCAGATACGATTGCTGCTGCCATCCAGAAATCATGAACGCATTCGTCTACGGTCTGAATGACACGGACGAACGAGTTCGCCGAGAAGCTGCTGACGAAATTGGTGACCAGGTTCGCCGTAACCGATGCTGCTGCAGCCCATCCGTGGTTTCTGCCCTGACCTGCTCACTGGCTGACTGCGACCGATGGGTCCGCCGTGAAGCAACACAGGCTCTGAAAGCATGTGGATACGAAGTGGTTGACGGATGCTGTGGTGGTTGCTGCGAAACGGGTTGCTGCGAAACTGGATGTGGTAACAGTGGTTGCGGAAGCACGGGTTGCACTGCAACACCGGTTTCAGCTCCTGCTTCAGTACAGCCACAGCCAACTCCTGCTCCGGAAGCAGTGCCAGCTCCAGCCCCACCAGCTGATCCTCAGGCATTCTTCCCTTCACGATTGCACAGCAATCAGTCGAAGAAGAGCAGCCTGGCCGGCCTGTTTGGTATGGTCCGATAGTCACGTCGACTTGAGGTGGGAAAGAGCTGCTTACTGTTCTGTAACCTCCTTGCTCTAACTCAGAACTTCGCGGCTTCCGGGAATTTTTCCCGGAAGCCGCTTTCGTTTTGATGCCGAGAAGTAAAATCTGCGTAGCCCGTGTTACCGTTTTGTCGGATGAATTTTTTCCGTCACATGGCTGAGCAACGCTGTCGAATTGAGTTTCGTGGCTCAAAAGTCTTTCGCCAGGGGATTCTCTTGGCGAGTTCTCGGACATAAATGTCCAAGCTACAGGAATCGCAGCTTTGGACCAGTCAGCGGCGGTGACAAGTTTTGACTCAAAGCCCATCCAACAAGCTCCCGACAATGCCGCGGAAGGCAGACATCTCACTCATATTGGCCATAACCGCCGCCGTGTGGATCAGCGGCTTCTTGTGGTTCTTCTTTACAAGGTTGATCGAAGATCCCAATCTGCTGCGCTCTGAACTCTGGTCCATGATGGCAGACGAAGTCCTCGGGATCGGCGGCGCAACGTCAGATCCTCCACGCCCCACGCCGCCGTCCGGGATCAGGTTCTTGTCCCAGCGACTGCCGTTGTTTGGCTGGGCCGCAGTGATGCTCGTTCTCGCTGCGGCTCACGGCGACGCAGTCTACGTCCTTCTGCTCCACCGATGCCGCTTGTTTTGGACGGAACAGATTGTCATTCGCCTTGGCATCGGGCTGGGAATCCTTTCCACTGTAACCCTGTGCGGTGGCCTTGCCGGACAACTCAACCGACGGACCATGATTGTTCCGGCACTTGCCAGCGTCACGGTGTCCTGCTTCATCCGCTGGAAGTCGAAAAGGGAAACACCGGTTCAGCTCACTACTCTTCCCAGAGAACAACAGTCCTCGCGCATCATCACGATACTTGCACTCCTCTTCATTCTGCCGTTCTGCGTCTACGTGCTCCTCGGAGCCGTCTCGCCACCGACTGACTTTGATGTCCGCGAATATCATCTGCAGGGCCCAAAGGAATGGTTTCAGCAGGGTCAGATCGTCTTTCTGCCGCACAACGTCTACACCAGTTTCCCGTTTCTCACGGAGATGCTCAGCCTCACCGGTATGATTTTTGCCGCAGACTGGTGGCACGGCGCGCTGGTCGGACAGGTTGTCTTATCCAGCTTTCAGATCCTCAGTACGTTGAGCGTCTTCAGTATCGCCCATCGCTGGATCAGCAAAGACGGCGCGTGGCTGGCCGCACTGATCTTTATGACGACTCCCTGGACGCTGCGAATTTCACTGATTGCCTACGCCGAAGGTGCCCTGACATTTTATCTGATCGCCGCCTCGATGTGTGCGCTGCTCGTTTGGCAGATTCCGGGGAGAACGATCGGTTTATCGATCATCACCGGCCTGATGGCCGGCGCTTCAATGGCGTCAAAATATACCGGACTCATCTCCGTGATCCTGCCGACCGCTGCCGTGATCGCCGTCCAGTTCATCAAGTCACGGAACGCATCCAGGACTGATGCTGAGCTGCGGCAGCGCGCTGCCAATGGCTGGCGGCCGTTGCTGCTTCCGGCAGCGGCGTTCAGTCTCGGAGTTGCCGCGATGACCGCGCCATGGCTGGTGAAGAACTTCGCCGAGACCGGCAATCCTGTCTATCCGCTGGCATACAGTGTTTTTGGCGGCAGCGAATGGTCGCCCGAAATGGATGCGCGGTGGAAACCTGCCCACGCAGCATCCGAACATAACCTCAGTCGCATCCCGGAACATATTCTTGGTGCCGCCGTTTACAACAAGTGGACCAGCGGTCTGCTCTTCGCACTGGCCGTTCCGGCTGTACTCCTGTGGCGCCGGAATAAGGCGCTGCCGGTGATCCTGTGCCTCATCGTCTGGGGATTCGCGACCTGGTGGGCGTTTACGCATCGAATCGATCGCTTCTGGATTCCGTTGATACCGCTGCTGAGCCTCGCGGCTGGAGCTACATGGCTCATTTCCACTTCGAGGGTCTGGAAGTCCTTCCTTTTGACGGTAATCGTCGTTGTCACGATGTTCAACGTGCGCTTCTGCGGACTTGCGTTGGTCGGTTATCACGTTGGGCTGATGGATCTTGATGCCGCTCGACAGCAGACAATTCGTTCCGATATCAGGTTGCTGAATGAGTCTCTGCCGGCCAGCGCAAAAGTTCTGATGGTCGGAGAAGCCGAGGTCTTCGACGCGACGTTCCCTTTGGTTTATAACACGGTCTTCGATGACTGCCTGTTCGAAGAATGGACAACACTCCCTAGAGACAATCAACGCCCTGTTACCGAACGACGCATGTTGCCGCCTGAGAAGATCCGTGCCGCTCTCAGAATGCGCAGGATTACTCACATCGTCGTGAATTGGGGCGAGATTCTGCGTTATCGCATGCCTGGGTCCTACGGATTTACAGGTTATGTTCAACCGTCGCGATTCGCTGAGCTTGTGAATCAGAACGTTTTGAAACGTTCAAGATCGCTGCTTGTAAGACCGTGGCAGGATTTTTCGGACACCGAATGCAGGATAGTTGCATCCTGGAGTGGCTATGAGCAACTCGTCCCCAACAACTCGTCGTTTTCAGTTGTGGAGCTCTACGAAGTCGTAACGCCATAGTATGGAATTGCTGAAACTTTGACGCGACTTCTATCTCGTGACGTTCGCGTACATCGGTCCGAAAATCATTCTGACGGCGATTCGTCGATCACCGCATTCGCTTGCGCCGGAGCAGCAAGCGGCAGTCGATAGCAGGCGGCTTGCTCAGCGTTGCGGATGTAAAGACGATCACCGATCACGACAGGATGATTCTAGGTCTTGCCTTCGATCGCCCTGAACGTGGCCAGTTCAGAATGCGATGACGGGTCCGCTTTCAGAAGCACGACGTCACCATACTCACCGGCCACCAACAGCAGCCGGGAATCCTCCAGCAGCAACACCTGTCCCTTGCCGTAGCGGCCACCCTTCCATTCGCGTTTTCCGGTTTTCAGATCGATACAGGTGAAGATCGCGCTGTCAAAGCCGTACCCATGGTCCTCAAATATAACGAAGTCGTTGAAATCCGGCTTCAGGTCACGCGATGTCCAGAGTTCTTCTGCCAAATACTGCTCACCGCTTTTCACCACGCGAATGCATCGCGTGCCTGATCCCGTCCCGGTGGGAAGCAGAATCGAATCGCCGTTAATGACCTGCGGCTGCAAGTCTCAATAGCCATTGTGTTTCCACTCGTAGTTCAGACGCAGTTTTCCTGTCTGGGGGTCGAGCAATTCGATGCCGTTGTTCGTCAGCATCAACACCAGCGGTTCGCCGCTGACGGTACTCAATTGCGGCGAACTGTAAGAATGATCGCCAGATGCCATCGACCACTTGAATTCTCCGGTCGCAGCATCAAACGCAAGTGTCCCCTTGTCGCCACCGCCGCCGGCATGCACGATCACAAGTGAATTCGTCACGAGCGGCGATGAACAGAATCCCCACATTGGCGGGTTGCGCGCGGCAACTTTTCTCAGATCTGTCTGCCACACGACGTCGCCGGTCCTGGGATCAAGCCGCAGCAGGTGACCGCTGGCTCCCAGAACGAACAGGCCACCGTTCAACGTCAGATGGCGCAAAGTCCGTCAGCTCCACCGACGGTTGTTGATTGCGATTCGCAAGGACCTGAGATTCGCTTGATTCCTTCCACCGCCATTTTAAATCGACAGCAAAATCTCCCCACAGACCGTCGCTCTTCAGCAATGTAGAAAATCCAAATCCGCATCCCGCCAGCAGAATGGCAATCATCGTGCGGCGGAATGACAACATACGACCATAGAGAATTGCCGCAATTGCGAACGCGGCAGTGCCCATCGGAATCGTCAGCACCATAACTCCAGGCCCACGCATCGACTTGTTCACAAATGCGATCGCAGCCGCCGCTGTACCGACAAGTCCATGCGATGGCTTGTCAGCGCCAGACCGCTCACGTTACGATCCTGCAACTTGAATCGCTGTTCCTTAGTGGGACGATGCCCTGTTGTTACTGCCTGTTCTGCTTGTCATAACCGGCAAATGGAGTGAAGACGGAGATGCACAGAATCGAAGGGGCAGGGCACTTGCTGGCCGCGATGAATCCAGAGGCACTTGACAAAGCGTATGCGTTTCTTCAGGAGGAATTGCAGGGTGAAAGTGAAAAGGAATCGCCTGCAGAGGCTGTGTTACCCGTAAAGTAGATGGCACCGTTCGTTCAAAGCGTGCAAATGGCAAGCCCATCACTCGCCAGACTCTCTGTGTCACGGCTCACAGAATCCACCCAAAAAACTCATCTGAAAACATGCAATGCAATCGCTGAACAAAGTCATCATCGTCACGGGTGGAGGAACCGGGGTCGGGCGGGCAACGTCGTTGGCGATGGCTCGCCTAGGGTATAACGTGATTGTCAACTATTCACGTTCTTGTGACGAGGCGCTCGCGACGGTGGCAGAAATAGCAAAACTGGGTGTCAAGGCGCTGCCTTTTCAGGCTGACGTAGCGGATGACGCAGCCTGCCGGGCGATGGCCGCGTGCGCGATCGAGTCGCTGGGACGCGTGGACGTGCTGGTGAACTGTGCCGGCACGACGGATTTTATTCCGTTCCACAACCTGGATGCAGTCTCGGACGAATCGTGGGAGCGTCTTTACAAAGTCAACGTCGTCGGAGCCTTTCATTGTGCTCGAGCGGTACGACAGGCGATGCTGGCTGCGGGCGGCGGCGTGATTATCAATGTTTCCAGCGTGGCCGCACAACTGGGGCAGGGCAGTTCGATCCCGTATTGTTGCACGAAGGCGGCGCTGGACAATTTGACGGTTTCGCTGGCCCGCACGCTGGCACCTCAGATCCGCGTGAACGGAATCGCGCCCGGCTTTATCGATGGACGCTGGACGCAAGCCGGTCTTGGATCTAGATTTAACAGCATCAAACAAGCGTACGAAAAGACGTTGCCACTTGGTCGTGTCTGTCAGCCGGAAGACATCGCGGACGGCATCGTGAGCCTGATCACTGGCAGCAGTCTTGTCACCGGTCAGACTCTCACCGTCGATGCCGGCATGATGATCTCAGGATTCCAGGTAAAGTTTGATTAATCTTTAGAAGGACGGAACCGAACATGGCCTCAAGCATGACAATCGAGCAGATTTTGCGGGATCTGAATTACTGTGACGGTGAATATCCGGAAGCCGCATTTCAGGCAGCTCGGGAACAGCGGGATGAGATTGTTCCACGATTGATTGAGCTTATTGAAGACGCCGCCGAACGCGCGGAATACGACGAACGAGTGACTACATGGGGCCATATTGGCGCGATATTTCTGCTCACTGAGTTTGATGAGAAAAAATCGCTTCCTGCAATTCTGAGTTCTCTGTGCATTTCCGAAGTGAAAGGCCTGTACGGCGATTTCATCACGGATTCGCTGCCGCATGTGGCCGCTCGGCTGGCTGACAGTCCGGAAGACTTCGAAGATATTATCGCCGACGCCGATGACGATGTGCGCGGCGCACTCCTGAATGCTGTATTCGGCATGGTGTGCGACGACCGAATTACGCGAGAAACGGCGACAGAATATGTGCGGGATCGCTTGAGCGTGGCGTGTTCAGGGGATGATAGTCCACTAGCGACCAGGTGCGTGGAGATCCTGGCGAAACTGGTAGCCAAAGAAGCTCAGGACGACGTCAAAGTGGTTCTGGAGGGAGATCTACTGGATACGGACATCATCAGTCTCGACTATTTTGAGGAACAGCTTGCCGGGGGCGAAGCGACGTTTTTGAAGCATCGCGATGACTACAAAAAACGCAGCAGTGAAACAACTATCGAAGGGTTACGCACGCTGCCGTGGTTCAATGATCACAGTGACGATGAAATGGACCTCGACCAGGTTCTGCAGGCGATCTGTGAGCCGTTTACGGAACTGCCTGTCGCGGCAATTCGCTGGGCTCGGAAACACCCTGCCGAAATCACGCCGCACCTGATCCGCATCATCGAAGGCATGCCGGGCGATACGCGGGAAAATTACGGGGGGAATCATTCAGACGAAGACGACAACGATGAAGACTATTATAGCGATGATGATGACGATGATGATGATGACGAATCGGAAATCAACACCAACGGCTACAACGTTGCGATGTATTTGCTGACAGAGTTCAACGCGAAAGAAGCTCTACCGGCGATCCTGCGTGCTGTCGGTGACCACAACCGGGACGTGTCTGATCTGCTGATCGACATCATTAATTACGACCTTGCGCAGATGCTGGGGCGTCTTGCCGACAGTCCTGATCAGCTCAAGCCGATCTTTGATGACCTCGACGTTGAAATGGACGTGCGGGGCGACATGGCGACAGCCGTTGTGTGGATGGTGACCGAGGGCAAACTTGAACGAAGCGAAGCGAATAAAATTCTGCAGCAATGGCTTGAGGAGCGTCGCAGCGACGACGAAGACAACGATGGTCCCGGATACGCTGCCTCGGCCCTGCTGCAGCTTGGCGCAACGGAAGCTCGGCATGAGTTGCTGGAAGCGTGGGAAGCCGGTGAGCTGGAAGACGTGTTCATTGAGAAACACGATATTATCGAAGCGATGGACAACCCGGACAGGACGTTTGCCGAAACCATGTCAAGTTGTCGATCCGACCGCATCGAACACACGGTCGTGGAACTGCAAGCCTGGGACTGGAGTGGCGAAGACGACGAATTGGAAGACGACGAGTATTCAGATGCACCGGACTTTGATGGAGAGAATCTGCCGTCCTTCGGCAATCTCATTCCTCGCCTGCCGCAGAATTACAGCGCCGAAGAACTTGTTCCGATGATGCAGGCAATGGGGGTCAAATCATTCGAGGACGGAGAAGGCGAATTCGACGGCAGCGATTACGAAGAGAATGGCGACAGCGGCGATCTGAATCGTCTGGTTCCACCGTCGTACGGCGGCAGCTCGTACCGCCCCGCCACGATCCGTAACGCTGACGCAAAAATTGGCCGCAACGATCCCTGCCCCTGCGGCAGCGGGAAGAAATACAAGAAGTGCTGTGCGAATGTGGATCAGGAATAATCAGCCCGCATGTTCCGGAAATTCGGCACGGCCCGGAGTGTCGTATCGCCTTTATTCTGCAAGGTTTTGGAATTGGGGCAACTTCCCGCAGTTCGCATCGATAGGCCGTCCGTGGTCCGTTGCGTGTATTACCGGGATTGCGAAGCATGCGTGCGACTCTCAGACAGAAATCGGCTGTTCAGTCGGAATCACTCGACAATGCCATGCTTGCGCTGCAGGGTGGTGAGAATTGCGAACTGCCCGTGCTGCCGGAAGTTGTGGCACAATTATTGAAGCTGACCAGCGATGTCGATTGCAACATCAGCGATGTTGTGCCCCTGATCAAACGAGACCAGTCACTGACCAGTCACCTGCTGCGAATTGCGAATTCGTTGCGATACAACACGGGAGTCACTGTTTCGTCCGTGCAGCAGGCTGCGGCTCGTTTGGGACTTCTGGCGATCCGCGAGATTGTCGTCCTCATCTCGTGCAAGTGCCGCGTGTTTGATGTGCCGGAGTTCGAATCGCACGTCCGCCAGTCGTTTCGGCATTCACTGGCGACGGCCGCGTTTGCTCAGGAAATCGCGCGTGTGCGCAGAATGAACGTCGAAGAAGCGTTTCTGACTGGATTGCTGCACGACGTTGGTCGCCCCATTCTTTTTCAGGCGCTCGCCGACCGCCGACAAAGTCATGGACTTTTGGCAACTGAAGCCGAGGTGCTGCAGGTCGCCGGAGAGCATCGGATTTCATTCGCCGCAAAGCTGATTCTTCAATGGGAACTGTCGGAACGCGTGGCTGAGGCGGTGCAGTACCAATTGTCGCCGCTGGAGGCTCCTGCTTGTGCCTTGCAGGCAGCTTCTCTGAATCTGGCGATGGATCTGGCGAACGGTATTCTGAATCCGAACGCCACACCGCGAGCAGACGATGAGCCGCATCCGATGCTGGAGGTCCTCAGCATCTATCCCGAACAGTTTGCCGCGATTCAAAAAAACAGCAACCAAATTCTCGAATGGGTAGATTCAACAATATGATTGCAGCCAGTAATCGCTTTGATGTGATCGTCATCGGCAGCGGTCCTGCGGGGCAAAATGCCGCGATGGAAGCTGCCGAACGCGGTGCGCGTGTGCTGATTGTCGAGCAGGAACCGCAGGTCGGCGGAGCCTGCGTACAGTACGGCACCATTCCCAGCAAAACGCTGCGTGAAACGGCTTTGACGCTCACAGCCTTTCAGCGCCGCAGCGGGGATGTCTACAAGATCAGCCGCGATGCAGAGCTCAGTATTTCCAGTCTGATGAAGCGCCTGAACGAAGTCGTCCATGCGCATCAGGAAACGACGCGCAGGTTTCTTGAACAGGCAAACGTAGAACGCGCTTACGGGCGCGCGGCGTTTGTGTCGCCCAATGACATCGCCATATCGAACGTCAAGGGAGGACGATCGCTCGTCACCGCAGAAAAAGTCATCGTGGCCACGGGTTCAAGGCCACGCAATCCGGAAAATGTCGCAGTCGATCACGAGAACATTCTCGACAGCGATTCCATCCTTTCAATGACGTACTTACCGCGTTCGATCATTATTCTGGGTGGCGGTGTGATTGCGTGTGAGTACGCTTCGACGTTTGCGTCGCTCGGAGTCAAAGTCACGCTGCTCGACAAAGCGCCGATGCCGTTGGGATTCCTCGATCCAGAACTGGTCGATTTCTTTGTCATGCAGTTGAAAGCGAACGGCGGCGAGTTTCGCGGACATAGTGAAATCGAATCAGTGGACTGGGACAATATCAGCTCTGTCAGGGCGACGCTGAAGACCGGCGAAGTGATCAAGGCCGACAAGGCGTTTGTTGCCCTCGGCCGAGTCGCGAATCTCGACACGCTGGCGATCGAAAAAGCCGGACTGCAGGTCTCAGATCGCGGTCTGCTGGTTGTGAATGAATTTTGTCAAACCAATATCCCCCACATCTACGCCACCGGTGACACGATCGGTCCGCCGGCACTTGCATCGGCGTCGATGGAACAGGGCCGTCGAGCCGCCTGCCATGCCCTGTCGGGCAAGATGCATACCGGACAGGGATCGCTGCCGGCAGGCATCTATACCATCCCGGAAATTGCGACCGTGGGTCTGACCGAGCACCAGGCCATTCAGAAGGTCGGCAGTCCAATGGTGGCTCGAGTTCACTTCGATCAGATTGCGCGAGCCCACATCATGGCGTCCACCTCCGGTCTGCTGAAGCTGGTCGCGGATGAACGAGGTGACAAGTTGCTGGGTGTGCAGGTTGCAGGTGACGGTGCCACGGAACTCGTTCATCTGGGACAGATGGCGATCATCGGAAAAATGTCTGTTGATACGTTCGCAAATGCCACGTTCAACTTTCCCACGATGGCCGAAGCCTACCGCATCGCCGCTTTGGAGATTATCCACGCACGCGACTGGAAAGCCGGTCCGGACGATGCGGACGGCCGACATGTGTTCCGATTGCAGCCTGTCCCGAATGCGTGATATGCCACACGCGGTTGGCATTGGCTCGTTTAAGCGCGGGCCCAGCGGGCCGCGCGAGCACCATCCCACTGGATCGATTCCCACGCGCGGGGCGTTGCCCACGCGGTTAAACGAATGTGCCAGCCTCAGCTGCGCGCGGAATATGTCCAGACTCTTATCGCCATTGTTTCAGTTTGTTCAGATTATTAATACCAAAAGCGCAAAGGATCCCGAACAAAATCATCATGCCTTTGGGGTCTGGCTGAAGCGATTTAAGTATTGTGCCGTGAGGCTCCGGGAGCCATACAAACAATCCGTAGGGAATAAACGGAAGATGCATTTCACTGTTCAGACACCAGGCGCCTCGAACCGCAAGGAGGGCAGATGAGACCACAGAAATCTGCAGGACAATTTCCTTGATGTTCCTCCTTCGCGGCCCATAGAGCTCCAGCAGGTTCTCCGTGATGTTGCCTCCGTCGAGTGGAAGACAGGGCACGAAGTTCACCAGATTTCCAAAGACTCCGAAGAACAGCATCATGTGAACGGCGAAGACTTTCGGCGAAACGGCGAAGACTTTCGGCGAGTCGTAGTCTCTCAGGAAATCCAGCGGATCCTTTGTGGTGACCAGCAATACGAGGTAGACGATGGCTGCAAGTGCAAGGCCAGCCAGTGGTCCGGCTGCTGAGATTCTGAGGTTTCGACCGGGTGACATCCGTGTCGATGTGGCCAGACCAAACAGGAATACGAGAACAATCTCGGACGGAAATCCATAGCGTCTGGCCACCAGAGCGTGTCCCAGTTCATGGACGAGTACTGAAACAAAGACGCACACAATTCCAATCAGTGTCAGCGCCATATCCTCGCCCCGCCAGGTAACCATCGCGGACGACAGCCAGAACAACGGATGGACACGGACCGGAACATCGAACAATCGGAATCGAAGATCGAATTCCGTTTCATTGCCAGTACCAATCATAAGCACATCTTTCGGCGTCCAGATTGCGTCGTGGCGAGGGGATTGCGCGCCGTGCAAAGATATTGAATGTCAGGGGCACAGAATCGTTTTGAACTCTCGATGTGGATCCGGTTTCTGCCGAACCATCGCGAAAATCCCTGAAAACTGACCTCTGTGGTCGATGAGTGTCGCACAAGATACAGTGTTGAGCCACAAAGTCGAATCCTGCCAGGCGACTCAGTTCATTTTTGCATTTGTGTCTGAATCGGGATCTTGATCCGGCCGTCAGTCGTTCAAGGAAATCTGTGCGTTGGGAAGTCTGTTTCGAATCATTCTGGATCTGCCGATCCTGCGCGGAGTGCTGAAGCCTTTCACTCGCCTGTTGGTGGGTTTGATCGCCATCCCCATCTTTCGCTTTATCCTGAAGCGTGTATTCCGCCTGCACACTCTGGACAAGGAGCTGGAGAAAGATCTGGAAGAATGGTTTCGCGGAGCTCTGCTGCTGCTGGCGGCGACGGCCAACATGGAACACCTGCTCTTCTGGTGGGTGCAGAACGTGGACTGGCTGGATCGCGCAGATTGGCTCACGATGGGGCTGCGGCTCATGCTGGCAATCGGCGTGATCGAAGCAATGCCCGATCAGGAACTGTTTGCCGTGATGCATCCTGGTCCCCCAAAACTGCAGAAGGGCGAAAACTTCTTCCGTCAGGTCTGGCGGAAAAAAAAGAAGTTTCTCAAAGGCATCGCCTGCCGGCATCTGAGCCGTTCGTCGCCGGTTCTGGCAATGATGTGTGCCATTATTGGTGCGCAATTACCTTCGATGGAGGAGCATCGCGCAGACATCGCGCGCCACGATTTTGTCATTGCATGGTCGTATTGCGAGCAGTGCAGCATGGCGCTCCCACTCCAGAGTCTGGCGTCTGCCGAACAGGTCCGCCGGGTGATGCCCGAAATCGCCGAAATGAAACGTCAAGTCGATCAGTTTGAACGTCGTCGGGAACGCTGGATGGTTGGCTGGGTCTGCTATCTGCTGGCGATCACACAGTATCTGATCATTGGCCTCGTAACGCGCCGTGATAAGGCCCTAGATATGCTCAACGAATTCGATCGCGCCGTTGCAAATCGACGGAAAGAACTGGTCGAGGAATTTGTGGAAGAGGGAAATTTGCCGGTCGATTTCGAGGCACCACCACCGATTCCGGAGCAACCTCCGAGAGAACGTGTCTCGGAAAAGCCTGACGGCGAACGGGTACCGTAGATGTATGCCATTCCGTACCAAAGCGGTTTGCCTTACGGCGAAAGTCCTGCCCGGCAGGACGGCAGGACGTGTATGCATCAGGAAAGTAGGTAAAGAAACCTCGATGTATGCCATACTTCTCGCGTCTCTCGCGAACGGCATCGACAAAATTTCCTTGGGACGACACAGAGTCATCGAGTTTGCTGGGTTGTGATTAGTGGCGATCAGTGCTGATGAGTGTTCTCTCTTTCGCTGCGCGGAACACTAATCTTCGCTAATCGAACACTAATGATTTCGACACTGTGACGTCGCCGTGCGATTCATTCGCGACCGCTCTCTCCAGAGGATTCCCTGCCTACTTTTCAGACGCACGCGCCGGCAGAACCTGGTTTATGATCACACGCGAAATCTGAATCGCCATCCGTTATACTTCACGATCACGCATGGACCGTTCTTTCGACCAGTGAATTGGTTACGCTCCGACATGACTCGAATTCAGCAACTGGATGCTCACGTTGTCAACCGCATTGCTGCCGGGGAAGTAATTGAACGTCCGGCCAGCGTGGTGAAGGAACTGCTGGAAAACAGCGTCGATGCGTTATCGACTCGAATCGAAGTCGATATCGTCAACGGCGGTATGGATTTGATTCGCATTTCCGACAACGGCGAAGGTATTCATCCGGACGACATTCTACTGGCCGTCACCAGTCATGCGACCAGCAAGATTCGCTCGGACGCTGATCTGGATCATGTCAGCACGCTGGGGTTTCGCGGCGAAGCACTGGCATCAATCGCCTCGGTCGCAAAATTTCGAATTCGTACTCGCCCCGAAGAATGTCCTGTCGGTCGTGAACTGGACAGTCACGGCGGACAGATTGTGATCAATCGCGATTGCGGGTGTCCGTCCGGCACTGTGATGGAAGTTCAAAATCTGTTCTTCAACACGCCGGCTCGGCGTCGATTTCTCAAGAAGGCCACGACAGAATTCGGACACATTGCCGAACACTTTTCCCGCATTGCACTCGCCAATCCGCGTCTGCACCTGGTACTGCGGCACAATGAAAAACTCGTGTACGAATTGCCTGCCGCTGCGGAGCCGCTCGAACGTATTCGTCGTTTCTTTGGCAGCGAGGTGGCCGATCATCTGATCGCCGTTTCGTCCGAAGCGGAGCTGCCGACCGGCGGAAAAATTCGATTGTGGGGTTATGTCGGTTCGCCATCGCTCAGTCGATCAACGAGGAAAGACCAGTTTTTGTTCCTCAACGGGCGCTGGATTCAGGACCGCAGCCTACAACATGCTTTGGCGGAAGCGTATCGCGGCCTGTTGATGGTCGGGCGGCATCCCGTGAGTTTTCTATTCCTTGAACTTCCGCCGGCGCTGGTGGACGTGAATGTGCATCCGACCAAGAGCGAAGTTCGTTTTCAGGACAGCCAGCTTCTGTATCGTCAGATGCTCAAAACGCTGCGTGACAAATTTCTGACGCTGGAGTTTCGCTCAAACATCGAAGTTCCCGGTTCCGGGCGTTCGAATGAATTGCGATTTGATCGCCCCGTGACCGCTTCGCAGCCTCAAAAGGAACTCGATCTGTGGGCGTCGCACGCGACGGTCAGCTCTCCGCCTCGGATTGGTGAGTTTTCACGATCGTCGTCCAACGATCGTGCTGTTTTCACAAATCCCGACGTGATTGCGGCGCTGGCCGTGGAGCCGCATCAGCGACGCGGATCACAAGATTCCGTATTCGACTCACATGCTCCCGGAATAACGGACTTCACCGATCAGGCGAGCGGCAGGGCGTCAGCCCTCCGAGATATTCCTGAGTCGTCCGCCGGATCGACAAGTATGCCGGTCGGAGTCGTCAATGCTGAACCGGACGTCGCTGCTCTACCGATTCCGTCCGCTGCCGACATCGAGCAGGCGATCAACGTGGCTGCGCGTCCGAGCAACGACGAATTCCGTGCCTTTCAGATTCACGATTGCTACCTTGTCGTGGCCAGTGAGGCGGGTCTGGAAGTCATCGACCAGCACGCATTGCACGAAAGAATTCTGTATGAACATCTTCGCAAACGGATTCTGTCCGGCGGCGTCGAACGCCAGCGTCTGCTGATTCCGGAAACGATCGAATGTTCTGCGACGGAATGTGTCGCGTTGCTGGAATCACTGGACCTGCTCAGGGAGATCGGCTTTGAACTTCAGGAGTTCGGTGGCACGACGATTCTGCTCATGTCGCATCCGACGCTGATTCCGAGGGGCAATTTGATACGCATCGTTAAGGACTTTGCCGAGCAGTTGATTCAGAACGACGGCAAGATGAACCGTCGCGATCTGCTTGATCATATGCTGCACACGATGTCATGCCGAGCCGCCATCAAGTCAGGCCAGCGATTAACGCTCGAGGAAATGCAGGAGCTATTGCGGCAACGCCATCTCGTTGACGATTCTCACCACTGCCCTCACGGTCGCCCAACGGCCCTGACATTAAGTCGAGGCACATTGGATCAACAATTTGGTCGACTTGGCTGAAACATTCTGTGACCAGCGAATATCGTAATGAACACAGCTCGCATGACCTTGATGAGGAATCAACGACATGAAAAAACGACTCTCGATCTCGAAGGTGGCTGTATTCCTGATTGCTGCGATGATGGCGACGGGTCGAGCGGATGAGTACTCGGCCATCGAACACCAGCGGCAGACGATCTATCATTCGCCACAGACGCCGGGGTTCACAAGCTGGGTCGGTGCCTGGACGATGCCGGACGACAGTCTGATGGTGAGTTTCGCGCAGGCGACCGGGCCGGTCGAAGGGCGGCCGCGGGCACCCAAAGAAGTGCAGTATAAATTAGCATGGCCTCCTGATGGTCACCCCGGCTACGACATGACCGGCCTCGACATGCGCAATGTCCATCTCCGCTCTGCTGACGCAGGAGAGACTTGGGTGCAAGTCAGTGCCGACTCCTTCAAGTCGTGCATGAACGGTGTCACCAATGAGGCTCAGACTGCGCTGGCCGATGGCACTGTCTTGCGCGGCGTCTTCGGGTTCTATCTTCCGTACGATCCGGATTTGCCGCAGACTGGTTTCCTGCAGCGGTCCAGCGACGGCGCGAAGACATGGGGCAAGCCCGAAGTACCGATTGACGCTGCAAAGTTTTCGACCTGGCCACGACGCCTTCGTGTGTTACGAGATGGTCGGATCGTCTTTCTGGCTGGTGTCACGCAGGCTCCGGCTGGCAGCCAGACGCGGGCGGAATTCAGCAAAGAAGTCGAACCGGCACTGCTGGTTTCGTCTGATCAGGGCCGCACCTGGAAAGGCCCGCTGCCCGCGACTCTTGCCGAACAACGTGGAGGCTGGACCGAGGAATTTGACATCGCGGAACTCGCCAACGGCGACTTGCTGGCCGTCTTCCGCCGTGCCGATCACACTCAACGCTGGCAGAGTACTCTCAGGAAATCCGGCGACACCTGGACCGCGCAGGAGGCTCGCCCGTCGGCACTTCCACACAGTGGCCAGCCGGAACTGCTTGGGACGCGCGAGGGTCCGATTCTGCACGTTGCCACCAACGGCATTCACTGGACGAGTGACGCTGGAGAGAATTGGCACAAGCTCGACCTCCCGGGCTCCGCCTATTACCCTCGCTCGGTGCAGACAAAGGACGGACGGATTCTTGTCTTCGGTCATGTCGGAGGTGACGATGCTTACGGTGACAGCGATCAGTCGATCGTGATCGACTCATTTCGACTAGCTGGTGTCATCAACGCGGCAGGGCGCGATGAAGAGCGACCGACGTCGCGGCAGAAGTTGCCCGTCGCTGCGATTGTTACGGCTTATCTCAATAACAGCCATGCGGATGTGGTGGTCGGGAAGATTCTGAGCGGCTTTCAGCAGGACGGTGGTCCGGGGCCAGACTTACAAATTGTGTCCGTTTACACTGATCAGGTACCTGGAAACGACATCAGTCGCGACAAGGCCAGAGAGTATGGTTTTCGTATTTCACCCACAATCGACGATGCCCTGACGTCAGGTACGAATCAGCTGCAGGTCGCAGGCGTACTGAGTATCGGGGAGCATGGTGATTATCCCCGACTGGCGGAGACTCAACAGAAGATGTATCCGCGGCGGCGTTTCTTCGACGAGATCACGGCGACGTTTCGTCGTTGCGGTCAGGTGGTTCCCGTCTTCAACGACAAGCATCTCTCGTATCGGCGGGATGATGCCCAGGCAATGGTCGATACCGCGCGAGAGATGCCGTTTCCGTTTCTGGCAGGCTCTTCGCTGCCCGTCGCGTGGCGAATGCCGCCCCTTGAACTGCCACATGACTGCGAGATCGAAGAGGCACTCACAATCGGCTACGGCGGATTGGAAGACTACGGCTTTCACGCACTCGAGGCACACCAGTGCATGCTGGAACGACGTCTGGGTGGTGAGACGGGAGTGGTGGCTGTCCGCGCCGTTTCAGGAAATCAGATTCGAGAGACGGAGACGGCTGGCCAGTGGTCGAGTCGATTGTTCGCCGCCGCTCGACGGCAGATGCCCGGCGCGCCGGAGGACACCGCTCAATGGCAGCCGGGTTCTGAATCCGCCGTATTTCTGCTGGAGCATCGCGATGGACTTCGCTCCTCAGTGGTGATGGCCAATGGCCTAGCCGGACATTTCGCATGCGCCTTCAAACTGAAAGGTCGAGAGGAGCCCGTGGCAACCTGGTTCAAGCTGCAGGAGGGCCGGCCGTACGGACACTTCGCGTATCTCGTTCGGGCATTTGAAGAGATGGTGCATACCGGCAAGGCCCCCTACCCGGTTGAACGGACACTGCTCACAACCGGCATTCTTGACCGCGTCATGCACAGCCTAGCCAACAACGGTGAGCGATACGAAACACCCGAACTTACGATCACGTATCCGAGTACCAACTGGCCGTTTGCCAATCATCCAAAATCAAAACTGTTGCTACCAAACGACTGACATCGAAATCCCGGATGTCCCATGGACCTAGACCTTTTATAATCTGGATGGCAGGCTCCCCTTCCGAGTTTTGGTCATTGAGAAAGTGAGAACATCTGATGAAACGATACCCCAGTGGCATCATGGCGACTCATCAGGTTAGGGCAATCCAGCAAAGCCGACACGGCAACGTCCTCGCCGACACGTCAAGCGCCCGTTCGATCACGCCGGGTCTGATCGAGTGGGCCGTGCGCGAGGTCGGCATCGACCGAGTGCTGTTCGGCACCGACACGCCGCTCTACCACACCGCAATACAACGCGCCCGCATTGATCACGCGGATTTGTCCCTCGACGCTAAGCGGAAAATTCTCAGAGACAACGCTCTCCGGTTGTTTGGGGCAAAGCTGGACGTGATCGAGAATTGACAGTCTGTTCAAAGGGAAGACATGGCTCGTGCTGCGCCGGTTTGATCAATGTCTTTGCACCTCTCCCACTCGAGGGGAGCCTTGAAGTGACCGTTTCGGTTTTGAAAATCGATCCGTACACCCCGCTCCGTATGTGACTGGCACGTCACTTGCATATCAACTACTAGATCACAATGCTGCCGTTTGGGCAGCGAGCCAAATCCAGAATGTGAGGTATCACAATGTTTTTTGACATGAATTACATACTGATTGTCCTGATTCCCGGTCTGATCATGTCCGGGATTGCGAGCATGCTGGTTAAATCAGCATTCAGCAAATACTCAAAAGTTGGCACCCGACGAGGCTATACGGGGGCCCAGGCCGCAAAGATTCTTATGGAAAACGCCGGGATTCACGATGTGCAAGTCGTGCCTACGAATGGATTTCTCAGCGACCACTACAACCCATCGACAAAGACGCTGGCATTGTCCGAGCAGGTTTATGGCAGTCAGTCAGTGGCGGCAATCGGTGTCGCGTGTCATGAGGCGGGACATGCGATTCAGGATGCTCGTGGATATGTCCCGCTGGGACTAAGATCTGCAATTGTCCCGGTCGTAAGTTTCGGGGCACCATTTTCAAATAGCCTGTTGATGCTGGGGCTGTTCCTGCATCTGCAGCCGCTGCTGATTCTTGGCATTATCGCATTTTCGCTGATCGTTGTTTTTCAGCTCATCACGCTGCCGGTTGAATTCAACGCCAGCTCGCGCGCAAAGCGCCTCTGCGTGGAGGCCGGGATCATTGGGGATGATGAACGAGTCGGTGTCGATCGCGTACTGAACGCCGCAGCGCTAACATACATCGCGGCCTTTGTCAGCAGTCTGCTGACACTGCTTTACTACCTTTGGCGGTCCGGACTGCTCGGCGGTCGGCGCGACTAATCGATTTCTGCGGGCTGGCGACTGTGCAGAAACGCATCGTTGTCTGCGTCATAGGTTCTGGCGAGATCCCATGATTTCCAGCGGCCCGCAATGTGGCCACCGATCAGTCCGACAAAGTAACCGCCTGGAACGGCCCCGGAGATCGCGTCGCCGACGTATGTGCCGTACGCCGGGTACAGGATTTCGTATGCTTCCTGCCGCGATTGAAGATCGCCCGTCGTCATTACGTAACCGAGTGCGTCGTTTGTCGCGATGGCTTCCTGATAAAGAGGAACGCTAGGCAGAAAGTAGGCCGCAGCGTATGTGCCTTTCCATTTCCGACGCGCGTAGTCTTTTGAGTGACTTGCTTCGTGCAGGGCCAGCGCGGGCACGTTGGAATACAGATGAATCGTGTTCGTGTACGGATTGTAGTGATCACTTCCGAACACTCGTCCCGGGAAAATTGTTTCACCCAGCACAATGAATGCGCCGAATGTGTAACGCCAGCCGGCGCCGACGGATGTGTTGGCAGCAAGACGTTTCCAGTCATCAAGAGGACGATACTGATTGAGTCGAACTTTCACTGTTGAAAGTTCGTTGTCGTTCAGATAGGCCGCGATCTCCGCTTCCGTCTGAGAATCGATCCGATGATTTTCAACACGCCGATCGAAGAGCGTGATCTTTGCCGGAATTCCCCACACCCAGCCGATAGAATCCACAACGACATTAGGCTGGCCACGTTCGATTTGAGTCTGCGTTCGTGCCGCCAGTTGCGGTGACGTATGATACGTCTGAGCTGATCCCAAAGTGTACGGTGTCGTCGCGCAGCCGGGCAGAGTCAGCAAACCGGCAGTCGCGACATTGAAAATCCATGTGAATGAATTGACCAGCCTGAACTGCACGCAGAATTTCCGTGAGGTGTTCCGTTTCGACGAAGGACGTTGAATCGTAATCGGATCTTCATAAACGCCGCAACGTGAGTTCCATCCTTACTTCTTGCGGCCTCCGAGTTCCTCTCGCAGTTTTCCGAATTCCTCCATGCTCAGTTTGCCATCTTTATCCAGATCAATGCGGTTGAACAGGAGATCCACAGCAATAGGATTATCCTTCAACGCAGGCACTCGATCAATCGCTTTCATTGCTTCGTCCTTGCTGAGGTTATCGTCACCATCTGAATCGAGCAACGTGAATAACCCGCCGCCTGCACCCGTGCGAGTATTCATCGTTGGGCGCGGTGCGCCGACTGGAGCATAAGTCTCGACATAACCAATCAGCATTTCCTCGTAGGTCTGTTCGCCCCAATGCACCGTTTCTGTGGGATCAGGATTTGCCGGATTGCCTTCGCTGTTATCGAAGGCCGCCGTCACCTTCAGGCGGCTGCCTTTAGGAATGACTCTGGGTTCACGATAATCGTATCGCACCTGCCAGTTGAAATCGTAGCGTGGAATATCCAGCAGCCTTTCAGTTTTTCCGTCGGGCGTCGTAAGTTCGAAGTTGAATGACTTGCCTCGCACATGCATGTGAGCCATGTAGGCCATCACGTTGATGTCGGCGGGAACAGGCCGAGTAATCGTTTCCACGTGGTTTGCCGCGTGCGGAGGAATGTTGAGATCGACATCTGCCAGGGGAATTGTTGTGACCACGTATTTCGGCTCAGCCTTCGCAAAGATCAAACCCATCTTCAGCTGATCCTGTGTCGCTACTCCACTGGGTGTGTAGTGAATCTGAAAAGTCACCGTCGCACCGGCCGGAAGTTTCTTTGCAAAGCCGTCCGGATACAGTTGCCCCGAGTTTCCCGGAACATAGGCTGCCCAGTATCCGCCAACTCCTTCTTCACGATCCCGGGCTCGCTCAGCTCCCTTCTCATAAACGTTGACGAGGACGTGATGCACGACACTGCGGTCAGTCGGAAGGATTTCGTATCCCTGAACCCACTTATCCTCATCCAGAGTCGTCTGAGTCTTCACATTCTGATACCGCATGGTTCCGGTCGCCTTGATTTCGATAGGCTTCGGAATCTGAACAACGTAGTCCGGCTCACCAATGGTCCATTCTTCTGCAAACGTTCGCGGAACAGGAGCATCGGCCGGGTTGCCCTCCGTGCGGCTGCCTTTGATCCATGCCGTCAGATCGTTTCGATCCGGATCGGACAGAGAACGATCGTTCGCCCAGACACTCTCGTGACCGCCTTCGGGCTTCGCCGCAAACCACGGTGGCATCGCTCCGCGTTCAATGACGTCCCGAATCATCGGAGCATGCGCGACGACATCAGCGTAGGAATCGAGGGCGAATGGACCAACGCCGCCAGTACGGTGACATTCAATGCAGTTCTGCTGCATGATGCGGGAGATGCGATTGTGATACGTGCTGTCTGTGGCCGCTGTGTTCGATGATTCGTGATCCAGCGAACAACCAGGAGCAGCCGTGGCCGTAACCTCAGGCGAGTGCCCGGCCAGCAGTGAATCGAGCGCTGTCGCAAGGAACGTGTGACGCGGTGCATCCAGAGCATAGCCGATGCCATACTGATCATCGATGGCTCCGTGATACACAACGGTTCGCGCCGGATCGAGCACGAGTACGTCGGTTGTTGTCATCGCTCCAAGGTGGCGAGCCAGTTCCTCGTCTGAGTCGTGAACGTACAAAGCTGTATCGCCGAATGCCTGAGCAGCAGCCTTCATATCCTCCGGCTTGTCCGTTGGTATACAGTTGACCGCAATGAACTGCACGTCTTTTGCTGCATAATTCTTTGCCAGCTCGGTCAGCGTGGGCAGATATTTTTTGCTCAACGGACAGCTTGTGCTGGTCATCGCAACAACCACCAGTTTGCGGTTCTTAAATTCTCCAAGCGATCGTTGCTTGCTTTCAAGATCCGAAAATGTCATGTCCGCGACAAGACGCCCGACTCCATGATCGACGGGACGCAGCAGTTTGGCTCGCTGCCGAAGATCTGCGGGCGCTGAGGAAGCGGTTGCTGTTTCCGGATCATTTGCCGTTGCTTCATCGCAGAGAAACTGCAGCACCCCTGCGGCAGCACACAAGACCGACACTGAACCCACGAAGAATTTTAAGAATCGCCGAATACTCATTAAAGATAATTCCTGAATCGTTGTTTTCGCAAAATCCTGTGGGTGGTAGCTGTACCCGGGTTGATTCTAGCCTCACCAACTCAACTGTCAGCGAGGAGTTTCCCGAAAGATGAACTGCCAAGACCGCATCGCTGATGCGTCGGGCTACTTGAAGAGTGTCACTGCCGCAGGGCTGTGCCTCTTTGAAGTTGTGGCCACGACTGCAGCAGGTCAGCACCGACAGGGGAGAACTGTTTCTCACGTTTTGACGCGAATTCAAATGTTTTCAAGGGATGATCATCAGGCCGCTTGCCGTCGGTTCGCATTTCCCCTTATTTCCTCGGGAAGTTTACACACGGATTCCGAACTTTCGGAAGATTAACTTCCGCCCAGTACAGAAAATTGTCACACTGAAGGGCCATACTGGACATATCCCTCCGCTCAAATTCCCACAATTGACTGCAGGATTCCCGATGCTTCGCTTGTGGGATCACGATTCGCGTCGTCATCGACGAGAGTTCCTGCAAGTGGGTGGACTGGGACTTGGTGGACTGCAGCTTACCGGCCTCTTACAGTCAAAAGCGGATGCCGCGACGCTGTCGTCGCCGATCGTCAAAGATAAGGCTGTTATCTTCCTGTTTCTTCATGGAGGCCCCAGCCAGACGGAAACGTTTGATCCCAAAATGACCGCTCCGGTTGGTATTCAGAGTGCTACTGGCGAGTTACAGACAACAATCCCCGGAGTCACATTTGGCGGCACGTTTCCCAGGCTGTCTGCCCTTGCAGATAAAGTGTCCATTGTTCGTTCATACGTCAGACTGTCTATTTCAGAACGGTGACTATGCAGTTGGGGCCGTTCGGGTTGCTGCTTCCGATCGTGGTGCTGCTTTGGGGCGTAATAGCGACGCTCAGGTACATTCGAGCATTGGTGTACTCTCGAAAGGCGATTCTCGCGATGGTCGACCACGACTGAAATGTTGCCGATCTGACTGGCAGCTGAGCTGGCGTTGACTCGGTACATCCGCGACCAGGAGCAACACCACAGCCGAGAATCGTTTCAGGATGAGTTTCGTCGGATCTGTGCAAAATATGGGGTGCCGATTGATGAACGAACAGGGCCGATGGACTCGAGTTGAGCAAACTTGTTCCGCAGTATTTGGACCGCATCTTCGACCAGTCCATTTGGAAGCATCGAGGAAATCCGAATGCCTAATTCCTTCGGACCGCCTGGATACTGCGAGACAACAAAGTACACATCATACGCATCTTTGGCCTTAAGCCGCTCGTCCATCGCAAACGCTTTAATCAGCACAAAGGCTTCCGGCCGGACGACGCGAGGATCACTTAGCCATACGGGCCTCTTATAAAGTAGCGATGGTGAAAAAAAGACCATGGGGTCACTTGCGTATTGAATGTAAACGTTTCGAATCGGTATGGTACTCAGGGCAATCGAAACTCGCCGTGGAACGATACAACGTAGCCATTCCGAGACCATTCCGCATGCTCGAATGAACAACCGAGTTCCGCCGATCAATGCTGCTCCTGAAACCATTGCAATCAATGCGGTTCGGTAAAGGTAGGTCGTTTCCAACGCAGGCATTTCCATCAATTCGCGAATCGAATCCTGCCAAAAAGCCATCTGTCGCAGGAAGGCAGCGACAATGGCCGCAACACCAACGGACGCGAGCACTTTGGAAATGCGTTCAAGCCAATCCGACGGATTGGGAAGCTCAAGAAACTGATACAGCAGGACTGAAGCTACCCCGAGACTATAGCCGACTGCGATCGCAAACCCCGACAGGATACATTGAGCGTAGTACGTTCTTGGCAACAAAGATGGCGTGACCGACGCAGCGAAGAACAGTGCTGCGACCACAAGACCAACGAAAGAAAATGAATTCCAATAATCACGAATGTGAGTTTTTACTCTCAATTGCTGTCCCTGTTCGTGTTTCATTTAACTGCTTTGTCTTAATCCAGCGCCCAACAACATTGAACGCCAGCGGGTTCAAGCTGATAGAGAGCAATGCACCAGCAACAATAAAGTTCAGTCCTTCTTCTGAGATCAACTTCATGCTGACGCCGAGGCTGCGTCATAGTTTCGTCGAACAGCATTCTCGTGATGTGATCGATGGCACTAGGCACTACATATTCGTCTTTGTATCACCGCCTGCGCCGCTGGCGACTTTTTGAAGTGCGTCGTTGAGTTCGCGATCGTGGCTGTGGTCGCGACTGTAGATGCGGAAGATGATGAAACTGGTGGGCAGGCTGCGGAACAGTTCGTCATCGTCCAGCTCATGTGACAAGCCGCTCGCCGGGTCATACCAATAATTCTGTTTGCCGACCGGTTTCCTGGCGCTGGGGCGGTGATAGTGTTTTGCCACGTCGATTCGCAGCGGAATATCACTGATCGCTTTCGGCAGGTAGTCTCGAACTCGACGCTCTACCAGATCCGGTTCGGAAAAAATGGTCGTACTTTCTGCTTGACCACTGTGGAAGTGCATCGTGCGTTCGCATGCCATCCGCCAAATTTCTTCGCGGTTGATGACCGCCTTCCAGTGTTTGCCCAGCTCCTGAAGTTTTGGCTCGCCGCTGTCGGCCCAGCGTACAACATCGACAAGGAACGATGTTTCCGTCAGCCCTTGATATGCTTTCAGATGCTGCATTGGATTGCCCGGAAATATCCGCTGCATCGTCTCCGCAAAATAGTCCTCGAGCGCGATGTCAATGCCGCGGACCGTGCGATGGAAGTAGATCGTACGGAACAGATTGGCCCGGGTTTCGATAAAGTTGATCAGTGTCGGCAGGCCACGTGCATGAATCGTCAGGCCGTTTTCGGTGAAGAAGCTGTAGTGAATCAGGCGGGAGATATCGAACGCCTTGGTGTTGTAGCCGGACATGTATGCATCACGAAGCACGAAGTCCATATTATCCACAGTGTAAATTCCGCTGAACAACGATCTGAGTTTCCGCAGCCAGTCCGGATGGCCTTCCCTGTCTTCCTCACGGCCGGACGGACGACGAATGAGCCAGCCGATTTGCCTGGGATCAATTTCTTCCAGTGGCTGAAGCCTGCCATTGGGATTGCGGCGAATGCGGCGAATGATATCGCCTAATTCGTGTTCGATAATATGCCCGCCGATATCTTCATGTGTCAGATCGAACTGAGCCAGATAATGATCGTCGAAGAAATGGCCAAACGGACCATGTCCGACGTCGTGCAGCAGGCCGGCAATCCGCACCATGCTTTCAACGCAGGCTTTCGACGGAACATTCCGGCACGCATCGACGAGCGAATCGTACCACGCATTGACGGTCACGGAGCCAAGATGCATGACTCCCAGCACATGCTGAAACCGCATGTGTTCGGCGGATGGAAATACCCACCATGCGGTCTGCAGCTGGTGAATCTGTCGCATCCGCTGCACCCACGGATGGTCGATCAGATCCTGCTCGGCGGCTTCACCCAATGGCAGGCCGCTGCGGGAAATAAAGGGGATGTAACCATGAATCGGATCGTGAGACAGACTCTCAGTTGTAAAATCGCGAACCATGCGTCCTCCATCGAGCAGGCATTTGAACGATTCGCGATCGGCGAACGGTTCAGCCGTTAGGTTTTCTGAAAGTCAAGGAATTCGGCCGAATGATAGCTGCAAAAAAGAATCCTGCGATTCGATTCTACCCGTGTTTTTTGTATTCCGGTCTGCCAGACGTTGCAGATACGAATGCCCCTGCTTCAAACTGGCGGATTCGGACTAATCGCCCCCACTCCTGCAATTTGAGGGTGTCGCTGGCAAATTTTTCCTGTCGATCGCCTTCCAATAGTGGTTGACCGCTACAATAAGCAGGTCTAGAGTTACGGGTCGGGAACGTCCGTTTTATCGTTAGAACACTTCCATTCCGGTCGCCGTGGAATCTGTGAGTTCGCAACAGTCAGGGTCAGCCGGGTTTTTCCGCGAGTAAAGTGCAGAATGTCAGGTCAGCAGGATCAGTCGTCAGGAAATGATTCAGGGAATTCCGCAAAACCCGGTCGCTCGCCGAGGAAAGACCGCAATCAGTCTAATAACGGAATGTGGTATTTGATCGCTGTTGGCCTCATCGTAGCGGTCTTGATCTCCTTTGTCGCGCGTGGTCGCAGCACCGAACGCATGTCCTACAGCGAAGTCATGGAGAGGCTGTCTGAGGACAAGAAGACACTGAACGCCAGCCAGATGTATGAAGTCTCGCTGTCTCAGACGGCCCTGACATGGCAATATCCATCCCGCGAAGATGCGCTGGCGGGCAAAGGCGGTGAGTTCAAACACTTCTATGTTCCACTGATTGGCATCAGCGATGTGGGTCGCGCAAAACTGGAAAGCCGACTCGACGACATGGGCATCCGCTTCTATGGCACTGAGCTTCAGTCCGACTGGATCGCGATGCTTCCCCTGCTGCTCATCACAGCCATGTTACTGACAGCATTCATTTTCGTTTTGCGTCGTGTCGGCGGGACCGGTTCGGCGATGTCGTTTGGGCGCAGTCGCGGTCGTTTGTACGCTCAGGAAGACGTGCATGTCACGTTTAACGACGTAGCGGGCATTGACGAAGCCGTCGAAGAGCTGAAAGAAGTTGTTGAATTCCTGCGAACGCCTCAAAAGTATCAGGCACTCGGTGGCCGCATTCCCCGCGGCGTGCTGCTCGTTGGTCCTCCGGGTACCGGGAAGACGATGCTGGCCAAGGCGGTTGCCGGTGAAGCGGGTGTGCCGTTCTTTGGACTGTCCGGTTCGGACTTCGTGGAAATGTATGTCGGCGTCGGCGCAGCGCGTGTACGCGACATGTTTCAACAGGCTCTGCAGCGAGCCCCGGCGATTATCTTTATCGACGAACTGGATGCGCTGGGTAAAGTTCGCGGCAGCGGTGCTCCCGGTGGCCACGACGAACGCGAACAAACGTTGAATGCATTGTTGGTTGAAATGGACGGTTTCAGCACAGATCACAGTGTGATCGTAATGGGTGCCACGAATCGTCCTGAAACACTGGACCCGGCGTTGATGCGGCCAGGCCGCTTTGACCGCCACGTCCTTGTCGATCGACCGGACATCAAAGGGCGTGAGGCGATCCTGAACGTGCATTCCAAACGAATCAAAATGTCGGACAACGTCGATATGAGGCGTTTGGCGAAACTCACGCCTGGCTTCGTCGGTGCAGACCTTGCAAATCTTGTCAACGAGGCGGCTCTGTTGTCAGCTCGCCGTGAGGACAAGCGTGTCACAATGAAGGCCTTCGAAGACGGGATCGAACGCGTGATTGCAGGTCTGGAAAAGACGTCGCGCATTATCGTGGAAGACGTCAAACGCCGCGTCGCCTGCCACGAATCCGGACACGCTCTGGTGGCTGCCAGTCTGCCGCATACTGATCCCGTGCATAAGATTTCCATCATTCCCCGCGGCATGGGCGCACTGGGTTACATGCTGCAGTTGCCCGAAGATGACCGTGAATTGCTGACCCAGTCCGAACTGCAGAGTCGCATTGCCGTGCTGCTCGGCGGAATTTCTGCCGAGCAGATTATTTACAACGAAACATCGACCGGAGCTCAGAACGACCTGCAGCGCGCAACCGATCTGGCTCGCAGAATGGTCACGGAGTTCGGCATGAGCCCCCGCATGGGCCGTATGTACTACAGCGAATCCCAGCGTTCACCGTTTCTTCGCGGCAGTGGCGGAATCGTTTCAGAATCAATCCATGCCGAAGCTACATTGCGTGAGATTGATATCGAAGTGAAACGCATGGTCGATGAAGCCTATCGCACAGCCATGGACACTCTGACTTCTCAGCGGACGACGCTGGAAAAGATCACGGCAGATCTGATCGAAATGGAAACGATGTCAGCTGAGCACATGCACCAGATCATCGACGCCAACCGCAAAGGTCCGAAACTTATGGCAGGAGCAGGCACGATCGCAGCGGACACATTGCCATCCGATCAGAGCGAAGCGCTTGAGGTAACCGCCATCCCGGCTCCCGGTTTGGAAGCCGCTGAGGGGTAGATTCGACTTCCGTTGTTGTAGAACTCGTAGTACCTAGCAACCGATTGCAGCAAGTTATTCCTATTGTCCAACCCACGAAACTCATGACGTTTATTGAACTGCAACCCGTGACCACGCCGGTTCGCGGAGTGATCCGACCGCCGGGTTCCAAGAGCATCACAAATCGCGCGATGGTGATGGCGGCGTTGGCGGATGGTCCATTGTCAATGACCGGTGTCCTCGACAGTCACGATACCCGTGTGATGGTTGAAAGTCTGCGACGGCTGGGGTTCACCGTTGATCAGGATCTCGCCACCTGTCGCTGCACCGTGCATGGTCAGGGTGGTCGTATTCCCGCTGAGTCTGCCGACTTGTGGCTGGAAAACAGCGGTACCAGCATCCGATTTCTGACCTCTCTCTGTGCGCTGGGGCGCGGGACGTACCGACTGGACGGTGTCGAACGCATGCGACAACGTCCGATCGGTGATCTTGTACGTTCTCTCAAACCACTCGGCGCGAACATTCGATTCGAAAAGCCCAACAGTGACTGTCCTCCGATTGTCGTGGACGGCCGAGGCGGTACGTTGCAGGGCGGTGCCACGTCAATCCACGGTGAAATCAGCAGTCAGTTTCTCAGCAGCCTGATCATGGCCGCACCCGCATGTGGTAAACCAGTGCATGTCACCGTTGAAGGTGATCTCGTCTCCAAACCATACGTCATAATGACGCTGCAGATGATGCAGGCGTTTGGTGCCAGCGTGCAGTATCCCGACGATCTGTCGTCCTTCCTTATCGAGCCACGGCCGTATTGCGGAGGAACCTACGACATCGAACCGGATGCCTCCGCCGCCAGCTATTTCTTCGGAGCGGCAGCTGTGACCGGCGGTTCTGTGACCGTCACTGGGTTGTCCCGACATGCGTTGCAGGGCGACGTTGGATTCGCGGCAGCATTGGAACAAATGGGGTGCGAAGTGTCATGGGAAAGTGATCGCATCACGGTGACCGGTCGTCCACTGCACGGCATCGACATTGACATGAATGCGATCAGCGATACGGCTCAGACATTATCCGTCGTCGCGGTTTTCGCAGATTCTCCCACCACGATACGGAACGTAGGTCATATGCGTCACAAGGAAACGGACCGCATCGCAGCCGTAGTGGCGGAACTGACACGCGCCGGAATTCAGGCCGATGAACTGGCCGGCGGATTGCGGATTCATCCGGGAACTCCCCGGCCCGCTGAAATTCAGACGTATGACGATCACAGAATGGCGATGAGTTTTTCACTGCTCGGACTGAAAGTGCCGGGCATTAAGATTCTTGACCCCGGCTGCACCGCGAAGACGTATCCACGCTACTTCGAAGACCTCGCCGCGCTGTGTGCCGGAAGTTTGTCGTGACTAATTCATAATCTTAATCCTACTCTTAATCTTAATCCCGTTCTGCAGACAGAGTCGTGCGGAGGACGGCAGACCCGGTCGCCAGGTTTGCTCGGAATCGATTATGATTAAGATGAAGATTATGATTAAGAACGCAGGCATCTGAACAACGCCGAGCGACCCATAATCGTTTGCATCGGGCACACCTGCTCGTCACGCGGGCGTGAATATCCATCCGGCGGGAGAGCTGCTATCTGTCTGACGATCCGAAATGGGTCGCGAGGCCGGAGACGAATTGTCCGCGACTCATCACTCGACCGATGCCGGCATCGCGTGCGGCTTCGAGTTTGGCGGTATGAACATGCGGACCAAATGCGATTGAGCGAGCCAGCAATTCGGGGGAGGCAGATGTCGCAAAGCCGTGTGGGTCGCTGAAGGGAGCGGAGAGATCTAGGCAGACAATACTTTCCGCCGTTGTGGCATTGTCGATGGCTGCCTGGAGAGTATTGACCGACGTAAACGTGAAACCGCGAGCTTCCGCAGCACCGCCAACAGAACTGATGAGCATCAGGTCCGTGGAACAAAGCACGACATTTGGAGCCGATCCTGATTCGATTTGTGGTAAGGTGATCTGCGTTGAGTCACTCACTGTTTCTTCCGGATCGGAGCGAATTTGATGCGTTGCAGATAGGAAATACGAATCCCGCCTGGCCCCAGACGTCCGGAACATGCGCCGATCGCATTGATGATGTAGCGATAGTTCAGGTCGTAATCCGGATCGATTTCGACTTCCTGCTTTTCCAACTGATCGTCGCCGACCGCCTTCAGGGCCGTAATACTGCGGAAGACGCTGGAATTCAGCTTGCCAATCGCTGCTTCACCGCCGCCGAGGGGCTCTCCGTTGAAGCTGAGCGCGACCAATTCACCATTCTCGTTTGACTCCATTCGAACTTTGAATGGAGGCAGTTCAGCGTCCGTCACGGCACCCGCCGTGGGTGCTCCCAGCGGCATGCTGATGTCAAAGTCGCCTTCGGGCTCAACAACCTTAAGAGTACACATGAAGAAAATGATCAGCTGAAACACGACGTCAATCATCGGCGTCATGTCGAGCTGGATCTTGCTGAGATTCGATCGATTACGGAACTTCATGTCGAGTGCAGCCAATCACCGAAAAATACAACCCCGCACCACCAGCCAGAATCAGTACTCTGTCGCCTTTTGCGTCGCCTTCAGAGCAAACCGCTGAAATGCAATTCCTTCTTCCTGACACATCTGAATCAGCTCCTGAACCAACCCAGTGGGAACGTCGGCATCCGCGCGGATCTCTACGGTGATTTCGGCAAAGTCGGTCCCGATTGTTTCAAAATACTGCGATTCCTGACGAAGCCTAGGCCGGAGCGCTGCAAGTTCGATCTTCTCATCACCAAAGAAAAAATATGGCGTGGTGTCCAGAATTTTCCCGTCCTTGTCTCGCATATAGCCGAAGTTGAGCAGGAATGCGTTTTGCCTATGCACGGCTGGCGGTGAAGCCAGCTGATCCTTCGGCAGGGTCACGCGTTCATCAGCTTCAGCCTGCTCGAACTTGTTGATCAGCATGAAAAACGTAATCAACTGAAACACGACGTCGATCATCGGCGTCATGTCAAGTTCAATCGGAGTGACATTGGTCTGTTTGAATTTCATGAGATGGTTCTGGTGACAAAGAGTCGTGTCCGAGATTAGGTCTTGTTCTTGCCCACGGTGGCAAATCGCCCCATCAGGCCTTCGCTAACCATGCCTATTTCCAGCACCAGTCGCTGAATTCTGTTCTTCAGAATGCCGTAAAATACCATCGCCGGAATGGCCAGTACCAGACCAATCAGCGTTGTCACCAGAGCCGTAGAAATCCCGTCAGCCAACTGGGACGGCTTCGGAGACACCGTCGACTGAGCGATCACGTCGAAGCTTGAGATCATGCCCTGCACCGTTCCCATCAGCCCCATCATCGGAGCAATCGTGCCGATCAGAGCCACGTAACTTAAGCGATGTTCCAGCGCCATGTTTTCATCTTCACCGGCTTCCTGCATTCCTTCGACGGCTTCTTCATAACCACGACTCAGGCGGCCCATGCCTGCGGCAAGGACGCGAGCGACAAAGGAGCTATCGCTGCGGGCGAATTCGTACGCCCCCTGAAAGTCTTTCGCATTGAGCTTCTGCTCGAATTCTTCGACGAACTGCGACGGCAGGAGCACATCGCGGCGCACCTGAAGCAAATTCATCATGATCAACGCGACCAGAATGAACGACACCAGCAGGAACGCCGGTCCCCAAAACCAGCCACAGGCTCGGGCGATATACGCCAAAAAGCTGCGGGACTGCACCGGTGTCACGGCTGCACCCTCTGCGGCGGGGGCGGCGGCGTCGGCCGCAGGTGCCGCTGCTGCATCGGCTTCATCGGCCAACAGGCGAGCGGAACTGCCAAACGCCGGCCAGATCAACGCAGCGGTCAGTGCGAGAAGCAGAAACAGAACGGAATTGCGTCCAACATATCGGGCGTGTGATGCAGAGACATTACGCATTTCGAAAAATCTCCGGGATGTCCTCGAAGGGGCAAACGTGTCCAGTGAGAAATGTCAGGAAGTTGAGAATAGGGACTGTAGAGACTTCAAGGCGTCTCGTCACTCATCAAAGGGTAGCACAAGACGCGAGAAATTTGGATTTGTGAAAAGCCGTTAATTGACCGCTGCCTGAGGAATCGTGCCCGCCTGTTTTGCCCACGGGCTGTTGGGATACCTGGTTGAAAGCCTAGCCATTGCTTCGTCTGAGCGGTCCTGATGCCCTGCCGGAGCCCACAAAGACACGAGATGGAACAGTGCTTCCGCGTGCAATGCTGGTTCCGAAGGATACAGGACATCCACATGCAGGTAAGCCATCAGGGCGTCTTTTGGCAGACTCTTAGCCCGGAAACAGTCGCCTTTCAGAACCCACGCCTGCGCCAGAGTCCGCGATTCGGATTCCGACGCCTTGTTGATGACGTCATCCAGCGTGGCAATGGCGTCATCAATCTGCCCCTGCTTTTGCTGACACTTTGCCTTTCCCAACAGACCGTCGAAATGAGCCGTCGAGGACGCCGGATCTCCCGTACTTTGTTCGATGACCTGCTGGAATGCCACGAAGGCTCCTGCGGCGTCGTTGCCGGCCAGCAACAATTGCCCCAACTGCACGCCCGCCTGCAGTTGATATCCCTTGGCAGGCGCCGCCTGAACTTCTTTGAGCAGCGTCTGAGCGTCTTCGCCGGTGGCAAGCGAGGATTCCAGCAACAAGGCTTCGAAATAACGAAAGTTGGTTCTGTTTTCTTCGCGGAATTTATGAATCGCCGCTATGGCATCCGGCACTCTCGCCGGATCTGCCAGCGCCTGTTTCACCATCGTGCGAGCGATCAGAAACTTGACATCCGCCAGGACACGCTTGTCGTCTCCTCTGTATTCCTTCTGCATCGTTTGGAGTTTTTCCAGCGCGACATCCAAGGCACCACTATGTTCGTTGGACTGCGCCTGAGCAAGCAGCGACGGCTCCATATCAAATCGCACGCTGTAAATATCCGAAACGGGGATAACTTGAGTCTGCCCGTTTGACAGCGTAATCGTTACCGATTCGATCGTCATCGCCGTGATCTCACCCCGAAACGTGACTCGATCACTGCGTTTCGTCACCTGATCGACGGCGAACACTGTCCCCGCACTGCCGGTCGCAACCGTCAGAGCGGCGAGCAGCACAGGACCGACCAGATTGTGGAACCGTTTATACTGAGAAGTCATAGGCTGATAACCTTTTTGCAGAATCCAGATCGATGTTGGTTTTAGTGTGATAGGCGAACTTTCGCTGCATCCACGTTCTCCATTCCAAAATCCTTCACGGTTAGCCACCGGGGAGGCGTCGTTCCACATTTTATTTGCTATCCGGTGGCGCTGGTGGTTTTCGTTGCGGTGTTCGCGCCGCTGGTGGTTTAGGTGTGGGCGGTGGTTGTTGAGTGGGCGGACGTGGAGCCGCTGGTTTATTGGCAGGCGGTCGTTGAATTCCTGATGGCGTTGGACCTTCGGCTGGTGCGGCAGGTCGCGCTGCGGGCGGACGCGGAGCTGCTGGACGCGAGGCCTCAGCAGGCGCAGCGGAGGATGCTCCGCCTCCATCTGCCGCTGGCGCAGGTCGTGATCGTGGTTTTGGAACTGCCTGACGATCTGCCGCGTCAGCTGTGGGTGCGGGCGGCGCTACCGGTCTGGTTCGCGGAACATTCGCTGGACTTACCCCTGCGGCACTCGCAGCGCGAGTAGCGGTTGAAGCGTTTGCTGGCCGGGAAGAAGTCCGTTTCGGTACAGTGGCCACGGTCGCAAGTCTGGAAAAATCCAGTCCCGGTCCTGGATCGTCTCCTGGCTCCGGAAACATCGCCGTCGGCTCGCTGGTTGTGAAAGCCGAAAACTTTGGCGTCTTGTCGGATCCCGGAATTCTGGGTCGTCTGTTCGGCTTCCGCATGAAGACAAAAAAAACACCAGCGATCCCGATCGACAGACACGTAATCAACGCCCCAAGCAGCAGCCCGTTGCCACCGGATTCTTCCAGCTTCGACTCCGTCGCGGGGGATACCGAACTTACCACCGGATTCTCATTCGCCATGTCGTGAACAACTCCAGATCCTGCGACCGCACCCTCGGCGACAGAGGTGCGTTGGAGCGGGACCGGTGCCTTGCCCTGATCCGACTGCAGGTCCTGATACAGTCGATCAAACTTCGCGAACGACGCATCATCCAGATCTCGATACACCTGGACGAAACTGGTGATTTCTGCCAGTGCGGATTGAATTTGCTTATCACTGCCCGGAGCGTTCGTCTTCGCATATCGACGGCGGCTGTTAGTCAATTGATATCGGGCGTCTATAAAGCGGTCTCGAATTTCCGGCGTCGGATCGCGTTGCAATGTCTGCTGCAACTTGCGCGTCATAAGTGACCATCCCCAGACGTGTCCGGCTTTACCTTCCGGCGTTCTGACCCCTTGAATGGCATCAAGCAATTTCGCCGGTTCGCCTTCTGATCCCCAATCACTCAGCACATGAGCCGCTTCAAACTGAGCGTCCAGCGCGTTCGGATTCAATTTCAGGATCTCATCGCACATGCGGAACGCTTCGTCAAACTGTTTTTGCTGGCGACGGCAGCGAGCCAACCGCAACTGCACGGCCGTGCGGTTTCCTTCAGTCGCCAGACCACCACTGTTGATTTCGTTATACGCATCGGCGGCTTTGGAATAGTAGCCAGCCGCAGCGGTGGGATCGCTGGCAACGCCCTGACCAAGGCCAAAGTACGTTTCACCGATCCACAGCAATGAGTTGTAGTCTGACTTGTTTCGCGATTCGTAAACTTTCTGCAGAAACTTCTCGAACGAATCGCGGGTCTGGGCCAGACGCTCATTGTCGCCGGATAGTTTCAGTCGCTTGAGTTCTTCCTGCAATTCCATACCTAACTGGGTGTACACCGCCAGGATATCCTGACCACCGACGTTCTCAAGCTGCTTCATCACACCAAGAGCTGGATCAATCTGCTGAGTCCCCACGTAAGCTCGCAGCAGCAACCGATAGGTCAGCCCGGCAAATGACTTAGTCTGGATACCATCATCGGGGCGAATAGCGCCTTCAGCGACCTGAATCGCTGCAACAACCGAGTTTGCATCGCCACTGGTAAGCCGCTCGATCGTTCCCGGAAAATCACCGTCCAGATTCATGATACTCGCAAGCGAAACCTCCGCTGCGACCAGTTCATCGGACGGTTTGGCATCCGGGCCCACTCTCTCGCGCGTGATCTGAATACCCTGAGTCAACAGGTTGCGCGCTTCAGATTTCCATGCCTGCATTTCTGCCGGCGGCGTTTGAGCGTCTTCTGGATTTTTAGCCGCGACCGCTGCCTTCTGCGTCCATGCTGCCCAGTACGACTGACCGGCACTCATGCGAGCCGACGAATACTGCGGATCGGTTTCCGGGATTTCCAGATACCACTTAGCCGCTTCCAGGGGTTCGTTCATGGTGCGGTAAACCGTGCCCAGCCGCATTCTCGCTTCGCCACCGCGAGCGGATTGCGGGTACAGTTCCAGAATCTTTTGACACACATCTTTCATCGCGCGGGTTTCAAAATCGCGATCACTCCCCGGAGCCATGTTCCACGCCGCCACCGCTGCCGCCATCGCAATTTCTGTCGCATTCAACGCCGTGTCCGGGTCCGCCGCACGGTCATGAATCATGCAATGCCGGGCCAGAATCATCGAATCCAGCGGACGTCCAAGTTTCAGCATCACGAAACTTTGCAGATACCTCGCTTGTGCCACCGCTTTTAGATCGCTGTCAGAATCCCGCAGGTCTAAAGCCATCTGCAGCAGCCGACCGACTTCTCTCAGATGCGTTTCGAGAGCGACTTTCTTTTGAGCCCGTTCGTTCTCATCCGCCGCAGCGGTCACGTCGTCGCTCAACGCCTGAATCTGAGCGATCATGTTGCGGGCACGTTCGAACGCAGAGGCAAAATCCTTCGGTTCTTTATCCTTGTCGCCCAGCGCAGCCTTAATCCGGCGACTCATTGCGTTCGCCGGTTCACGAAACGGTCCCTGATAGCGGGCCACCGTCACCGCATCGTTCAGGGCCAATCGCAGTGTCGTCTCGCGATCGTTATCAGCAAGCTCACGTACCTCACCCAGTTTTTCCGCCGCGATCGCTCGTTCCCACAAGATTCCCAAACCGTACGGAGTCGAGACCTTTGCCTTGTTCGCCTGCAGCCACACGGTCGCTTCCTGCAGAACAAGTTGATGGTCATTCCGCTGTGGATCGTTCAGGCAAATCAGCCGGTAATGCAGCGCGATGCCCTTAAGCATTTCGACAGATTCACTTTCAGACTTATGCCCCAGCATTTCGTTGTAAATCCCCAGCGCGCGGCTGAGGTCGTCCTGCTCCTGATAGCACTTCCCCATCATCAGACGGGCATGAAGACCGATCTGATTCGTGCGATAGCGAGTGTGAAGTTCTTCGTAAAGATTGGCAGCGGTAACGAGCGTGTTTTTGCGTTCTTCGGTGCCCTTATCAAACGTCTGCCCGCGTTCATAAGTACAACGAATCAGGTAGAACCAGGCGCGCAGATATTTTGCCTCAACGTCCTGCCGTGCGTTGAACTGATCTTCGTCTTTTGTTTTATCGATGAAGTTTGGGAAGGCTTCGAAGGCTGCTTTGTACTGATCGTTCGCCGTCTGATAAATCACCTGACCTTCATCGATCAGTTTGCGAGCCGCCAGTTGATATTCGGTACGCTTGTCCGGTGAATCGGCACCTTCCATCTGCCAGATCAGCGTACGAGCGCGTTCCAGTAACAGTTCACCAAGCATCGAATTCGCAAACGCCGCCTGCGGATGATTGTTGTGTGTACTCGTGAATTTCTGAAGTGCATCTTTCGCCTGCTGAAGGTATAAGTCGCGGTCTTCGGGAACACGCGAGGTCGCCCCCATCGCCTGCAATGTCTTTGCCCGCTCAAGATCGATCACATCGCGAATCGCGGCAGACAGTTCGGATCGTTGTTGAGCGACTTCGAGGTACTCCAGAGCCGTATCGAGATACTGTCGTTCGCGCAGACCCTCCACGAATTCCAGAACGGGTTCTTCAGCGACCGCCGAGCCAGTATTCAGAAGCCAAAGCCCCGCAACCAATGCTGCGGCTATCGTGCCGAACGCCGCACTCACCACGCTGACGCGCCAAATAAACGTGCGGGGCAGGCCTTGGGTTAGCATGGTGAAGATTTGTAAGCCGTCCATGCAGGATCCTTTGTCGAACAGAATTCAACGTCGTCAGAAAACGAATACCGATAGGACACGCTTACCAAATGACGCAAGCGCAGGGACGCAGCATATTTGACCGATTGAAGTGCTAACAACGATTCCGTCGATCCACTAGTTGTTTCTGCCGGAAAGTCTCTATTGGCCCACAGACTCAGAAAACTTGAAGTAGTCCATCTTCACCAGCGGCATTACGGTGCCGACATTGCGCGAGTTTGGACGCGCAAAACCATAAGCGATGACTGCACCAGAAGACAGTTCTCCGATATAGATCACTCCGTACGCTGGCTGCACACCACCCGTGTCCCGCAAATTTGCGGTGCCGGAAACAATGGCATATTTTGGTTCCGGCGTTTTGGCGGACGTCTGAAAATCCGCCGCCACGTTATGCAGAAAGCGGTATCCAAATTTGCCAGTCTGGTTGTAAATAGCACCACCCGTGATGACGCCTGTCAGATGATTCAGGACAAAGACAGCTTCCACTTCGCCCACTTCAGATAACGGCACGGTGCACATTGTGAATTTGTCATTTCCGTTGGCAACTGCGGCTTTCATTTCCGGTTGAGGCCAGAAGTACGCCGACGCACCCATGACAAATGCCCCGGCTGCAAACATCATCGCGGAACGCAGAATGTGATTTTTCATAACCTCGCCTTTGCGTTTTGCTGGATATCTTGGCATCAGATACAGTGACGATGCCCCTTGGAATCATCATACTCTCACGATTGCCGAACGACCAGACTGGCGGCGAGTGATCTTGTCAGGACTTGCCCGCCGTTTCACTTTCAGTCACTATTCCTTTCCAAATCCCCGTAATACACAGCCAGCAGACCATGCCTTCCAAAACGAATCAGTCCGAAACCTGCATCTGGTCATCGATCCGGGAACGTGCGTCTGAACGAGCCGCTTCGGAACCGATGCTCGCCAGTTTCCTGCACGCTACGGTGCTCAACCACGAACGCTTCGAAGATGCCGTCAGCTATCATCTGGCCGGCAAGCTGGCCTCCAGCACGCTGTCAGCAATGCAGCTCCGCGAAATCATGCTGGACGCGATGACCAACGACTCGACGATTGCGGATGCTATTTGCGCAGACATCCGTGCCGTCCGGGAACGCGACCCTGCCGTGACATGTAACCTCGTGCCGCTGTTGTTTCTGAAAGGCGTTCATGCCCTCATTGGCTACCGCATCGCACATTGGCTGTGGAGAGAAGGACGTGAACTGCTGGCGCTTTACCTGCAGAACAGAATGTCCGAGATATTCGGCGTCGATATTCATCCGGCGGCCAGAATCGGACGTGGCATTCTGATGGACCATGCAACGTCAATCGTCATCGGTGAAACAGCCGTCATTGAAGACGATGTTTCGTTGCTCCATGAAGTCACTCTCGGCGGTACCGGAAAATCGTCAGGCGATCGTCATCCTAAAGTCCGTCGAGGAGTCCTCATCGGTGCTGGCGCAAAAATTCTGGGCAACGTCGAAATCGGCGAAGGCGCCAAAATCGGCGCGGGCAGCGTCGTTCTGAGACATGTGCCGCCGCATTGCACCGTCGCAGGTGTCCCTGCCGTCGTTGTCGGAAAACCGTGCTCAGACAATCCGGCGCTCGACATGGACCATGAAATCGCAGCGGGCGATTCGATCTGAAGGCCGTGAATTTTACTACCGTCCCGCTTCCTGACTCCTCAATCCTGACTCCTCGTTCCTCGCCATGCCCATCGATCTGTTGAAATCACCTCACTGGAAAGCCGAGCATCTTGGCCTGCCGATGCCTGATTCGCCACATGCCGTTTCGGTCTCCTTGCCCCTGTGGGAACACAACATCAAGTATGAAGAAGGCGCGGCGGAAGTAGTCAGTCGCCTTCAGGCTGCGTACCCGCGATTCTGTCTGCATCCGTATGTGCGACGACTGTGTCACGAAGTCTTTGGTGGCGAAAACGGAGGTCTGATTTTCCCGAGCACGGCGGCAGCTCAGCGAGCCCTGGCCTATGTTGTGTGGCGCGGCGGGCGGAGCGCTCGACTTGTCGCATTGGCAAAACAGACTGCCTGTGGTGTGGCGGTTGATCCAGACGATTTTTCACGACTGCGTGAGTACTGGCAGCATGCCGGCGAAGTACTGACCTCGCGCGCGGCGGAGTTGATTCTGAACGGTCAGGCAGTTGAATGTTCTGAAACGCCGGCTCGGCAAACCGTCCGGCAGCGATTGCGCGAGTTGCGAACAAACCCCGAGGCCGAAATCTGGCTGTATCCCTGCGGCATGGCGGCGGTCGCAGCCGTTTGGCGTGCCTTGCGACAACACGACTCAGCGAATCCCAGTGTCCAGTTTGGATTTCCCTACGTCGATACGCTCAAGATCCAGCAACGCTTCGCGCCAGCAGATGTGCGGTTCTATCCGGTCGGCGGTCGCGACGATCTCAAGCAGCTTACAGAATTGCTCAGCAAGCAGAAGATCGCGGCTGTCTTGTGTGAATCCACAACGAATCCGCTGCTGACTTCGCTGGACCTGCACGCACTTCGGCAGCTTGCGGATCAGCACGGATTTCTGCTGGTGATCGATGACACGCTCGCCGCCTGCATCAATCACGATGTATTGCCGTTTGCCGATGTCGTCGTCACGAGTCTGACAAAATACTTCAGTGGCTATGGTGATGTGCTGGCCGGTGCAGTGACTCTTAATCCGGAAAGCCGCCATGCGGACTGGCTGCGAACTGCGCTCGCCGACAACTTCGAAGAATTGCTGGTCGATGTTGACGTGGACGTTCTGGAAAAGAACTCCCGCGACGTGCGAGCTCGAGTCGAAACAATTAATCGCAATGCCAATCAGCTGGCCGGATGGCTCATTGAGCAACCACAGGTTGCGGCGGTTTATCATCCGAGTCTGGATTCGCATCGCTTCGACTGGATGAATCAACATTCGGCCGATCACAACGGCGGACTCTTATCCATCGTGTTGAAGAATCCGGCCGTGGCGACGCCCCTTGTGTTTGATCACCTCGAAGTCTGCAAAGGCCCGAATCTGGGAACGAATTTTACGCTCTGTTGTCCGTATACGATCCTGGCGCACTTCACAGAACTGGATTTCGTCGAACAATGCGGAGTCTCCCGCTGGTTGCTGCGAATCAGCGTCGGCACCGAACCAATCGAAGAGCTTCAAACCCGCTTTGAACGTGCGCTCCGTAATGCGTGAAGTCTCGTTTCATGGAACCGGTGGCGAAAGGGACTGTGTATCGCTATTACTCCACCAAGGAAGAATTGTTTTTCGCGGCCGTGGATGAAGGAATGCAGCAACTGAGACTGGCAGTCGATGAGGCCACGTCCACGGCATGTACATCCATTGAGCGGATCGAATTAGGGATCATGGCCTACCTCAAATATTTTGATCAACACCCGGACGCGATTGAGCTGATCATTCAGGAACGAGCAAGTTTTTGTGATCGCGTGAAGCCGACCTACTTCGTCCATCGCGACGCAAATATGGAGCCATGGAGGCAGTTGTTTCGCGACATGATCAGCGACCGGCAGGTACGGGACGTCCCTGTGGATCGAATCATCGAAGTCATTTCCGATTTGCTCTATGGCACCATTTTTACCAACCACTTTTCCGGACGAACAAAGTCTCTGTGTGCTCAATGCAAGAATGTCAGCGACATAGTCTTCCACGGCGTGTTGGCTGCTGCTGAGATTCGAGGGAACAATGCTTAAGCGTGGCTGGGTCCTCAGGCATTTTGCCGTCGCTTGTCTGGGGCTTGGTGGAGTCTGTATTGCCAGTTGCCTAGGGTGCAACGCAAAGAAGGTCAAGATACAGACTGTTCAGGAAGAAGCGATTCCGGTACCAGTGACTGTGGCTGCCGTGGAAGTGCGTGACGTGCAGCGTCGAGTCTCAGTGGTAGGTTCCCTCCGCGGCTTCGAGCAAGTGACGGTGACTCCAAAGGTGGAAGGGCGTGTTGTTTTTGCGGGTTTCGATGTGGGTGATCGGATTCCTCCCGGGACAACGCTCCTTGAGCTTGATGACACCGACTACCAACTGTCGGTCGATGAGGCTCAGCAGATGCTCGAACAGGAACTGTCGCGACTGGACCTGACTGAACCACCCACCAGTGAGTTTGATATAGAGCAATTGCCGTCGGTGCAGAGTGCGAGATTGCTGTGGGAGAATGCTGAGCGGCAGTTTGAACGACAAAAGAAACTCTCGGAAGCAAAGGCCGGCGACCAACGGTCGCTGGAACAGGCTGAGACGGATCTCAAGGTCGCGGACGCAGCTCTGCGACAGGCTCGCATCAACGCTAGGACAAATCTCTCTGCGGTCAAGCATCGTGAAACAATGTTGTCACTGGCCCTTCAGAAGCTCAGCGAAACGAAGGTTATAGCCCCTGTGCTGAGCACGCCAGTCCCGCCAGCAGGTGTAAGCGAGTTTGTCGTTTCGCAGCGAATGACATCGGTCGGGGAAATGGTTCGGGCGTTTCCGTCAACACCAGTCTATGAGCTGATCGTGGACGACGTCCTGAAACTGCATGTGATGGTGCCGGAACGCTATCTGTCACAAGTGGATCTCGGCATGGATGTGGAAGTTCGAGTTGAAGCGTATCCGGATGAAGTGTTTCCCGGGAAGGTCGCCAGAATCAGTCCCGTCATCGATCCACAAAGCCGCTCCTTCGATGTGGAAGCCCACGTTCCAAATCAGGAACATCGGCTGCGACATGGCGGTTTTGTGAAAGCGGAAGTCGTCGTGGGAACGGCGGACAAAGCCATGACTGTTCCACTGGAGTGCGTCACTCGATTTGCTGGCGTCGTCAAAGTCTTTCGGGTGCGGGATGACAAGGCGGAAGAAGTGGAGATTGCGATCGGCACACAAGGTTCCGGATGGGTTGAAGTGACTGGTGGACTGGACCCCAATGACATCGTAGTGACCAGCGGCCAATCCAAACTGGCGAACGGCACGCGCGTTACAATACGCGAGCCAATGACGACTGCACCAAAGAGTGAATCGTCGCCAACTCAATGAAAAATGAAACGTGTGTTCATCGCGGAATTGCGTATGACGATGGAGTCAGATTGTGAGTATTTGGGAAATCTGTATCCGGCGGCCGATTTTCACGCTGATGATCGTCATGGCTCCTGTCGTCCTCGGCTTGGCCGCTTATCCGCGGCTGGGCGTGGATCTCTTTCCGAACGTGGACCTTCCGGTTGTGGTCATCACCATGACTCTCAAAGGTGCCAGTGTCGAAGAAATGGAAACTTCCATCACCAAGGAGGTCGAAGAAGTAGTCAACACGATCTCCGGAATTGACGAATTGCGCTCGACCACCAAAGAAGGATTTTCCCAGGTCGTCATCAACTTCCATCTCTATAAGGATGGGGATGTTGCGGCTCAGGAGGTCAGGGACAAGATCGCGACAATCCTCAGCCGACTGCCGGTGGGGACTGATCCACCATTGGTTGACAAGTTCGATATTGACGCAGCGCCGGTCGCAACAATTGCCGTTTCCGGAGGAAGGAATTTCCGTGAAGTCACCGAAATTGCCCGTAAGTCGATCAAGGAAGATCTTGAAACGGTGCAGGGTGTCGGCGCGGTGACGCTCGTCGGTGGTCAACGCCGCGCGGTCAATATCTACGTCGATACCGACAAGCTGGCAGCCTACATGCTGTCGGCTGACAACGTCAGACAGGCCCTGATTCGGCAGAATTTGGAGCTGCCGGGCGGGCGCGTGGACCAGGGCGTTCAGGAACTCGTATTGCGAACGATGGGACGACTCGAAAAATCATCGGATTTTCTCGACCTGATCGTCGCCAATCGAAATGATCAGCCGATCCGGATTCGTGACATCGGGCGGGTTGAAGACGGAGTGGAAGAGCCGCGAGGGCTGAGCCGACTGGATGGTGAAAACGCTGTGAGCCTCATCGTTCAGAAACAATCGGGTACAAACACGGTCGAAGTAGTTCATGCTGTTAAAGATCGGTTAAGCAGGATTTCTCCACTGCTTCCGAATGATATCAAGACGGTGATTATTCGTGATCAGTCGCGATTCATCGAGGCGTCGATCGAGGAAGTGAAATTTCATCTGTTGCTGGCGGCCGTGCTGGTAAGCCTCACAATCCTTTTGTTCATTCGCGACTGGCGAACGACGATCATCGCAACGCTTGCAATTCCCATGTCGATGGTGCCGACATTTGCCTTTATGGCGTACATGGACTTCTCGCTGAATAACATCACCATGCTGGGGCTCATTCTGGCAATCGGGATTGTGATCGACGACGCCGTGGTTGTGCATGAAAACATCTTTCGGCACATGGAGGAGTATGGTCGTTCGGCAATGGAGGCCGCCCACACAGCGACTGCCGAAATTGCCTCTGCCGTTGTCGCAACCACGATCTCGCTTCTTGTGATATTCATCCCCGTGGCGTTCATGCAGGGACGCATTGGCCGTTTCTTCAACTCGTTCGGGTTCACAGTTGGTTTTGCGATTCTGATGAGCATGTTTGTTTCGTTCACCATGACGCCGATGCTGTGTTCAAGATTTCTAAAACTGGAATCCGGACATCACACGAGTAAAAGCGGGTTTTTTTCGAGATTGATCGACAACTCGTATCTGTGGATTCTCCGCATCTCCCTGCGGCACCGCTGGGCGATTGTTCTACTGTCGATTGCCACGCTTTTTTCCACGCCCGTAATCTTCGGCTGGATCGGGAAAGACTTTGTCCCTAAAGATGACCAGAGCGATTTTGAAGTCGTCATGACTCTGCCGGAGGGTTACACACTGGATCGGGGCAATAAACTGCTGCTGGAGATCGAAGGTCGACTCAAACAGCTGCGAGGAGTCACACACGTCTTCACGATTATCGGCGACACAACTGGTCGAGTTGCGAAAGGTCAGGGCGACGTGACTAAAGCTCGCGTATACTGTCGACTTATCGACCTGACTGAACGCGACTATTCGCAGTTTGACGTCATGTCGGATGCCCGCAATGTCATGAGTGACTATGTCGATCTTCGCGTCGCGGTTCAGGAGGTTGCCGCTTTCCAGGCGACCGGATTTCGGCAGGTTGACATCGACCTGAATCTTGTTGGTCCGGATCTGGGGAAATTACAGGAATACGCCAGCAGGATTACGACATGGATGGCAACTCGCGGACACTATGTGGATGTCGATACAAGCCTGTCGTTGAGTAAGCCTGAGTTGCGAGTCAGAATCGATCGGGACCGTGCGTCGGACCTAGGGGTTTCTGTTCAGACGGTTGCGTCTACGCTCGGCATTCTGGTTGGTGGTGAACCGGTCAGCAAATTCAAAGAGGGAGACGAACAGTTTGATGTGTGGCTCCGCGCGGAGCAGTCGCTTCGCAATGATCCGGCCGCCGTCGAAGCGATGACCATTCCGACAACACGCGGCGGACTGGTTCGCATGTCCAACGTCGCAAGCCTGGAGCCAGCCCTTGGGCCGACAGCCATCGACCGATACGGCAGGCAGCGTCAGATCGTGGTTCTGGCTAACCTCAAAGGAATCGCATTGGGCGAGGCGATCACGGACATTGGAGATTATGTCCGGACACTGGAGTTGCCGACAGGTTACCGGCACGAATTCATTGGTCGCGCAAAGCTGTTGTCTGAGTCAAATACAAACTTTGTGATTGCGTTCCTGCTGAGCTTCCTGTTCATGTACATGGTGCTGGCCGCACAGTTCGAAAGTCTGGTCCATCCGATCACCATTCTGCTGGCGTTGCCGCTGACACTCCCGTTTGCTTTTCTTTCCTTGTTCCTGTTGAAGACAGACTTTGACATCTATGCCGTTTTTGGACTCTTCATGCTGTTTGGGATCGTTAAGAAGAATGGAATCCTGCAGATCGACTACACGAACGTTCTGCGGTCGCGCGGATTGGAAACCAACGCCGCCATTCTGGAAGCGAACAAGACGCGTTTGCGACCCATTCTGATGACCACACTGATGTTGATCGCCGCTATGGTTCCGATCGCGATGGGACAAGGGCCCGGAGCGGGTGCTCGGGCCAGCATGGCTAAAGTGATTATCGGCGGGCAGGGCCTGTCTCTGCTTTTGACACTGCTTGTGACACCGGTCGCCTATTCGCTGTGGGACGATTTCAGTCGGCACCTTTCCGCCTTCACGTCATGGCTGGGGCGTCGCAGTGCCGTGAGGGCCACGAGTCAATCATCTGAGTTGAGTCAACCAAAGTCAAACTGACCAATTTGACCAGTGCCTGTCCGTGAGACTTCGATTTGATTCGTGTACGAGACTTACCACGGTCGTTCAGACTTTGTGATTCCTTGCTATTTGGTCACGCTTGCCGCAATGGAATCCTCCGGGAAGAACTTTCCGTACTGATCCCGCATCGCATAGATCGCCACCAGCGTAATGGCCACAAAGGCGATCCACATACAAATGTCCAGAAACAATGCCGGGGGGATGCGACGATCGAGTTTACGGTAGCGAAAATAAATGGTTACCGCTGCAATAATCGGCAATGTCAGAGCCTGCCCGAACCCACCGACAACCACCATCCACTTGGGTTCCTTGAATGCCAGAAACAGCATCAGGGCCAAGACGGGGATCGTCAGCGAAACCCAGTGAATCACCTTCCCTCGCTGAACAGGTTCACGATACGAAACAAATCCGGCGAGGCTGAGAAAATCGGCAATCAGTCTCGCATTTCCGGCACTGGACAGATACAGCGTCTTAAACAGCACAGCGGCGGCACCGATCAGGAATACGAGTTGAGTCCAGTTGCCAAACGTATCGACGAACATGCGTGACAGGGTCAGGATCATGTCCTTGCCCTGTGGATGGAGGCCTTGGGCATGAAGCACCGTGGCGCCCATGAAGTAGAAGGCAACTGTTGAAACCGTAAACACGATCATACTGACCCAGGCATCGAGGTACATCACACGGATCCAGCCCTTCGCACGCCGCGCCCAGTCCGGGCCGGGTTCCGCCCGCCCGGTGTAGCGAGCATAGCCTTTTTCGAGACACCAGTATGGATAGAAGAACAACTCAGTTGCACCGACGCCTGTGATTCCAAAGACTCCGAACGCGACTGCAATGCCTTCCGCAGGCATACCAAACGTAAGCCCTTTCATGACATCGGGCCATGGAATTGGAAACCTAGTCGCAGGCAGCGCACAGGCCGCCGAAACTGTCAGCAACGTTATTCCAACGACAAGAAAGGTCGTCACAATCTCGATTCGCCGATACGTGCCGCTCCAAAGCAGGGCCATCGCGGCAAGACATGTAAACACGGCCCAGGGAAACTCTGGGCGTTCGCGAGTGACTGCAGCGAGTGACGGAAAGATCCCGTCCAGAATATTTGACAAGCCAGCCGCGACAGATGGGAACGCCAGATTCAACGCTTGGCCAACAGTGCCCGTCATGGCACCCAGTTGAAATACCGTTGATAACATCATGATCAGCCACCACCAGGCAATCCAGTGCGCTCCAAGTCGAGGACCGCTCAGTTCGTTGATCGCTCCCAGAGTTGGTTTACCAGAAGAAATCGCATAACGGCCCAGTTCCACCTGGATGAAGACTTTGATGACGCAGCTGAACAGAATCAGCCAGAGAAACACAAAACCGTGCTTCGCGCCGAGTGATGTTGTCAGCAACAATTCCCCGGATCCGACAATTGTGCCCGCGAGAATGATTCCCGGGCCGATCATCTTTAACGCTGACCACAGCGAAGCGGGAGGTTCCTGAACAGCATCCCGAGGAAGAGCGTATGGATCATATTCGACAACATCCGACATTGGGTCAGGCCTCTGAAGTGTCCGGAGAAAGTGTTGGGGCCGAAAATCTGCTGCAACGGGCATTCATCTTCATGGCAGTTTGTTGCTTCCGGCCTGAGCTGTGCCAGAACGATTCCGTCAGATACCACCTAATCGGCGTTCGTTGGAATTGGCCTGCGCATTACCACCGCCCATGTGTACTCCAATCCCGGATTATCTGCCGGGGAGCGAACAAAGCGACTGATGACTGCTGCGATAATGAAACTTGCGAGGTACGGAACTGCGGTCGTCAGGGTAATCGTCGGCTGATAACTGGTTCCGAAAAGGATTTGCCAGTAGCTCCAAAAGAATGAGATCACCACGCTGCATGCGACGGCAATCTTCACCACACGGCCGTCACACTTGAGAAACATTCCAATCAGGAACAGCGACGCCAATGGTCCTAGGAACATGTTGAACGCCGGAGCCATCAGGTCGATGATATTGCGGCCGGAGTGCTGAGCCATATATGCGACACTTATCGCAAGTGCCGTCACAATAAGTCCCACGACGACAGACAGAAAACGGGCGAAGCCAACGTCGCTCAACAGTGGTTTTCGATGGGGACGCAGGCGGCCGTAGAGATCTCCCGCAAACACGGCGCTGATACTGTTCACTCCGGAAACCAGCGTCTGCATCGCATCGCACAGGAGCACCGCCAAAATGACTCCCCCGATCCCTGCTGGCAATTGGTGTGCAAAGAAGTGAGGGAGAACTTTGTCCCCGTGTTTCACCACCGTCTGCCCACTCTCCGTGACGAAGGTTCCCTCCGGAAGATAGGTCGGATGCTGCAGATAGAAGGACAGCAAGGCAAGGCCACAGAGGGCGAGCAGCACACCGATGGTCACATCTGTGACTGCAGCCACGATGTAGCTCCTTCTCGCCAGTTTCAGCGATGCGGTCGAAAAATAGCGTTGCAGCACGACCTGATCCGATCCATGCGTGCAGATGGTCCAGAAGAAATTCAGCATTGCTGCGGTAAAGACTGTCATCCGGACGGTGGGATCGAAACTGAACAAAATGGGTTTCGTATGCGATGATGAGTTCTCGGCCGCAATTCTCCACCATTCCATGGGGCCGGTTCCTGTTGTCCAGACAACGTAACCCAGCGTCACGACTGTTCCGCCAAACAGCATCAGCGACTGCAAAACGTCGTTCCAGATTGCCGCCCGGAATCCACCAACGCTGCCGTAGACTGTTGCGGAGAGCCCGACTGCAACAATAATCCAGTACAGGAATGAGGCTCGCAGCATGATCGGCGTCGCTGCTGTCGGATCGAGCCAATTGGCAATCGGATCAATCATGCCTGCGGGAATGAGGGTTCCCACCATCTGTGTCAGCGCTAGTGATCCGACGTATGTGACCATCGACATCCAGCCGAGTCGCAGCAGCAGAAAGAGCATGCTTCCGATGATCCGAGTCTGAGCATCAAATCGCCGCTCCAGATATTCATAGGCACTGGTGAACTTCAGACGCATGAAAAATGGCACCCAGACGAACAGCACGACGGACATGCTGAACGGAAGTGCTAGGTACTGGGCGAACATAGCGACACCATTCTTGATCATCTCTCCGGGAACGCCCATGTACGAGATGCTGGACATCAACGTTGCCAGCACGCTCAGCCCCACAGCCATCCACGGCATTCGACGACCGCCGAGAAAGAACTCGTTGGTGGTGGTCTGTCGCCTCGACGACCAGATCACTATTCCCATCGTCACCAGCAGATAGATTCCTACTGCAAGAAAATCGATCCACTGCAGGCCATCCCGGGGAGCTGGTGCGGTGCGAGTAGCGACTACAATTACATTGACGAGGTTTGTCGTTCGAGTCATGCGGCACTTTCGACGATTTGAGTTGAGGGGAATTCGCAGCACCACTCATTGGTTGCCGGCAAACCACCAGGCAGCCTTCGTTTAGTCAAGAGTAACAGCTTGAAAGCCAGCGAATCAATCAACAGAGGTCCTTTTGCGTCTCATTGTCGATAGGGAAATCCGGTTTCGATTGCATCCGCAAAGCAGTGAACGGATGATTTGGGGCAACCGCGAAGTGCCGCCAGGAGGCGTCACGGATTCGGCCGACTCTTTGAGAGCTTCAATGTCATCTCCTGCTTCGTCGGGCCAGCACGATCTACATGGCCCGTCCTCTTCTGACTCCCAGACAGTGAATCCGGCTCACCAATCGTTCTGGCTCTGGGTGCTGTGCCTGACCGGAGTTGATTATTTCAGCACGCTGGCGTATCAGCCATCCATTGCCATCACCAGCGCAGGGCGACTGGCACCAGTCGCCACAATTCTTCTGGTGCTGGTCACGATTTTTGGAGCAGTGCCGATCTATTGCCGAGT
>CANJQC010000011.1 GCA_947476295.1 Planctomycetaceae bacterium | reverse complement strand
TCTGCGAAGCAAAAGGACGCGACACGACGTACCCCGGAAGACCTTCCTGTGCAGAGTTTCCAGGATCTGCTGAAGGACATGGGGACCCTGACTCGCAACAGGATCCGCTTCGAATCAAGCGCGTCTGAGTTCAATCAGCTGACCGAATCCACAACTCTGCAACGCCGCGTGCTCGACCTGCTTTCAACCCATGCGTAGCCAGAGATCGCATTTTCTTTTCAAGGATTTTTGACGATTTTTCATTGAAAAACACTGCGTTCCACCGCAGATCTTTATTTGATTGGCAGTTCAAGTTCAGGCTAAAGGACCGGCGCAGGAATAACTGTCGTGGCCGACGCTGCCAGCGTCGGTTCGGATGCTGCCAGCATTCGCCACAATGGGACACTTATTAACACGACGGTCCTAAACGTCGCATTCGAGGCCGAGAGAGGTATCGCGAGGCAGTCCGGGACTGGACTCCAGCGAGGCATCATTTGCCCATGCCGGTGCTATGTCCGAGAATTGCAAAAACTCCTGATCCGGCCCCGAAAACGCAATCGATTCCGCGTGCAGGCACATCACCGGTTCACTCGGCAGCAAGGTCCGACTGCTCCCAATTTGGTTCTCAACAAGGTATGCGGGATCGCCACAGATCGGGAATCCCAGCGACCACAAATGTGCGCGAATCTGATTTGTCCGACCGGTCGTCGGGAAACAACGGATTAAAGATGTTCCGTCGCTGAATCGCTCAATAACCACGAAGTCTGTATACGCCTGATCCCCCTGTGGATCGAGAGTTCTGATGCCTGCATGTTCCGGCTCACGACTTAACGCCGCGTCGCAGGAAAAGGTATCAGGTTGCGGATGCCCGTGAGCTCTGGCTAAATACGACTTTTTCACAGTGCGGTGTTCGAACTGCTTCTGCACGATTGAAGCGATGCGTTTGCGTTTGCACAACACCATCACGCCCGACGTGTTGGCATCCAGACGATGCACGATGTGAGGACGTTGTGGAAAATACACGAGATTCAGGATGTACCGCAGCGTATTGCGATGAAACCGCCCGCATTCGTGAATCGGTAATGGAGCAGGTTTCGACAGGATCACAAACTCCTCGTCTTCATGCAGGAGGCGAATATTAACGCTCACGTCCGGTTCAACGGAGTGTGGCTGTAACTGATCAAATCGCTCCCCTTCACGCACGATGCGCGTCGGAAACAACGGGATTGGCTCCGCAACATGTTTCGCACGCCGCCTGCGTCGGGTGGATTCTGCCGGCACGATGACACCTGATTCGATGCGATGCCGCCATTCTGATCGTTCAATCTGCGGATGCAGGTCGCTGACGAAGTCCAGCAAGGTCATGTCTGCGCACCGCTGTGGTACATTGAGCGGACGACGATTGAGCCACGGTGTGCTGCCCGGCAGCGGCGTCGTGACGTTTTGTATCTGCTGCTGTCGGAGTGCAATCAGGTCCGCCATTTGCCGGGCGTCGTCGCGGAAGCACGCGGGACAGGATTTCCCCGCAACGTATTGTGGTGGCTGTTGTTGTTCGGATGTCACAACAGCTTGGCAGACGTAACACTGCGTCGTCGGTGTTTCCTTCAATGCAGGATCAACCGCCACACGCTGATCAAAGACGAAACATTCTCCGTGGTAATGTTCGCCGCCAACCTCTTCGAAATATTTCAGTATCCCGCCATCCAGCTGATAAACGTTTCGAAAACCAGCCATTTCCATGAATGGCCCAGCCTTCTCGCAACGAATACCACCCGTGCAGAACATCACGATCGGCTCATCCTTGATGTTTTCCGGCAGGCGTGAGATCGCTTCTGGGAATTCACGGAAATGATCCAGCCCCAGTTTGATCGCGTTGTCAAACGTACCAAGGTCGTATTCGTAGTCATTGCGTGTGTCCAGCAGATGAACTTTGCGACCTTCGTCCAGCCATCTGCGAAGTTCAACGGCCGACAGTTTGGGTGATGTACGAACCATCGGTGCCACGCCTTCGATCCCAAACGCGATGATCTCCTGCTTGATCTTGACCAGCATCCGGTTAAACGGCTGATACTCGTTGATGCTTTCCTTTGGCTGAAGATCTGAGAACGCCGAATCTTCACGCAGAAACTCTACAAAGTCGCGAATCGACTGCTGCGGTCCCGCGACGAACAGATTGATGCCCTCTTTGCTAAGCAGTACAGTCCCCTTGAGGTTCAGCTCCACCGCACGACGACGGATGGCTGTTTTTCGTTCCGGCAACTGATCCAGTTCTACAAATTTGTAGCATGAAATGTTGACGATCACTGATGACGAATGTGAATGTTCTGTGTCTGAAATTGTAGACGTCATGTCGGCAAACCGAAAAACTGGAGTCAGGCTACGAAATGGTTCGAATATTCCGACGAATTGTAACGTCCGTTTCGCTGCGAAAACAGACTTTCAAGGACGTTCCGCTGGATGGGTATTCCGGCGAGCTTATTGCAGGATTTCATGCACGACACGGCCTTTGACGTCGGTCAGGCGGAAATCGCGCCCGCTGTTGCGGTACGTGAGACGGGTATGGTCGAGGCCGCATTGATGCAGCAGCGTGGCGTGCAGATCATGGAAGTCGCAGACGTTTTCCACCGCGTGGACGCCAAATTCATCTGTGGCCCCGTACGTTGTCCCGCCCTTTATTCCTCCGCCAGCGACGAATACCGAAAAGCCTTCCGGATGATGATCGCGACCGTCCGGTCCCGGAGCATGTGGTGTCCGCCCAAATTCGCCAGCCCATAAAATGAGTGTGCTGTCGAGCATACCTCGTTGTTTCAAGTCCTTCATCAGTGCCGCAACAGCACGGTCGGTTTGCCGTGCGTTCTTCTCATGTCCGGCTTTCAGACCACCGTGCTGATCCCACGTTCCGTTGGAAAGTCCATAAGGACAATTAATCTGCACAAACCGTACGCCGGATTCAATCAGCCGCCGGGCGCGCAGACATTGACGCGCATAGAGCCGTGTGTTCTGATCGGGATCATCGAGCCCATACAGTTCGAGGGTGGACTTCGTCTCCTGCGATTCGTCCAGCACATCGGGAACGAGCGTCTGCATACGTGCAGCAAGTTCATAATTCCGAATGGCACTCTCAACCGTATCGTTTCGACCAAGACTGGCGGAAAAGTCCGAATCCTGCTGGCGAAGCAGTTTCAACTTGGCACGCTGCAGATCAAGCGACCCTGCGGGAAGCAGATTATCCAGCGGTGCGCCGTCAGCTTTGAGAGTGGTGGCTTCATAACTGGCGGGCAGAAACCCGCTGCCGAACGCTTCCAGACCGCCCACCGGAACATGGCCGAAACTCAGCACCACATATCCCGGCAGGTTTTCCGATTCATTCCCGAGCCCATAGCTGACCCAGGATCCAAAACTTGGTCCCCCCGCACGATTGTTTCCGGTATGCAGCAACAGGACACCGGTCGCATGAATGGGCAAATCCGCTTTCATGGATCGAATCACGGCAATGTCATCGGCACACGACGCGATGTGTGGGAAAAGCTCACTGATCCACATGCCACTGTCACCGTGCTGTGCAAACTTCCACGGACTTTTGACCCATTTGCGATTCGCGTCGCCGCTCCACGGTTCGCCCTCATGCGCAGCAAGCGCAGGCTTGGGATCGAATGTATCGACGTGTGAAACTCCGCCGTCCATAAACAGGAAGATCACGTTCTTAGCCGGGCCTGGAAAATGCGCCTGCGAACTCGTCGCGCCGAATCCACGTTCCTCGCTCAACGCTGAAAATGCGACCATTCCGAACCCCGTCCCGCTGGCCTGCAGTAACTGCCGACGGCTGAGCGGTGCGGGGGCTCGGCCGGGACAGCGGAAATGATGGTGGGAAGTTTGTGGCATGGTCACGGTATAAAGATGAACTCTTTGAAGTTGAAAACTGCGTGCGCTGCGTCTTTCCAGATGGATCGGTTTGTCAGAATATCTGCAGGGATTACGTTGTGGATTTTGGAGAGATCAGTAATGGTCTGTTCAAACCTCCGAACTTCGGACGAAGACGGCGAACGCCCAAATGCCGACTTGAACATCCGCGTCAGCCGCTCAGTGGCGTCCATGCTACCATCCACAACGAGTGATTCCGACCAGCAATCTGCCATCGCCAGCACGAATGGATCATTCAGCATTGCTAGGCTTTGAGCGGGCACGTTGGACGCATCGCGACGTCCTTGAGTCATCTTGCCGCCGGGCAGATTGAATGCACTCAGAAACTGTGCGGATTCCATCAATTGAAACTTAATGTAAATGCTGCGACGCCCATCACCGTCGAGCGGCCCGACGTACAATCGTTTTTCGGTATCCGCCGTCGCTCGGTATGGATGCACGCTCGGCCCGTACATGGTGCTGTCGAGCCGGCCAGAGACGACTAGAATACTATCACGAATTACTTCCGCCTCCGCCCGCCGCGCGGGATACCAGGACAGCAGCACGTTGTCCGGATCCTTTTCACGACTTTCGGGCAATGGCGCGGCCGATAACTGGAACGCGCGACTCAGCACGAGTCCACGTATCAGCTTCTTCATCGACCATTGATCGTTGACAAACTGCGTGGCGAGGTGATCGAGCAGTTCCGGATGCGATGGCAATTCCCCGACATGTCCAAAATCGTCCGGCGTTCGTACAAGGCCGTCTCCGAACACCCAATACCAGATCCGATTGACCATCACTCGCGATGTCAGTGGATTGTCAGCTCCAACGATGGCTTCCGCGATCATGGCTCGTCCGCTGCCGTGGCTCGGTGATGGAAATATGGATTCGATGTAGGTGCCAGCCCATTCGTTCGATCGAGGTGATTGAATTGCAGGTGAGACAGCCTCCAGATAGCGCCGTTCAACAACATCTCCGGGCTTCGTATACTCGCCTCGAACCAATACCGGCTGATCGAAACCCGGTCCCTCATCTGCCATCCCAGGCATGGTCTTCGGAAGCGAAATCTGATTTGCTTCGATTTCGCGATACTTTGCGATCAACTCAGCAAGCCGTGGCGTCGCGTCGGCTCGGTTCGATAAGACGCCCCTTGCCAGCAGCCATTCCAGCCATCGAATATCTTCGTTTGCTGCGCCTCGCGATTCGAATCTTGCGACAGCGGTCGCAGCGATGGCAGCATAGTTCCCAGCCGCCTGATCCAGCGACTGCACGGCATTGCCATTGAAAAGTGTTGCCACAAACGCAGCCTCGTCGCGCGGCGTTTCGGTTCCATCATGAGCCACGACGCGCCGGACGCCCCACCAGGTTCGCGGATTCTTTGCATGGTGGCTGAACGGAAGGCGCTGATTCTCAGTATCCTTGCTGAGCGTCCCCAGCGGATCGGGAAACTTTGGGTTGTCCCAGAATGTCAGCAGCTCAGCATATGGATGCAGGGCCTGCGTGCCTTCCTGAAAATTGACCGTGATCCAGGACCAGTCTGGATGATGAATCGAATGCTGATTCGTGTAGTTCAGCTGGCAATTGTTGAAGACCAGTCGAGCCAGACTAAATCCGCCGCCCATGACTTCAAAGCTGACTTTTCCATGAGTGCGTTTCAACGGCGGTGACCGCAATGCCCCATTTAATTTGTCGGAGACGCCAAACGTGAAAACCCCTGTTGGCAGTACATGGCGGATGGCTGCATCGCCTTCGGTCGCAACGCTGAAATCGCCAGGGAGCCAGTTATTATCCCGCAGGCCCATGCCGTTCCTCGTCCAATTCGCCGTGTCGCCGTTTCGAAAGTCCGCGACGGTCGTAAACTGTGCGGTGTTGAAAGCGGCATACTCGGCGGATCTGGCCGCGTACTCTGCGGCGGCCGTTTTCCATGTCGCAGCACAGGACGCACCAGACAATTCCGCATTTTTTGTCAATCGACTCCAGGCAAACAGAGGATCTGTCGCAGCAGGCACAGCATCACCCGCAGTGGCCAGAATTGCGTTGAGCTTGTTTACATCCAGCGCTGCAGCATCACGCTTCCAGATTTCCGAAAGTTCAGTTCGAATGGAATTCTTCAACTCCGCAAGTTCGGCCATTGCCAAGGCGTTGACGTTTGCGTCATCCAGCGTGTGCTGAACTGATCGCGAGCTGCGCAGAATCCCCAGCAGTGCGTGGTAATCCTTTGTTGAAACGGCATCTATTTTGTGATCGTGACACCGAGCACACGCAACCGTCGTGGCCTGAAAGGCCTTCGTGAGCGTGTCGAGCTGATTATCGACCACGTCGTACCCAATGCTGCCGAACAGCACGCAACTATCGTGATTCACCTCGCCGAAACGATAGAACGCGGTTCCGATCACGGACTCATTAAATCGCCCATCCGCGTTATGACGAGGTTTCGCCAGCAGATCGCCAGCAATGTGTTCACGCACGAATTGATTATACGGAAGGTCCTCGTTGAAGGCTCGGATCAGATAATCGCGATAACGCCACGCATACGGGACGTCATAGTTCCATTCGTTCCCGTGCGTTTCCGTAAATCGCACGACATCCAGCCAATGCCGCGCGAAGCGTTCACCGAACTGCGGTGATTCCAGCAAACGATCGACCAGTTGTGCATATGCACTGTTGCGGTCCTGTTCGCAGGCGTCAACGAATGCGGAAACGTCGTTTGGCTGTGGAGGCAGACCGGTCAGCACAAGCGTAACGCGGCGGATCAATGTTTCCGGCGACGCCAGTCCGACTGGCGTGATTCTCTCTGACCCCATTCGATGCCGCAGAAACCGATCGGTCGCCGATCTGCTCCATTCGACGTCATTGACTTCCGGCACCGGCGGATTAGTCACCGGTTGCAAGCTCCACCATTCACACCGCTCAGTAAACTTTTCCTCCCACGACTTGCGAATCATCGTCTTACCGACTTCCGTGCGAGGATCGAACGCGCCGCTCTGCACCCAGGCTTCCAGATCCGCAATCTCAGCCGCTGTCAGCTTTCCACCAGCATCCTTCGGAGGCATCCGCAGGTCGGGGTCATGCCACCGGACGGCTTTGATGAGCAAACTTGCATCCGGATCGCTCGGTACAATCGCTGTTCCGGAATCACCGCCAATCTCCCATCCTGCTTTTGAATCCAGCAGCAATCCACCGTGTTGATCGGTCTCCGCGCTGTGGCATTCACAGCACCGATTGATCAACAGCGGCCTAATGCGAGATTCAAAAAAATCGGCTCGTTCATCGGCCGGTGCGACAGAGTTACTCTGCAGCGCTGCCAATGCAAGACCGAGTAATATGAGACCCCGAATGCTTCGCGTGTAGAAAATGTCTTGAGCCATACTTGCGCCGTCCATTGTCGGTGAAACCGGTACGACACTGACCGCTGGTTGCGTCACTTCGTTTTCAGTACCAAGCATCGGTGGCTAACACCATTTCGCTCACTATAACGTTTCCAGGTCCTGCGTCATTCTTTGGTGAGCGGAGAATTTTCACTTCGATGGAGCAGCGTTCGCAGGCGCGACACGATCGGCCCTATGGAATTAAGTGGCTTATCTAGCCGGCGGGCGATCTCTCGGTAGGAAAGTTCCTCAAGAAACAGCCACTTCGCGACCTGACGGGGTTCGCCTGGCAACTTCGACAGCAACGATTCCACCTGATCTCGATGATCCAGTTGTCGCACAGAACTGTCTTCGGAGGACGCGAAATCTACCGCCGCCCGATGCGCATTCACATGTCCCATCGCGGACGAAAATCGATGCTCGGCCAGCCTGCGTACAACGATCCGGCGAGCAATCACTCCCAGATATGTCGTCAGCGAACAGCGTCCTCGAAAATTTCGCAAAGCCGCCATGTCCCGGACCAGCAGTTCAGCCATGGCATCGGCACACAGGTCGTCGGTGTCGTCGGCGTTGAGTTTCAGACTGTGGGAATGAGCTGTGTGCTGGATAACCTGAACAACCAGTGGTGTGAACCGATCGACAAACAATCTCCATGCCCCGCTTTGACCATTGAGCAGGTCCGTCAACAATTTGCGGTCGTGGGTTGTCAGTGGCACGATATCAACTCACAAAAAATAACCATCACACTACAGTAAGTTGTTCCCGCGTTGTTACTACGCAGAGATTCACAATTTGAATGGAACATTGAATAGAAAACGCAGTTGTTGGTGTTTTGGGTATAGAAAAATGGCAATTTTTTGTCTAATGTCCAAAGTCGCCGTATTTGTTTTGGAATATCCAGATCTTGACATCTCTACGGGCCATTGCTGGAATACGCCGCCAGCGGGGTGTTGATTTAGTCGCTCGGATCCATTTTCGTTTAACGGCAAGCCGCAGACGACTGTTTCCATGAGCGCCGACGCCTTCGGCTTGCCGTTAATCGATTAAATCAACAGCCCGCCAGCATTGTGCCAGCCAATTTCAGTTGAGACAACATACTCTCGCGTTTATCGATACGGAATCTGGCAACACCGATTGGTTTAGCGAAGCACCGGCGACTTTTTCGGGTAAAACGCCGTCAGCGTCAGGCATAACCCACCACCGTTGTGACGAAAAAGCAACCGCCGTCTCACTGGGTACTCTTAGAAGTGTTCAATGTTTCACGATCTCGACCTCTCTCATAGACCGGTGAATTCTGCCATAGATTGTCGAGACTCTGTCTCAATTTGAGTCGTCTGATTTTCCATGCCCAGCGAATCTGGAAAATGCTGGAAAGAATGTCATAAATCGTCGAAATCCCTATCGAGGTTCGTCGTTCTGTCAACCAAAGTGTATGTTTCGTCTTCAGCGAAACAGCCGCGATAAAAACCAGAACGGAACGGACGCCAATCTTGGTAGTGATTTTGTCTCCGCAATGTTCTGTTTCGAGTGTGTTTTGAATCATTTACGATTTTGAATAATGGATCGCCAGATCATCTGGCCTGAAAGGTTTGTCCCATGACTCATGTTGTTGCTGAACCGTGCTTCAACTGTAAATACACGGACTGCGTTGTTGTTTGTCCGGTCGAATGCTTCTACGAAGGTGAAGCCATTCTGTTTATCCATCCGGAGGAATGTATCGACTGCGAAGCCTGCGTTCCCGAATGTCCGGTAGCGGCGATCTTCCACGAAGACAATCTGCCAGCGGAGTGGTCCGACTACACTGCGTTGAATGCAGAAATGGCATCGCAGTGCCCCGTCATCACGGAGCAGAAAACGTCGATGGCCGAGACTGACGGAAACTGTACTGCGCCTAAACGCTAAGCTCTTTGCGGTTGGTGCATAAAACTGAAATCCGGCGCGTTCACCACGCGCCGGATTATTTGCTGCGCCGTTTCCCGGAATCCGTCCTGTTGGACCTGCCGCGATTCTGGTTTCACCACATTCAATCAACCCAGCGACGACGAATTCAGTCGCTTCCGCAGATAATTTGCTCGCACAGTGTTGCGTTCTGCTGTCTCAAGAGCGGCACCGTGCAGCATTTGCAAATGCGCCGGCTGAGTATGGACAAACAACTCATTCACGGTCGCCAGATCCAAGTTGTCGATGAGCCCCTGCTGGATGCCCATTCTCAGGCTCGACAACAGATGCATCGTTTCTTCGGAACTGATTGACCTCGCACTCGTCAGCACACCGAACGCCCTCGCGACCTGGTCATGCAGCTCCGCACGTTTGTCACGCACCAGCATATCCCGTACACGGCGTTCCCAGCCAATGATATTGGAAACAACTTCCTTCACTTCCGCAATCAACTGTTCTTCGGACTTGCCAAGCGTCACCTGATTCGAGATCTGGTAGAAGTCGCCCATCGCCTGACTGCCTTCACCATACAAGCCACGCACGGCCAGGTTAATCTTCTGTGCGGCCTGATGCACTTTCTGAATTTCGCGAGTCAAACGCAGTGCCGGAAGGTGAACCATGACGCTCACGCGGATGCCTGTACCGACATTCGTAGGACAGGCAGTCAGATATCCAAGTTCCGGATGGAAGGCGTAGGGAACGGTTTCTTCGATCTGATTGTCAAGTGCATCGCACTCCATCCAGCAGTCGTCGAGAGCGAAGCCGCTGTGGAGTACCTGGATTCGCAGATGATCCTCTTCGTTAATCATCACGCTGTGTCGTTCGCCCTCACTGATGGCCACGGCACGCGGTCCCTCCCCACGCCCCAGTTCCCGACTGATAAGCTGACGTTCCATCAACATCTGGCCATCCAGCGTTGACAGCGTTTCGATGTTAACGTGATGCACGAGGCGGTGCTGGATCTCTTCCCCCATTGCAGACTTTACCATCTGCACAATCTGAAAACGTGCATCAGCCGCAGCACGCGTCACAAAAGCAAAGCCAGCGACATTGCGCGCCAAGCGGACGCGACTGGAAATGACGATGTCCGATTCCGGCCCGTCACCCCTCAGCCATTCGCCGCTCGTGCGTGCGAGTTCTGCCATGCAAAACGGGTTGTCGGAACTGTCCGGACTCAAAGAAAGGTATCCTTGAAAATCACTGCTCTCAGCACCGCGACGTGCGCTGCTCTATTGTGGAATTGTAGGGAGATTCCGGGTCCAGACAAGAAACACCCGTTTGCAGAGTAATCGGGTGCAGTGCGGGGACGCGCCCGCCGCGTCCTTGTGGAGGATTGACATTCCTGTCTATTGAGCAGAAGTCGCTCGCTAGGCTTTCTGCGGTTTCACGAACGACTGAAAAGATTTGGCCACATTCGTTGCTGCACACGAGGGTTCGGATGGTGAAACCGTTCTTTGGCTATTCGCTGCACTTTCTTCGTCATTAAACGAAATCCGCCGCATCCTTACTTCTCAAAAATCCAAAGGATTCCTTGTGTTTTTCCAACTCTCTGCGCAGTCACTTGATTCAGGGCAGACAATTTTGTGCCATTGTCACCTGCGTGCGGTATATGATCCAGAAACAGCGAGCTAATCACTTCCGCGTCGGTGCCCACAACCCGATCCTGCGAATTCGGGCTTCGCTTTCCGCTTGGCGGAGAGTTGGTTCCAGATCGGCTGGCAACCCAAAGTCGGCCAGCAGTTTCGCGCGGCCCGCCAGCAGCATTTGTTGATTCACTAAAGTTCCATCCGCTTCAAAGACCCAGGCCAGAGTGCGTCTGTAGCGATCGGTTCTCGGATAATCAATCCGCAAAGCCACTTCACGACCTTCAATGCGGTTTCGTAACCAATCCGTAGCTTCTGCAGAAAAAGGTTCCGGTGACTTGCCGCCGAAACCTGCTTCAGGTGCATTAATTCCCAACATCCGAACACGCTGCCCGTCGGCCAGGTCAAACGTATCGCCGTCGATAACGTAGCGCACGTAAGCCTTTGTGCGTGGTTTCCCGTCGCTCGCCAGTTCGGGCCTGAACACAACAATCCGAAGCAAGGCCAGCACCACAAAGATGAGTATGGCCGTGGTGGCAGGCGTCAGAGGCCGGCGCGTTCGTGCCTTCGGATGCTTTCCGCCCATGATTCAGCAATATCCTGCGCTTCGTGGACGAATCACGAGGAAGAACCGACACGTCACATTTCCTGACCAGTCAACCTGGCTACTTCGTTGACATCTTTGTCGCCACGACCGGACAGGCACACAACGATTACATCATTCGCACTGCGTTCGGAAGCAGATTTCATCGCCCAGGCAATCGCGTGCGACGTCTCAATCGCCGGAAGTATACCCTCTGTTCTGGCCATCGTGCTGAATGCACTCAATGCTTCATCATCGAGGATACTGACATAATTCACGCGGCCCGTGTCTTTCCAGTAACTGTGTTCCGGGCCGACGCCGGGGTAATCAAGTCCGGCAGAAATCGAATGCACATCCGACGTCTGACCGTCATCATTCTGCAATACGTAGCTGTAACTGCCGTGCAGAATCCCGGGTTTACCGTGGCTGAGCGTACTTGCGTGATCGCCGGGTTTCGATCCGCGTCCGCCGGCCTCAACACCAGTCAACGCGACACCGGCGTCATCGACAAAGGGATAGAACATACCGGCAGAATTAGAACCACCACCGACGCAGGCAATCACCTCATCGGGAAGTCGTCCAGCCTGATCCAGACACTGCTCCCGCGCTTCACGCCCGATGATCGCCTGAAAATCACGAACCATCATCGGGAACGGATGCGGCCCCACGACACTTCCAATGATGTAGTGGGTGTCTCGCACGGATGACATCCAATCCCTCATGGCTTCATTGATCGCATCACGAAGCGTTTTCGATCCGGTGGTGACCGGACGCACTTCGGCCCCCATCGTCCGCATAATGAAGACATTTAGCTTCTGGCGTCTCACGTCTTCTTCGCCCATGTACACGACACATGGCAGTCCAAATCTTGCACAGGCAGTTGCTGTGGCGACGCCATGCTGCCCGGCACCGGTCTCAGCAATGACGCGAGTCTTGCCCATCCGCTTTGTCAATAAGACCTGTCCGATCGCATTGTTGATCTTGTGCGCACCGGTGTGGTTGAGATCTTCGCGTTTAAAATAGATCTGTGCGCCGCCACATTTTTCTGTCAGCCGCTCCGCATAGTACAGCGGATTTGGGCGACCTACGAAATGCTTCAGGAGATCCCGCAACTGCCGATCAAATTCCGGGTCATGTTTCGCCTCTTCGTAGGCGGCGGTGAGCTGATCCAGCGCATACATCAGCGTTTCGGGAACGTATTTGCGGCCATACTCACCAAAGCGACCGCGCTCATCCGGCACTGCACTGACACGCTGAGAAACTGATTTAGAAACGGGCGACATCGACATGAATTCTTCAGCCTCACGAAGGCGGGCAAACAGGGGGACAGGACGGGGAAGCCCATCGACAGCATCAGCGATTGTAGCAATCGTTTAACCCCTTCGCCAACGGCGTGGCGGATCGTGCGGGAAACAGTCTCGCCGTTGGCGTCGAAGTAAACGATGTGACTCGTTGGTCAAATGTGTCAACTCAGACTTTACATAGCAAACAGCGGGGGCCGATTGCCCCCTCCGTATCGCAAGAGCCCGCAACAACGATAGCCAAAATTAGTCAAAATCACTTTCAGCATCGGATAGATCGTCATCTGGGTATTCATCCGTCAACTCGAAACGCCCCGATTGCCAGACGGCTCCTGGGACGTCCACGTAAGTGTCTTCGCTCTCCAGAATTTCCGGCACCAGTGCCGGCAATTGATAACACATAGCCTGAGAATGAATCGCGATTTCTCGAGCGGCGTCTTCCGATTCCGCAAGCACGCCCCATTCGGTGATATACGTTGTCCAGTTTTCCTGCCCGCTCAGTCGTTCCGGATCCTCGTTCCATGTTTCATCCAGCGGCTGATGCACCAGACATCGATAAAGCCGGACGTTTTCCCTCGTTTTCAGTTCGGTGGATTCACGTTGCCACTGGAACCATGAATCCGGCATCAAGCCCGATCGCAGCAACCGAATTTCCACTCTTGCAACCAGAGCCTCATCCTCCAAGACTTCTTCGGCCACCACACACAGACGCTGTAGCAACTCTGCAATCCCCGATGGGGAAAGGAAGTCCACCTCGAACAAGGGCGTTTCCATCGAAGTCGTCAGATGTGACTGAGCTCCGGACAAGTCGCCCAGTCGAGCCTTGGTTACCGCCCGCATCAGTTCCAGATGCCAGCCGGTGTTCTCCGCAAGAATTTCCTCCAGATCAAGGCACTCGAGGCAGAGTTGAAAATCGCCCTGTTCGTAGTGACAGACACCTCTATAATAGTTCGTCCACACATTTGGACCGGCAAGTTGTTCAAATTTTTCGAGGTACGTCAGCGTGGCATCGTACTGCTTCAACCTGAACGCAAGCATTGCTGCGTCAAACGCGACCTGAGAGTCATTACTGCCTTCGCGCAGACTCACATCCAGTACATGCAATGCGTCGCGTGGGCGTTCCGTGATTGAATAGAGATCTGCCAGTCGCCGCACGATGTTGCCATCAACTCGATCTAGGCGAAATGCCCTGGCGAAGCAGCGTTCGGCCTCGCCCTGATTGTCCTCAGCCGCAAAATGATCACCCGCCCGCAGAAAGTTACGCGGCTTTGTGGTGTCCAGTTCCAGAGACTTACGAAACAACTGCTCGGTCCGTTCCGTTGTTATTTTTTCCGCAAGTGCTTCATTGGGACAGCCTCGCAGGGCATCACCGAGCACTCCCAGCACCGAGAGAGCGACGGCGTTGCTGCGGTGCGGTGCGGCTAGGGCGTTGGCCCATCTCCAGACATCTTCTCCGTCTTCACCAGCTCCGACCAGATATCCCATCAGATGCAGCAACCCGCAGGCGTCTTCCTGATGTGTCGCCTCATCCGCACCAATGGCCAGAATATCAGTCCGGATGCCATCAAATTTCTCCTGCGTCGGTTCCTGCATCAGATCGTTCATTCGCAGGCGGAATGATTCGATCAGTTTTGACAAGGGCGTCACTACCTGACCAGGTTCTTCTGGAGACATTTTGCCTTCATCAACGCTGAGTGGCGGTATTACGGCAACTGCCGCATGCGTATCGGACACTCCCGCACGATGCGGTTCAGCCGCAATTGCCAGCGGTGACGGCGCATCGGAATCCAGTAACAACTGCAGCCGTCGCAGAGTCAGATAATCGTTTGCCGAACGCGCGCGCTGTTCCAGCTGCCGTGCCAGCGATTCCGCCTGTTTCTGTTGTCCCGACATCCGCTTGACTGCGATCAGCCGTAACCGCGTTTCGAACCACAGGTGCGTGCCGTTGCATTTCTGAAGTCGCTGATCCCAGTGACTCAACAATCGTGACGCTTCAACCCAGTTTTCGTTTTGCACCGCTCGCAACGCTGCATTCAAGTCCAGTGCATGTTCAAAGACCGGACATTCTTCTGCAGACGGCATTTGAACGAATTCCGGATCCCCTTCGATAATCGATGGCAATCCAGCCGCCAGACGAATCGTGTCTCGCGCCATCAGCGTGCGAATTCGTGATTCAAATTTGAGCGACACGGCTTCCGCCTGAGCATATTCCAGAGCGAGATCCATCGTGGTCAGTGCTTCGTCAAAGCGTCCGTGCAATGCTGCCAGCCATGCCAGTTTACTGGTCGCCAGCCAACGACGGTCACCGCGATCAGACCACACGCCTTGCTGCTCCATCACCAACCGGCATTGATGCCCCGCAATGTCGGCGTCATCTGCAGCCAGATACACATCACAGGCATATTCACGAAAACAGCTGACACAGCCAATCTTTCCCGTGCGGCGACAGATCTGGATTCCATCCGTGATGCAGGCGTGCATTCCGTCGGAATTGTATCCTTCTAGTTGACCGGTGGCCTCCGCCAGATTTTCATATGCACAGGAACTCATCGAATACACAAGGTAGTCGTATTGTTCTCGCGAAAAATCTGATTGAATCTGCCGCGCCCGTTCCTCGTTTTCCAGAATCGCGATCAGCTCCACGGCGCGCTCACGCATCGTCTGGAACTCGAACAGATACTGTGCCTGATCCATCTGAAAAAACGTGCCCATCACATACGCATGAGCGCGATGCTCAGTACGACCGCGCCGCCGCAGCTCTCCATAAAGTCGGGAAGAACTGGAAAACTGACATTTTGGAATCAGCTCTCCCGCACGTTCCTGAAGATCCTGCAGTTGCTGATCGATTTGTGATTCGTCACTGGATGCCATGATCAAAACTCCTAAATCCCAATGTTCAGTTCCAAATGACCAAAGAATCTTAGGTGCAGCCTGCAATTTGGGATTCACTGGTCATTGGAATTTGGTCATTGGTCATTCCCCCACAATGCATCGGCTATCCAGTCCAAATCCTCCATCTGCACATCCGCCGCTTCTTTCCCGCGTCCGGCGCCGGCTGAATTCAGAGCATTCGTCACAAGCAAACGCAGTACGCTGGCCAGCGGACTACGCATTCCCTGACTTAACGCCCGCTGCACAAGTCGATGTTCACGATTGAGGATCACCTCATTCTTTCCAGTGGGTGCCTTGCGAAAATGCGCATCAATCAGACGTTGAAAGCCCTTGGGAATGTCACCGTCACGGCGAAGATCTTCAAACGTCTGCGCGAGTTCGTAGCGTTCATTGAGGAATGCGACGACCGGCAGACTCTTGTCAAACGACGCCATCATCACTCGAGCCTTCGCAGTACGAAAAAAGTCTGCCCAGGTGGCTGGCATATCTTCCACCTCATTCATACCCATTACAGAATCGGCAAAGTTCGCTGACGACGGTGTTGCGGGGCGGAGATCAATTTCTCGTTCCGGATGATCGGAAATCATCGCCGCCAGCAGGTTTTCTTCAAAACTGCGAAACGCATGCACGCAAGGTACAGGATTCGACGCAAACACATCATCCAGATATCGTTCCTGACGTCGATCAGCGTTGTACCAAATGACAAACTCAACATTCGATTCGTGCAGTGCATCGGCCATGCTCTTCTGCAGCAGCTCATCAAACAGCAGTGCCCCCCGCGACGTCCGGAAGTGATACACCTTCGCCAGCAGCTCACGCAGGCGAGGTTCCGCCAATGCCGCTCCGGCCAACAGGTAGCGATGCCAGTTCACAATCGCTTCCAGCCGCGAAGGTTCTTCGTCCGCCATCTTCTCCAGATGCATAAAGAGGAATTCATTCAGCGTCGAACGCACAATCTGAAAGCGATCGTCGCGCACCAGATCTTCCCGGCTGGCGGTCGGTGAACAATCTTCCAGTTCAAGCACGCCCCGCAGGAACGTGGCCCATGGCGGCAGCAAATCGCGCACGCGCCGCGAAATTACCATTCGTCGCACAGTCACAGCGACAGTTGACTCATCGGCAAAGCCCGGTGTTCGCTGAGGCGAGATATACAACGCTCCGGCGATCGATGCTGGATTTTCGACTCGGATCGGTATCACATCCAGCGGCGATTCATTGAAGTAATTCGCGAGTTCCAATTCCAGCGATTCAGGATCCGGGGTCGGTTCAAACCACGCCACATGAATCACATTCACCCGCGCCGCGCTGCCGTTCAAATGAATGGGCACGGTGAGAAAATCTGCGTATTCCCGGATTGCAGCCTCAAGCGGTTCTGTCGCTTCAGACATGATGCGAAACTGAGGTTTCAGATACAGACGAACCGACGTGCCGACTTCTGTGCGATCACTGGACGACAACTGGATACTCGTCCCCGGCCCGGCTTCCCAACGGATCCCTTCGGCCCAGTCCTCGCGACGACTTTCCACGACGAGGCGATCAGCCAGCATAAAGGCACTAAAAAGTCCGATACCGAACTGACCTATCAGGTGGTCACCATCGCCGTTAATCGCCTCGCGTTGATCATCACTGCCGCAGCCTTTGAGCCACCCGGTAATTCCGATCCCCAGCGTCCCGAGAAACCGCTCAGCCTCATCAGCATTCAGGCCGATCCCGTCATCGGTGAACGTTAGAGTTCCATCGGCCGCATTCTGGTGAATGTCAATTCGCCCGCGGAATGACAGATCTCGACTGCGGCGCCGCATAACTGCGTCATGGGCATTCTGAATCAGTTCCCGAATCGGCGTATCCACCCGACTGTACAGCGAGGATCCCATGATCTCAATCACGCCGGCAATATCCACCCGAAACGGAATCTGACGAGTCCACACGCTCCGCACCTCACCCTGCCTGTTCACACATCACATAATTCAATTGACAGCTCTCAGTCTGATCCGTCACCAGACATCTGCACTGTCAGAACAAGCGGGAGCGTAGCATCAAACCCAGCACAGTTCACGCAGGACGGGCGTCGTTGCCCGACCGTTGTCCTGAGTTTTACGATCGCCTTATTGACAGCGACGGTGCCGAAAGTTGAATCACCAACCGTTCCACAGTCAAATTCCACAGTACCATTAACCGGTATATCGCCTTTTCCGCGACAAATTCAACTCAGAGTTTGAAAATGCAACTGTTCCGCTTCAAATTGCTGGCGCATCCGGCGACTATCAGCATTGCTTACGGGAGGGTGACTTGGTTCCTGCGGCGAATAGTATCCCATGCCACAAGGGCATCACGAACGGCGCGGACATCGTGGATGCGGAGGATATCGGTGCCGAGTTCTGCCAGTGCCAGCGCGACGCCGATCGTGCCAGCGGCGTGTTCTTCGACCGTTCGGCCAAGGATTTTTGACAGGAATCGTTTGCGGGAGTGTCCGATTAACACCGGACGCTGCAGTGCCTGCTGAATTCTCGGCACGGCGGACAGTAGTTCCAGATTGTGATCGGCCGTCTTGCCAAATCCAATGCCGGGATCGATGCACATTCTTTCTGCAGGAATTCCTGCCATCAAACACCGATCGACCTGTTGTTGCAGGAACTCAATCACTTCGTTCACCACATTTCGGTACTGCGGATTCTGCTGCATCGTTTGCGGATTGCCCTGAATGTGCATCACGCAGACTCCGGCGTCGGCTTTGCGACAGACCTCCAACATGTCCCGATCAAACGTCAGGCCGGAAATATCGTTGACGATCTCTGCTCCGGCATCCAGAGCCTGACGGGCCACTTCCGCCTTAGTGGTATCAATCGATACAGGCACACGCAACTGACCGATCAGCCTTTGAATCACGGGAATCGTGCGGCGAAGTTCCTCTTGCTGAGACACAGGTTCTGCACCGGGGCGCGTCGATTCACCGCCGATATCGATGATGTCCGCTCCGTCTTCCGCCAACTGGAGCGCGCCATTCACGGCGGCATCAATTGTGCTGAATCTGCCGCCGTCTGAAAAACTGTCCGGCGTGACGTTCAGAATTCCCATCAGGACAGGCAATCGCGATTGCGAAATACTGCGTCGCGATAAAGTCCAGGAGAACGCTTGAGCGATTGAATCAACAGTCACGGTTCAGACCTCAATGAGCACCCAAATACGCTTTGCGGACTTCGTCGCTGGCGGCAAGTTCCGCAGCGGAGCCCTCCATTTCGATAGAACCGACTTCGATCACGTAAGCTCGGTGAGCAACCTGCAACGCCATCGCGGCATTTTGTTCGACCAGTAGAATCGTCGCCCCCGTTCGATTGATCTGCCGGATCACCTGAAAAATTGTCTGCACGATCTGTGGTGCCAGCCCCAGCGACGGTTCATCGAGCATCAATAGTTTCGGCCGCGCCAGTAGCGCTCGTGCGATCGCCAGCATCTGCTGCTCACCACCGGACAATGTTCCCGCAGCTTGCTTCAGTCTCTCACGGACACGAGGGAACAAGTTCAGAGCCATCTCGCGATCTTCCAGTATTTCCTGCAGATTATGTCGCGAATATGCACCGAGCATCAGGTTTTCGTCAACGGTCAGGTTTGCAAAAATCCCGCGTCCCTCGGGCACATGAATGAGTCCGCTTTGCGTGATCGCGTGTGGCGGGCGACCCTGGATCGTCTGGCCATCAAACGTTATCATTCCTTCCTTCGGCGTCAGCAGTCCGGAAATTGTACGCAGCGTCGTCGATTTCCCCGCACCATTTCCGCCGATCAGCGTCACGATTTCTCCTCGCTCCACGCGCAGCGAACAACCACGGATCGCTTCGATCGCGCCGTAATTCACAGTTAAGTTGTCAACCTCCAGCAGGGACATGTGGTAACTCGAACGGCGACAAATCTGAGGTAAGGACTGAAATTCTAACAACGACAGACAGTTCGCCAAGTTGGTTTTGCGGCAATTCGCACTCGCTGTGTCGCGTTGATATAATGCGAGCACCATTCTTTGTTTTGAGTCACACTCGCATTCGACGGACCGACCACCATGGCTGAGACTCCCGCTGGCACTGTATCTGCGGCGATTTCTACACGACCATTCGCGCACCTGCACTGTCACACGCATTACAGCCTGCTGGACGGCGTCAATCGTATTCCGGAGCTGGTGAAGCACGTCAAAGCGAGCGGCATGAATTCGGTGGCGATCACCGATCATGGCAACCTGTACGGCGCGATTGAGTTCTACAACGGCTGCCAAAAAGGCGGTGTCAAGCCGATCTTGGGATACGAAGCGTATGTGGCACCGGGACGGCGGACTGACCGCAGTGCCAGTCGGCAGAAAGAGGCGTCGTCGCACCTGACGCTACTGGCGATGAATCGCAAGGGATTCGACAACCTGATCCGCTTGTCATCGACTGCCTACCTGGAGGGTTTCTACTACAAGCCCCGTATCGACCGCGAGATTCTGGAAGAATGCAATGAAGGCATCATCTGTTTGTCGGGATGTGCCTCGTCGGAGCTGTCACGTCTGCTGCTGGCTGAAAGCAACGACGAAGCAAAACAACTCGTCGAGTGGTATGCGCGGGTTTTTGGCGATCGCTTTTACATGGAAATCCAGAACGCGGGCTTTCAAATCCAGAAGGACTGCATGGAACTGACCGTGGATCTTGCCAACCGCGTGGGCCTGCCGCTGGTCGCAACGAACGACGCACATTATCTTCACAAGTCCGACGCCAAAATTCAGGACGTCATGCTGTGCGTCAACACGCGCACCACGCGCGATGATGAAAAACGCATGAAGATGGAGCATGACGGCTTGTTTGTCTGCACTCCAGATGAGATGTACGCCTGTTTTCCGGGGCTCGATCATGCGGTTGCCCGGTCGCAGGAGATTGCCGATCGAGTCGATATTCAATTAGGTGATCGGAAGCTGTATCCCGTGTTTCGCCCACCGAACCAGCAGACGGATACCGAGTACCTCAAAGATCTTTGTAATCAGCGCATGTACGAACGGTACGGTGATGAACTCACCGAACGCCACTGGAAGCGACTGGAATACGAATTGAGCGTGATCAATTCGAAGGGCTACGCGAGTTACTTCCTGATCGTGTGGGACTTCGTGGAGTTCGCTCGCCGCAACGGTATTCCGTGCGGTGCCAGAGGTTCAGCCTGCGGAGCCATCGTGGCGTATCTGTTGAGACTCGGCGACGTTTGCCCGTTGAAATACGACCTACTGTTCGAACGATTCCTTGACCCCAGCCGAACAGAACCTCCTGATATCGATATCGACTTTTGCCGCGATCGACGCCAGATGGTCATCGACTATACCAAGCAGAAATACGGTGAACGGAACGTCGCCCAGATCGGCACGTTCGGTACTTTGAAAGCGAAGAACGCTATCCGCGACGTCGGTCGCGCGCTCAACGTGCCGCTGCTGCGCGTCAGCGAGCTGGCGAAGATGATTCCTGACACGCTGAATATCAAGCTCGAAACCGCGCTGACGGAAAGCGCTGATTTGAAAGCAGCATACGACACCGATCCTGTCGCGCGAGAAGTGCTGACTTTTGCCATCGCTGTCGAAGGTCTGGCACGCAGTGCGGGAACTCACGCGGCCGGGGTTGTGATTGCGGACGTCCCGCTGGATACGGTGCTGCCACTGCAGACAATCACCGGCAAGGAAGACATCATCACGCAGTGGGACGGCCCGACGGTGGAGAAAGTCGGCCTGCTGAAGATGGACTTTCTGGGGCTGCGAAATCTGACGATTCTTGACAAGGCAGTCCACAATGTAAAACGTACGCACCCGGATTTCGATTTTGAGTACGTCAAGACGCATTTGGATGACAAAGCGACCTTCGCTCTGCTGCAGCGCGGTGAAACGAAAGGCGTATTCCAGCTGGAGTCCGGCGGAATGCGTGACCTGTTGACCAAGATGAAGCCCGACTGCTTCGCGGATATTATTGCGACGTCCGCACTGTATCGACCCGGTCCGCTGGAAGGCGGAATGGTGATGGAGTACGTCGATGTGAAGCACGGCCGCAAGCCGCCGCGCAAAGTGCATCCGGTTGTCGATGAGGTTCTGGCTGAGACCTACGGTGTGATGGTCTACCAGGAACAGGTCATGCGCATTCTTAATCGCGTGGGCAATATCGAACTGTCGAAGTCTTACAAGTGCATTAAGGCGATCAGTAAGAAGAGTCAGGAGATTATCTCCAGTTTCCACGAGGAGTACATTGCGGGCGCGGTGTCGAACGGAATTTCCGAGCAGGTGGCTCAGGAGTTGTGGAATCTGATCGTGGCGTTTGCGGGTTACGGCTTCAACAAGTCGCACTCCACGGCGTACGGTCTGATTGCTTATGAAACGGCGTACCTGAAGGCTCATTATCCCGTCGAATTTATGGCCGCGCTGCTGAGCTGCGAAATGGAGAGTACGGAACGCATCAGTGAACATGTCGATGATGCACGGCGAATGAAAATTGAAGTGCTGGGACCGAACATCAATCAGTCTGATGTCGATTTCAGCGTGCTGGGCGATAAAATCACATTCGGCCTTGCGGCGCTGAAAGGCGTGGGGCACAACGTCGTGCAGGCGATTGTGGATGAACGGACGGCGCATGGTCCGTTCAAGGATATTTTCAATCTGACCGAACGCGTCGATCCAAAAGTGCTGACCAAAGGCACACTGGAAACACTGATCAAAGCTGGTACTCTGGACTGCCTTCCAGGCACGAGGGCTCAGCAGTCAGCGATTGTCGAACGGGCTGTTCAATCGGCGCTTTCACGTCAGAAAGACAAAGCACGCGGGCAGAAAAGTCTGTTTGGCGGCGATGATGACGATACGGATGACGCTGGCGAGTCGATGGCAATCAGTCTGCCGGATGTTCCGGACTGGATCCCGTCGCAGAAGCTGGCGTGGGAGAAAGAAACGATCGGATTTTATCTGACGTCGCATCCGTTAACGCAGCATGCACGGCGAATCGAGCGGTATGCGGCGAATCGTAATGCTGAGCTGGCAGAGCTGGAAGACGGTGTGCAGGTAACAGTCGGCGGCATGATTTCGTCGATCAAACTTGCGACGGCGAAGAAGAGCAGCCGCAACGGTCTCAATCGATATGCGAACTTTGATCTGGAAGATTCGTCCGGTGTCATCCGCTGCATCGCATGGCCGGAAGATTATGCGAGGTATGAAGAACTGATCAGGACGGAAAACGTGATCATCGTCGCCGGGAAAGTCGATCGACGCAGCCGTGAACCCAACCTTGTGGTGAATCGAATTTATACGCTCGACCAGGCCGACAAGGAGTTCACTGCCCAGGTTGCGATCAAGTTTGAAAAAGGCCTGCATTCCGGTGATGATGTTCACCGCGTGCGGAGTGTCGTATCGCGGTTTCCGGGTTCGACGGAAGTAATTCTGATTGTCGATTCTTTTGCGGAGAATTTACGCAGTGGTGAGGCGTTGAATGGAAATGGTCATATTGTCAGCCGTGGTCACGAAAATGGCAGTGGACGTGGCGATTCCGATGAGAGCTCTGAAGAATCACCGGTCTCGCGACTGCGTTACATTTTGACGACGGGCAACGAATGCAAAGTCAACATCAGCCCGGAATTTCTGCAGGCTCTGGCCGAAGTTGTGGGCGACGACAACTATGATTTAAAAACTGCAAAAACCAGGCGTCCATCGGGACAAAGTGTAGGTCGATAGTGTTCGGGTTTAGGGAATCAGGACGGCGCCACTTGATTCGTTTAACTCCTCTTAGTTCGCTTAAACAGTCGCACGAATTCCAAGAATCTTATCAATCAGTGACACATTGTCGGCGTTACGGCATGAACTAAAATGGCTGCCCAGAAAGACTGCCGGCGAAAACCGCCGGATTACTGCTTTTTTTGGCTGGTCAGGATCCAGCGAAGTTTGTGGAACATGGGCTTGGGGATTGTGGGCTGAAGTCGGTGTTGCTATTCTTTCGCGTGGAAGGTAATGTGACACCCGCCTGAGACAGGCTGGATTCAGTTTTTGAATCCGCCAGACTCGGTTGGTGTGGGCATCAGTAATCTCGAAGACAGTCGCGTACTTTCAGTCTCGTCCGCTCTTGAGTTCTCCTGCGCAGCATACACCTTTGTGATAAGCCTCTGATGTTCTTGATCAGCGGGCTGCTAAAATTTGTGTTCAAACAGTTGCCGTTGTGGCAACGATCAGGTGTTTTGTTAGCTGTAAAGCTCAAGGGTTTTGTGATGAGTAAGAACATTTTTGTGGGTAGCCTCGCGTGGGGTACTACGTCTGAGGGTCTCGAGCAGGCTTTCGCTCAGTACGGCGTTGTGACCTCAGCCAAGGTTGTCAGTGACCGCGAGACAGGCCGATCCAAAGGATTCGGTTTTGTGGAGATGGAGACCGGTGGAGATGAAGCCATCCGTGCTTTGAACGGTTCGGATCTTGACGGTCGCCAGATTGTCGTCAACGAAGCACGTCCTCGCGAAAGCGGTGGCGGCGGTGGCGGCGGCGGCGGCGGCGGCTACGGTGGTGGCGGCGGCGGTCGTGGTGGCGGCGGCGGCGGCGGTCGTGGTGGCGGCGGTGGTGGCGGCTACGGTGGTGGTGGCGGCGGTCGTGGAGGCAGCGGTGGCGGCGGACGCGATCGTTATTAAGCCAGAGTCTTTTGGGATTTACAGTGACTGTGTTGCGGTTTGAGTCCGGAACATTACGTGATAAAAAAGGATGGTCGGCTCGTCAGAGCAGGCCATCCTTTTCTTCGTTTACGAACATACTGCCTACGGTCACCAATGAGATCGTTTTACGGGCTTGGTGAGCGCTCACTTTTCCTCACTCGACTCAAATCTAAAACGCACCGCCAATCATCTGTAAAATACTGGACACAGGCGCGTTACTGGATGGTTGAGTCCACAGCCACATCGTACGGACAAGTTCGATGCCTACTACCGCGCACATCACTGAAACCAACGCCGAAATGCCGATCATAATCTTGGTGCCGATACTCCAGTCCACGTCGGCTCGACTGACACGCATCGGAACCGGGAATCCCGCACTTCCAACTTGCCCCGATTCGATGTCACCGTCTTCGAATTCTTCGGAGTCGTGAACATCCAGTTCGCCTTCTTCTTCGTATTCGCCATACTCTCCGTCGTCCGCACCCTCTTCGTCTTCAAATTCATCTACGGCATCTTTATCCTGCACCGCAGCCCCCGCCCCCACCAATGCGGGAACGGCGACGGTCCGGGATGAATCAAGTTCTTCATCATCGTCAAACTTCAGGATGCCCGTACCTGCACCAACTTCATCATCTTCGTCATCAAGACCAGCCAGTTCAAATTCACTGTCATTACCAACGGCGACTTTCGGGATTTCGAACTGCGTAGTCATTGCCGTCGAATCGGAAAGAGCGGCTTTGGCACCGGGGATCGCCTGCATCGGGACCGTCCGACCCATATCGTCTGGTTTTACGGAGATCCCGCTGTCGTCGCCCAGATCCAGTGAAATGTCACTGTCTCCGCCGCCGTCCAGTGCGATCCCGCTATCTCCGCCGAGGCCAGTTGCGCTTTCGAAGCCTTCCAGTGAAATGCCGCTGTCGTCCCGCAGATTAGTCCCACTGTCGTACCCTTCTAGGCTGATTCCACTGTCGTTGGCGTCCAGGCTGATGCCGCTGTCGTAGCCTTCTAGGCTGATTCCACTGTCGTTGGCATCCAGACTGATGCCGCTGTCAATTTCCAAAGAAATACCGCTTTCATCAGCGTCCAGCCCCAGCCCGCTGCCGCGCACGTCCAGCGAGGTCCCGCTGTCAGGACGATTTTTTCTGACGCCCGAACCCTTGTTGATCAGTTTCAGATCACTGTCATCGGGGGGAAATTGCAGTTGGGTTGGTTTTACGGTTGGCGCAGGTGAAGGTTTCGCCAGCCGGATATCGCTGTCCGTGCGAACCATGTTTGCACTCAGCTTTACGTCACTGTCGCTGTCATCGTCCGGCAGAAGCAAATCTTCTTTGCCCATGAGTTTGACATCACTGTCAGAATCGATGCCTCCAAGGAGTGCAGTCGCAGCCAGAACGTCGTTGTCCGTTATGCTGTTGTCGGCAAGCTGCACGTCGCTGTCAGAGTCTTCGTCGGTGGACAGCTGCACGTCGCTGTCAGAGTCTTCGTCGGTGGACAGCTGCACGTCACTGTCAGAGTCTTCGTCGGTGGTCAGTCGCACGTCGCTGTCGGAGTCGGAAATCCTTAACTCGGAATCGGCAGTCAGGTTGATTTCGCTGTCTGTGTCCGTCACCATCACGACATCGCTGTCTGAGTCGTCCGTCATCTTAAAGGTGGCACCCAGATCGATATCGGGCTGAGTCCTTGCACCGACAAGTTTCACGTCACTGTCAGAATCTGAGATTTTCGCGTCGCTGCCCCAACCGCTCAGGTCCAGTGCGTCGTCAGATTCGCCCTGCTCTAGGTTCGGACCACTATCGCCCGAAAGTCGCACGTCACTGCCGGACGCAGCCAAGCCCTTTGCATCCTGGTCGTCGAACAGAGATTTATCAAAGAACAGCCGCACATCGCTGTCTGAAGAAGACAGATCTGCAGCTTCCGGTTCTTCCAGAACCGACGATGATGAATCCAGCGTAATGATTGGAAAATCGGGAGACGAATCGGCCTGCCGACTTCGCTGAAATTCATCAATGTCCTGTTCACGAAATTTCCAGCTGCCCCGATCCGCAAATCCGCGAATGTCTCCCTTTTCGCGGATCTTCATCAACTGGTCGGTCGTTATGTCCAGCAGACTGGCTGCTTCTTCAAGGCTGAGATATTTCTTTGCCATGTGTTCCAATACTCCCAGAAGGGGATGTCCGTGCAAAAATGATTGTGCCAGCAGCCATCAGCGTGATGTTGTCGCCAACACCATCTGTTCTCGTCGAACAACTAAATTTGACCAAAACTCTGAACTCGCAATATCCTGCGTAGTTTGACTCACCAGTCAAATTCTAAAACGATACCCCGCAGATGCAAGATCATTGTGTCAAACATGCAAGAGTTACACCGGTTATATCGACCTGGCTTCCTTTGCCGCCGCGCCGCATATGGCGTTAAATTCGTCAGGAACGTTCCCCCCCACTCCTTCGCCAGAACTGATCGGACCGCAGGCAGTCGTCTGCCGGAACTGGTTCAATGTGCTGTCCTATTCAGGATTCGACGACTTCTCAGCAATGTCTTCAGAAAAAACCCAACCACCGGAACCGGAAACAAGCATCCGTCTTTTCCAACCGAAACAAGCTATTCAAGTGGTGCGACTGGAGACCGGACTGCGGCTTCTGCGCATAAACAACAGACCACCGATGATCATGCCGCCGCCAAGGGCTTGAGCCGCGTTGATCGTCTCCCCAAGCCACACCCACGCCGCTGCCATTGCCACAATCGGCGTCAGATTTTGGATCATGGCCGCCTGGGCCGCTCCGGCCTGTTTCACTCCGTAACTCCACATCGCCAGAGCCAGACCTGTAGACAGAACGCCTGAGTACAGGATGCAGGCGATCAGCGACACGTCTTTCAATGCGGCAGCACTGGCAGGCACGGAGTCCCATCCGAACACCAGCGCAATAACAATGTGAAACGGCAAACCGAGTGTGGCTGAACACGCAGACAATTGAGTAGGCGAGATTTTCCCAAGCAGGGGACGACTGAACACCGTGCCTGCCGCCCAGGCGAGCGCGGCGGACAACGCGAGCAGGTTGCCAAGCGGACGATACGAATCTTTACGATTGTCGGTTAGGGTTGAACCCTCAGATTTCGAAGTGATGTCCTGAAAGGAAGCTACTACCCTGGTGTTGCTGGTCGGCGCGGGGCCCTTCTGCAGAGTCACGATCATTGTTCCGGCAAAAGCGATGATCAGCCCCCCCCACGCCATCAGGGGCAAAACCTCTTTCAGGAAGAATCTTGCACCGATCGCCGTCCACATCGGGACAGTCGCCATGATCAACGCGACATTGGCAGACGTCGTGTGAGAAACGGCCAGCAGAAAAAGAAACTGATACGCTACAGAAACGATGGATGCATAGATGAAGACGTCACGTTTCAGGAGCGAACTCGCCGGAGTGATGCCATTGATGAATTCCCGCCGCGCAAACCAAACCAGCACAATTGATGACACAATCAGACGAACTGCATTGAGCGCATAAGCGTCGATCTTCAGCAATGCAATTTTCATCACAGGGATGTTCACGCCCCAAATGACTGCCACCAGCAGCAGCGACAAATCTGCCAGCCACAGAGACCGCTCGCTCGGCAATTTGGATTGTGATGTCACTTGAGCGTTCATAATTGTGATTGCATCCGGATTTCTCGCAGCTGAGGACAGTTATTTCAGGAACGGTCCTCAGCGGATTGTGTCTCCAGGGAATTGCTGACCACGACATCGGGGTGGAATCGCCGCCACCACACTCTTCTCAGCCTTTCCCCAAGGATCGTGTCGAGCGTCACTTTGGTAGTTTTACTTCGAGCAAACAACAAGGCCTAGGCGATAAAAACATGAAACATTCGGATCATTGGGGTATTCCGAGTCGAAGACCTGTCACCAGTTCGCATTGCCAGGTGACGTGGTAAAATTGCGGAAGACGTCGCGGAATGTACTGCGGCGATGCTTGGTTTGATGGAGGTATTTGGATGATTCGGTTTTGGATGTTGGCGATTCTGTTGATTGGTATGACCAGTGGAGTGACTGAAGCACGCGGCAGGCACCGTGTCTCGAATTATCGGGGCGGTACTTGGCAGTCTCCGTCGCCCATGCGCTACACAACAGGAACAACCCCGGCTGTTTATTCACAAATCGGTCAAAGTAGTTCTCAGCAGCAGGTTCAGCCAGTTAGCTTTGAAAGCACGAACGGTTCGTCCGTAGTGCAGGGGAACTCGATGCAGGCCTGGGCGGAAGAAGAAGCCCGACTGATGGCCAGCCGTGGTACCTGCGGCCACATACGACCAGCTCCGATGGGGTGCTTTGTTGGGGTCGGATGCGGAACGACTTGCATGGGCTCCGGACGGCTGGTTGCGGAGGCGTCATACCAAGGCAAAATGGTCCGGGTTTGGCAACGCTGAGCGCCAGGGTTTCCTGTCCACCAGTTTGACCAGAAGGCACAGACCGCGGCGACGACCTTCCGATGTTTTCTGATGACCATGAATGCCTCGACTGGCTTATAACTATCGTCGGATGCGGTTCATCGGACGTTCGCGCAGAATAGGCTGAGTCTGGCATTGAGCCGCATACTGATCAGGACTGAGTACGATTTTGGAGACGGAGAATGAAGTGCCTGCGATGGACAATGAATGCCGGATTGGCATTGATAATTGGTATGGTGGCCTTGCACTCAGTAGCCACAGCCGACGACTGGCCTCAATGGATGGGACCAAACCGTGACAATGTCTGGCGCGAAGGCGGGATTGTCCAAAAATTTCCGGACGGTGGGCCGAAAGTGTTGTGGCGCACGCCGCTCGCTGGCGGCTATGCTGGTCCGGCGGTTGCAGATGGAAGAGTCTTCATCACCGACTACGTGACAACCGCCGACGTAAAAGTTGATAACTTCGATCGCAACGAATTCACCGGACAGGAACGCATCCACTGCCTTGAAGAAGCCACGGGCGAGGTTTTATGGACACACGATTATCCCGTCAAGTACGCGATCTCGTATCCGTCAGGCCCACGCTGCACGCCGAACGTCGAAAGCGAATGCGTCTACACGCTGGGCGCTGAAGGCAATCTGCTGTGCCTGAGTATTGCCAATGGCCGCGTGATTTGGTCACACGATCTAAAGCAGAAGTACGAAACCAAAGCGGCGATCTGGGGCTATGCGGCTCATCCCCTAATAGATGGCGATAATCTTTTGTGTCTTGCCGGCGGCGCAGGAAGTCATATCGTCGCATTCAACAAGCACAGTGGGAAGGAAGTGTGGAGGAGCACAACGTCACCGGAACAAGGTTATTCACCACCCACGATTTTCAAACACGGCGGCGTGCGGCAATTGATCTTGCTGCGTCCAAATGCTGTGTCGTCGATCGATCCGGAGACAGGTAGAGAATACTGGTCGATCCCGTACGAAGCCACAAATGGTTCTATTATCATGTCGCCTGTGATGATCGGCGATTATCTGTACGCTGCGGGTTACAGCGGCCGAAACATCCTAATTCAGATGGATCCTTCGAAGCCCGCAGCGACCGAAGTCTGGCGCGACAAACAGAACCTCATCTCTCCCGTCAATGTGCAGCCGATTGTTGACGGAAACGTCTTGTATGGTATGGATCAGAAAGGCGTTATGCGTGCTGTCTCAATCCCTGATGGAGAACGCCTGTGGGAAACACCGGATCCGATCGGACTTCGTGCTGCCGGCTCGGAGACTGCATTCATCGTTCGGCACGAAGATCGATACATCCTGTTCAACGAACTGGGTGAATTGCTTCTCGCGAAATTGTCACCGGACGGCTACACCGAAATCGATCGAGTCAAAGTGATTGACCAAACCAACGCAGCATTCGGACGTGACGTCGTCTGGAGCATGCCAGCTTTTGCAAACAAGCATGCGTACATTCGAAATGACAAGGAAATCATCTGCGTGGATTTGGCCGAGTGAGGCCTAGTATGAATTCATGTGCCGCCAGTCTTCAATCCGCTGCCGAGTTGCTGCGAACAGGGCATCTTGTTGCGTTTCCGACCGAAACGGTTTATGGACTTGGAGCCGATGCGTCCAATCCGACGGCCGTGGCTCGCATCTTTGCAGCCAAGCAGCGCCCGACGTTTGATCCTCTGATTGTGCATGTCGCGGACCTCTCGCAGGTTGAATGCGTTGTCAGTAAGTTTCCTGAGACCGCTCGATTGCTGGCCAGTGAATTTTGGCCCGGCCCATTGACTCTTGTCCTTCCTAAACGCGATCTGATCCCGGACCTTGTGACGGCTGGTTTGCCAGGCGTCGGTATTCGCATTCCGCGGCATCCGGTGGCGATCGAACTTCTGAAAGCAGCCGGTTGTCCCGTGGCCGCACCGAGTGCCAATCCGTTCGGTGGCATCAGCCCGACGACGGCGCAGCATGTCGCCGATGGCCTGGGTCGAAACGTCGATTATATCGTAGATGGCGGTCCCTGTGCTGTGGGTCTTGAGTCCACAGTGTTGTCATTGATGACGGAGCGACCCATTCTGCTGCGTCACGGCGGGTGTCCTGTCGAAGATATACAACGTATCATCGGCACGGTCGAAATTGCGAGGTCAGATGCGTCTCTGGACAATGCAGCTCAATTGGCCCCGGGAATGCTCAGTCGTCACTACGCGCCCGGCACGCGACTGATCCTGGTCGATCACGACCGGTTGGCAGAACCAATCGCGGGACTGCGGTGCGGGCTGCTCACTGCAGGCAAACAGCCGTTTTCTGGTCGATTTGCAAGAATTGAGTCCCTGTGTGACGACGAAAATCTGCAAACTTGTGCTGCAAATTTCTTTGCGGCCATGAGATCTCTCGACGCATCCGATCTGGATGTTATCATCGCGCATGAATTTCCGGCTCTCGGGTTGGGCGTTGCTTTAAATGATCGTTTGCGGCGAGCGGCCCATTAACAATCTCTCAATTTTGTAACGCCGATTTCGGTATGAAATGATTCGAATGAACAGAACATCCTGGATCGTAGTTGCTGCGGCCTGCGTGGTTGCAGTCTCTCTGCGTCTCATCGATCGCCCATACATGAATTTCTCCGCACTGGGCGCTCTCGCCGTTCTCTGCGGTGCAGTCGTGCGACCAGCTTGGCTAGGGATTCTTATTCTGTTGGGATGCCGAGCCCTCACAGACGGCATTATCGAAGCAAAGACCGGCCACGGATTCTACGGCTCCTGGATGTTCGACTACGCCGCATACATCGCAATTTGCGCGCTTGGACGATGGATTCAGCCAAGACACATCCCGGCTGCGTTCGGAACGGGACTGCTTGCCGGCACAGTCTTCTTTCTGATCAGTAACCTAGGCGTATGGTGCATGCCGCACGAAGCTGGCCAATACTTATATCCGTGGACGCCCGCTGGACTGAAGACATGCTTTGTAAACGCCATCCCATTCGTACGAGGCACATTTACAGGAGACATCGGATTCACGGTCGTATTTATTGGCGCCATGCAGTTGATGTCTCTGACCGTAAAGAACGAAGCGTCAGCCTCGATTGAAACTTCATCAGTCGCGCGCTGACGCTCTGTCAGATTTCACGGCGACCGGCATTATCTTCCTCGAAATAATGCAATCGATGTTCGCGCTTACAAAAATTCTGAAACGTCACTAACCAGCGTTTCAGATCGAGGACAACTTCAGCAGCAACGACATCTAGGAGCGAAAGCCGCCACGCCACGCGATTTCGGAGTCTTCGCAGCTGAAAGATCATCGCGTCGTGTTCCGCCTCAAGTTGTGTCAGTGACTGCAGCAGCCCTAGGGAATCAGGATACGCTCTTCGCAGCTTAATGAATCGCTCGCTTCTTCTTTCGGCTGGGATGGCATCCAACAGCCCCTCTAGGACAACCAGAAGCCACTTGCGATTTTCCTCGTCATAACCTTCACTCAAAAGGTCGGCGAGATCCCCAAGCAGAAGATACTCAAGTGTCCATTCCGGGTTGTCCCGCACGTACGGCATCACGACGAAATTGTCACGGGACTCAGTTGCACCAGCATTCCGATCCGTGACTTCCAGAGTGGCGAGATTCCCGGTAACCGAAGGTACTGTCAGCAAGCCGTCTTTGCCAATCAGCCTTGCCTTCCCGAGCTCGCGGCGAATTCGCTTGTTTGGAGAAATCCGCTTGTTTGGAGAAATGCGCTTGTTCATCGAACTGTCATCCTTACTTAAACTGGACGCTCAATTCCACGGACTGGATTCTACAACCGGCCACTTTTTTTTCAATGGGTGTATCGACATTTAGCCCTTGAGCGGATTCCGTCGGCTGCGCCGCACGCCGCTCGCAGGCTGTTGATTTAATCGTTTAACGGCAAGCCGCAGGCGTCGGCGTTCATGGAAACAGTCGCCTGCGGCTTGCCGTTAAACGAGAACTAGATCCGAGCGACTAAATCAACACCCCGCTCGCGGCAAGTGGGTGAAATTCGTATGCTTCGACCACGTCATTGTTGGAGACACGCGATCGAGCCTCGATCTGTGAATGTCTCGCTGGGTCTTCAGCATACGGCAATGCTAATGGCCGGATATTTGAGGGGACGCATTAATGCCGCCGAGAGAGACTCAATTATCAATCCACGAGAAACTCTCGTCGCTGGCGGCGAATCTGTGGTGGAGCTGGGATCCGGAAGTCACCCACGTCTTCCGTCTGATCGATGCCGAGCTGTGGGAAACTGTCAATCATAATCCCGTGCTGTTGTTGCAGGAGTATTCTCCCGAGAAGCTGGAAGGTCGCGCAAGAGAGGCAGTGCTGCACACGCGGATTCATTGGGCCTTTCGCCGATTCCGTGAATACATGGCAGCCGAAACAACTTGGGGTGCGACCCATGCAGCGATTCTGGGTCAGGGGCCGGTTGCTTATATCTCTGCAGAATTTGGTTTGCACGAATCGTTGCCAATTTATTCCGGAGGTCTCGGAGTTCTGGCGGGCGATCATCTGAAGAGTGCATCCGATCTGGGACTGCCGTTGGTTGGAGTCGGGCTGTTCTATCACGAAGGGTATTTCCAGCAGGCCCTGGATGCTTCCGGCTGGCAGAAGGAATCTTATCCGCGACTCGAAGCCATTTCACTGCCTCTGACTGAGGCCAAAAACGACACAGGTCCGATTGTTGTTTCTATCGAAACCCGGACCGGTCTGATTTATGCCCGCGTGCTGCATCTGGCGGTCGGACGCATTCATCTTTATCTGCTCGACACCGACATTGCTCAGAACAGCGAAGAGGATCGCAAACTGACAGCTCGCTTGTACGGCGGCGATCAGCGAACCCGCATTCGTCAGGAACTGCTGCTGGGTGTTGGCGGTGTGAAGGCGTTGAAGGCGCTTGGAATTCTGCCGAACGTCATTCACATGAACGAAGGTCATTCCGCGTTTGCACCACTGGAAGTGATTCGGCAACGCATGCAGGAAGATGGCCTTTCGTTTGAACGAGCGATGCGAGACACGGCGTCACGCTGTGCTTTTACAACTCACACACCCGTCCCGGCAGGTCACGACCGATTCGATGAGGACTTGATTGAGGAACATCTCGGCCCGCTCCGGGATTCACTGGGACTCGACATTCAAGGCCTGATGGGGTTGGGACGTATTGATCCGCAAAACGCCGGTGAATCATTTTGTATGACCGTGATCGCACTAAAGCTGTGTCGAATCGCCAATGGTGTTTCCCGTCTGCACGGTGTCGTCAGCCGCAAAATGTGGGCGAGTCTGTGGCCGTGGCGAAGCGTCGAGGAAATTCCGATCGGGCATATCACCAACGGCGTCCATGTGCCTACCTGGCTGGCGGGGCAAATGCGAGTCCTCTACGATCGCGTGCTGCCGGAACACTGGTATCAACGCACGGGCGAAGCCGATGTCTGGCGAAGTTTCGAAAGTATTACGCCAGGTGAATTGTGGGAAGTTCATGCCTCCCTGAAAAATCGTCTGATCAATTACGCGCGTCGGCGAGCGGTTGATCAGGCGAGACGCCGTGGCGAACGTAAATCTGTCATTGCCGATATGGAACAAATGTTTGATCCGCAGGCACTGACGATCGGTTTTGCACGCCGTTTCGCGCCATACAAGCGAGCAGACCTGATTCTGAAAGACCTAGATTTTCTGGCAAAGCTGATTACGGATTCTGATCGCCCGCTCCAGTTTATTTTCGCTGGCAAAGCGCATCCGGCGGATGAACGTGGCAAGCAGATTCTACAGCAGATATTCAAACTGACGCGGCAGGCACCATTTCGGGGACGCGTGCTGATTCTGGAGAACTATACGATCGACATGGGACGCTTTCTGGTTCAGGGTGTCGATGTCTGGCTCAATAATCCACGCCGTCCTCTGGAAGCCTCAGGCACCAGCGGTCAGAAAGTCGTTCTGAATGGCGGACTGAATTGCTCCGTGCTGGATGGCTGGTGGGCGGAAGCCTACGACGGAAAAAATGGCTTCGCGATCGGTACCGGCAGGACTCACGCGAATCAGGACATTCAGGATGCCCGCGACAGCGATGATTTGTATCGCGTGCTGACCGAGGAAGTAATTCCTCTTTTCTACAATCGCGACAGCGACCATCTTCCGCAAGGCTGGATCGCCCATATGAAACGAGCAATCCGCACACTCGGCTGGCGTTTCAACGCCGATCGCATGGTGATGGACTATGTCACGCATTCGTATGTTCCGGCCGCAGGTGGCTTGAGTTGTTCGATCGTTTCGATGCCGTAGCATGACCTTCTGCGACACAGGACATAAAGACTGAGCAACAGCAGCCCGAAAGCGGAAACGAGGCGACCATTCCGGACAGTTGCAGGTTCGAAGGAAAAACGAATAGTGCCATCGCCGACCGGTGCGACACAGCCCATGAAATCGATTTCGGCTCGCAGGATCGGAATCGGTGTGCCGTTCACCGTTGCCTTCCATCCGCGAGAGAATCGTTCGGACAGAACCAGGAGCTGCGGGCTGTCAGCGGACGTCTGAATCTCGATCCTGCCGGGTCGATCGATGACAATCGTTGCTGTACCGGGAGCAGTGCCGCCCCTCTGTGGGAAGCCAGGATTTCGGTCCACCACGGTGGCCCCATCGGGTTGAAGTCGCCGGACCGCCTCGCGCGGATCTGCAATCGTCGTTGTGTTCGCCGTCAGTCTGGCGCGCGGTAACGGATTTTGCACTTCCAGCCAGCGCGGATCTTCGGTTGGCTTCAAACCGGCGATGCTGCTGTGGTTTCCGCCTGCGTTAATCCACCGGACGCACGAGATGCGCAGCGATTCCAGGCTTGTGTTACGATCCAGCAGAAACGACTGGGGCAGCAGTCCTTCGTAGCCATCTGCCTGATGCCATCCGGCAAGCAGCAGATCGTTGCCTTCGTAGCCGATGTCCCCGTCGGCAGTCTGAAGCTCTGCGACGATGCGGCCATCTTCCGGTGAACCGGGCGGCTGGTGAAGCGATTCGACAACTTCCGTCCATGTCTTCGTGTTCTGCAATGCTTCATACGTGAATCCATACGCCGCCAGATCACCCGCCAGAAACAGCATGAATCCGGCGCTGACACGGCCGCGTGCGAGATCCCTCACCATCTGTGCAGCCAGAAAGAAGAGTACCGGACCGATGATCATTAGAGTCCACGGTGCAGAATTTTTCGGATCCCCCAGCGACAAGACTCCTGCGACGGCTGCGGCGCTCAACCACGGCACAATTCTGATCAGTCGCGGCAGTCGAACTTCACTCGATGCTGTATCCACCATCAATCGCGCGAAGCCTATTGCCGCCAGCATGGCAAGGACCAGATGCAGCAGCACAACGATGCGAGACGGATAGCGGAATTTCCCAATCAACGGCAGCCACGTCTGAACAACATAAAGCCCGCCATCGCGACCAAAGGACAACAAAAGTGCTAGGAGTCCCAGGACTAACATCGGGATCAATACATGTTTTCCCACGTCCGATCGTATTTCGGTCTGTGATTGTCGTCGTCGAATCAGCGACAACGCGAGTAACACGGGAATCGCACCACAGTACACGCCCAGTTCATGCGTGTTTGCTCCGAACACACGGCTCTTTGTCAGAAACGGGCCAATCCATTGGAGCATATCGGCTAGCGACAACGGATGTTGAAAGAAGAACTCCGGCGGCAATGCGGCGCGATCCGACTCCGCCAGCGCGGCGATGGACGGCAGCAACTGTACGGCACCCAGCGCGAGTCCAAAGCACTTAAGGAAACAAATCAGCAGGAGTCGCCTGACGCCCGACCAGTTCCATCCCGCGAGCCCAATGCACAGAGACATTTCAGCGAGCACCGAAAACCAGACATACTGTGGATACCCAAGCAACAACTGCGATCCCGTCAGCAGCGCGATACTTGCTTCTGCAGGGATCCTCCAGCGTCGCGGGCCAGCGTGTGGCCTGAGCAGTACATCCTGAACCAGCAGCAGCCACGGGATATGAGCGACGACAGCGATCGCGTTAGGGTGCAGGAAATGCAGTGTGCAGAACCCGCTGAGAGTAAACACGATGGCCCCCAGCCATGCCGCATCGCGTCTGATTAAATGGCGGCGCAGAAACAACTGCATCCCAAACAGCATGAAGGGATAGCTTAGCAGAATCTCAAGATTAAAAGCCATTCCCAGCGGCAGACAGGAGTACAGCAAATAGTGCAGCGGATGATACGTGCCGCCCTGCCCTGATCCGGTCAGAAAAAAGCCGCTGAAGAGGTTGGGCATCCAGTCGAAGGAATCTCCGGCAGCAAGACAGTTTGCGTAAAACTGCCGGATGGGAAGATGATAATTCTGCAGATCGTCGCAGACGTATATTCGTCCCGTGAGCACCGGAAAAAACATCCAGGCCAGCAGTGCGAACGCCGCCCACTTCGCCGTCGCCGCCTGCCGTGATTCCAGTACAGAAGCCTCGTTTAGCGCGACGTCTGCGACGTTCGATGCTGGAATGCCTGAAGGAGGAGTCTTGGGGAGCATGAGTCTGATGCGAGCTGGAACGGTATCGACCGGGTCGCAGCAGAACTCTGAACGCTCCATCGTTCGCTCGACTTACCCTGTGTTTTACCGCACTGAACGTGAGACCGGAAGACGCAACCATTGATTCCGGCCGACGTCATTCCAGATCGTACAGTTCATCACGTTTCAGTGGATCCTGCAGGTTCCCGGCGGAAATGAAGCCGAGGCGATTCTTCTCCATGAGCGTCACCTGTTCGTCCGATAGAAAATTGTCGCCGGGAACTTCGACGTTCGTTGCATACGAGACACCCTCCACGTGTCCGTCAAGAAACGCGACATTCGCGGAATTCAGATGGCGAAAATGCACCGTCGGGAAATTTTGGCTGGGCGGATCCAGCAGCCAATTTTCTTCGAAGCTGAAGGACAATGGAGAGAATCCCACAAGTTTCACAGCCGCGCTGTCGGCAAAGACGACAGTCCGTCCTGATTCGCGGACGTCGCGGAACCTGCGACACAACGGTTTCGGACTGAACTGCGCATCATAGGTTGGTGGCAGCCACTCAATTCCTGCGGGACGCGACAGATAATGACCGTTATAGCCAAATCCTGTAGCCGGCCTCCCGAATCGCACAGTATTCATTTGTGACGCACCAAAGTTAGGGCACTGAAATGACTGGTAGCTCGTTTCCATGTACAGACTTAGCGCACCATTCGCAAAATCCAATTGTTTGGTCGGGTCCGACTCGTTGTAGTTCACAGTTCCGAACCAGAAACGGGCGGTACCTTGTCCACCGGAGAACGTCTGCAGATAATTCAATCGCTCCTGATCCTCAACTACGTATGGCACGAATTGTTCCACGTAGTTGTCAGCGTAGTTGTGCATCGCGAGAACCAGTTGCTTCAGACTGTTTCGGCACTGCATGCGACGTGCCGCTTCACGTGCCTGTTGTACGGCGGGCAGCAGCAAACCCACAAGGACTGCGATAATCGCAATTACTACCAATAGTTCGATGAGCGTAAAACCGCGAAGCCGGCGGCGAGTGTTTTCAGCCACGAGTGAGGACTCCTGAAGTTGCATGGAATGCAGTCGGAGTCACCGGCTGAAGGCGCAAAAATTGAATTGATCATCAGGCAACGACCTGCATCCAAACCGTATTCAACGAGTCAGGAGACTCTACTCTACGAACGGGCTTAGAGATCAAGACCAACGAACGCGATTCATGCCGACAACACCTTTCCGCGAAGGGGACGTCTGCGATCTGTTCGGGCAGGTCTTCTGGCTTTCGGATCGTCCCAAACCTGCGCCTTCCCATAGAAAACGATGACCTGTCGTTGAAGACAGAGATCGACGCTTCCACAGTGGACCATTGCAAGTTCAGTCCCCGATTACAGCGGCGGGACCGCGACGGAATCCTGACACCAACGTATCAGTCACCGTCTTCCCTTTTCACTCGCACGCATGTTTCATGCATCAGCAACTGACGCCTGGCAACACCCGCGAGTACCCAAACAGTGTCAATAGCACGGACATGCTTCGACCTTACACACTCTAATCACCGACAATCTGAATGCAACACCTGTCGGGCCCGTTGATTCACTTTCCCGCAATCGTAGAATCTATCCCCGCGAGCAAACCGATCAGAGCAAGTCTTTCATCAAGAAACACAACGGAACACTCATGGACGAAGCGATTCGCAAGGCAAAAGTACTGATCGAAGCTCTCAGCTGGATTCAGCGGTTTCGTGGCCGTTTTGTCGTCGTGAAGATCGGCGGGAGCACACTGGACGATGTTGCCGCTGTCGACAGGCTGCTCACCGATGTCGTTTTCATGGCCACAGTGGGAATGAAACCTGTGATCGTGCATGGGGGCGGCAAGGCGATCAGTGCCGCCATGATCACAGATGGGATTGAGGCAAAGTTCGTTGCAGGCCGACGTTTCACCGATCAACAGACACTGCAGATTGTTTCGCGCGTGCTTGTCGAAGACATCTGTCAGTCGATTGTGGATCGCATCAATCGCAACGGTGGCCGATCAACGGGTTTGCATTTCGGAACAGAAAATGTCCTGACCGCAGAAAAATTAACGCTCAAGGGCGAACAGGGCAATGCCGTAGATCTGGGACACGTCGGCCATGTGACCGAAGTAGACATCGACACGCTCATCCGCATCTGTTCCATCGGTGCGATTCCCGTTATTCCGAGCATTGCCCTAAGTCGTGTCGGGCATCGACTGAATGTCAACGCCGATACCGCTGCCGCTGCCGTCGCTCGCGCGTTATCAGCAGAGAAGTTGATTTTTCTGAGCGATATTCCGGGCATCCTTACCGATATCACAGATCCTTCGTCGCGACTTTCCCACGTTACTGCGGCCCAGGTACGTGCGCTCATCGCGGACGGCACAATTGCGGGTGGAATGGTTCCAAAAGTCGAAGCCGCACTGGAATCGCTCGACGCTGGCGTCCGAAAAGTCCACATCGTCGATGCCTCAATGCCACATTCCGTGCTGCTGGAAATTTATTCTGATACAGGAGTTGGCACGGAAATCGTTCCGTAAGGCGAACGGTAGACCGTATCAGAGAATGGGAATCTCCGTCGGCGGAGCGACTGAGCTACGGGTGAACTTCGCACAATGGGTCGTGTCTACTAAGCTTCAGCAATTCTGCAACTCGCTGATTGATTTCCTCGTACTTCACGCCATTTCCCCCCGGAGATTGTTCAATGTCACAGGTCGCCATCTCAAAGAGTCAGGCCATCATTGATCTGTTTGATGAATATGTCATTCCGAATTATCGTCGCTATCCGGTTGCACTAGTACGAGGCGAAGGATCACATGTCTGGGACGCTGACGGCCGACGTTACCTGGACTTGTTTCCGGGCTGGGGCTGCAACATTCTCGGATATTCACCGCCATCGGTCGTGGAAGCGATCCAGGAGCAGGTTGCGAAACTCATCCATGTTCCGAATACGTGGTATACCGAACAGCAGGGGCGTTTTGCAGAGTTTTTGTGTACTCGCAGTTTCGGAAAGGCATTCTTCTGCAATAGCGGAGCTGAAGCTAACGAAGCAGCCATCAAACTTGCCAGGCTCCACGGATCGGCTCAAGGACGTTATCGCATCATCACGTTTGAACACGGTTTCCACGGCCGTACGTTCGGTGCGCTCACCGCGACAGCTCAGCCCAAGTATCATGAAGGACTGGGGCCGATGCTGGCTGGCTTCCGCTATTCAAAGATGAATGACATCGATGGCGTGCGAAGCCTGATCGACCACGAAACCTGCGGGATCATGATTGAACCTGTGCAGGGCGAAGGCGGCGTACGAATTCCCGAACCCGGTTTTCTGCAGGCACTGCGTGATCTTTGCGACGAACACGGTCTCCTGCTGATCTTCGACGAAGTGCAGACCGGAATGGGCCGCACGGGAACATGGTTCGGCTATCAGCAGACTGGTGTCCAGCCGGACGTCATTACAATGGCAAAAGGTATTGCGGCCGGCGTTGCGTGCGGTGCTATGATCTGTCGGGATGAGTTTGCCGGTGACCTGCGACCTGGAATGCATGCCAGTACGTTTGGAGGTAACTCATTGGCGATGGCGGCAGGTCTCGCAACGGGTTTGACGATTGAACGCGAAGGACTTCTGGATCACGTAGAGCAACTGGCCGCTGACGTCCGAGTGCAGTTGGAAGCACTGCAGCAGCGACTTCCCATTATTCGCGAAATTCGCGTCTGCGGCATGATGATTGGAATCGATCTGAGCATCGCGTCTGCACCAGCAGTTGCAAAGTGCATGGAACGTGGAGTCCTGATCAACGCGACCAACGACACAGTCGTTCGGCTTTTACCAGCGTTGAATGTGAAATCCGCTGAACTGACGGAAGGCTTGCAAGTGATCGCCGAAGTACTGGAAGAAATGGTGAATGAAGCATAGATTCCGCATGGGCATGAATGAGACGTGAAACTGTAACCGCGCCAGACACTCGTGGTATTGTACTCAGAAATCCAGCATTTCAGGAGTTTATGGGAGGTCAGATTGACATCGAAAATGGCAGGTCTACCATTCTGATTATGAAAACTCGCATTCTTACTGCTTTGCCGGTGTACAACGAAGTCTCACACGTCGCGGGGGTTCTACGTGAACTGATGCAGCACGTTAATGACATTCTTGTAGTCGATGATGGCTCAACGGACGGCACCGGTGAGGTGCTGAAGCAGTTTCCTGCGGTTGCGGTGAAGCAGCATTCGCCAAATCTCGGTTACGGGGCGGCTCTGAGTACAGCCTTTGACTATGCACTGCAGCAAGGATTCGACGTCCTGGTGACGATGGATTGCGACGGACAGCATCAGCCGCAATTTGTGCGTGAGATTGCCGGTCTCATCGACGTCACAGGGGAGTCTCCGTTTGATATGGTCTCCGGTTCGCGTTACCTGAAAGATTTTGAAAGCGACACCGCGGCGCCCGTAGAACGTCGACAGATCAATTCACGGATCACGGCCTGTCTGCATGAACAGCTGGGCTTGTCGATTACGGATGCCTTTTGCGGCTTCAAGGCGTACCGCGTTTCCTCATTGGCCCAACTGGACATCACAGACAAAGGCTACGCGATGCCGCTGCAGCTGTGGGTGCAGGCCGCAGATCTTGGCTGGAACATTCGTGAATTTGCCGTGCCTCGAATCTATCTGGACGAAGCGCGGTCGTTCGGCGGTTCGCTGGACGATGCCGGTGTGCGTCTGGCGCATTACCGTTCCGTTCTCAACGCAGAACTGGAACGACGCGGTATGATTCAGCGTTTCACATCCGACTGTGGCGCGGCGGCGACGCGGTAAGCACTATGGCTGTTTCAGTCGATCCGGTTCCATTGATGCAGGTCGCCCTGCAGTACGCTCTGCATGGGGAAGGTCAAGTCGAACCCAATCCCATGGTTGGTGCTGTGGTGGCGACTGCCGACGGAGCGATCATATCAATCGGCTATCACCAGCAGTTTGGCGGTGCTCACGCTGAGCTTAATGCAATTCAGGCTGCAGGCTTGGACACGCGCGGTAACGATCTCTATGTGACCCTTGAACCCTGTTGCCATTTCGGAAAAACGCCACCTTGCGTGGATGCTGTCATCCAAGCGGGCTTTCGGCGTGTGTTTGTGGGTTGCCAAGATCCGGCACCACATGTCGCTGGCCAAGGCATTCAGCGATTACGAGCTGCGGGATTACAGGTCACGGTAGGAGTTTGTGAATCTGAATCACGACGCCTGATTGCCCCATTTGAAATGCTCATGCTGCAGCGTCGCCCATGGATTCATGCCAAGTGGGCGATGACGCTCGACGGCCGCATTGCCTCACGGACCGGGCATTCCAAATGGATCAGCAGTGACGCCTCCCGTGCGGTGGTCCATCAACTGCGAGGTCGGATGGATGCCATCATGACCGGAGCGGGCACCGTACGGTGCGATGATCCGCTGTTGACGGCCAGACCCACAGGAGCACGCATCCCGCTGCGTGTGGTTATCGATGCGGATGGATCATCGCTGCACGCCGACACGAAGTTGGTCAAATCACGCTCACAAGGCCCGGTTCTGGTCTGTGTTGCCGATCACATTTCTGAAAAGAACATCGAACGACTCAAATCCCTTGAAGTCGAAGTACTGCCATGTGCTGTTACAAAACCGGGACGAATCGATCTGCATGCGGTCATGGCAGACCTTGGACGTCGCGGCTGCACAAATGTGCTGACGGAAGCCGGCTCTGAAATTCTCGGAAGTCTGTTTGACTCGTCATTGATCGACGAAGTTCATATCTTCATTGCACCGCGCCTGACAGGTGGCAGTTCGGCTCTTGGCCCCCTCGGTGGTTTAGGTCGTGATTCAATCCCGAAAATCCCTAACGTGCAGCATCTTCGCCACACTTCAATCGGCGATGACCTCCTGATCGAAGCGGATATTAGGCGGGGGTGAGCATGCGTCTGCAAATATCAATCCACCACGAAAATCATCCCACCATGAACTTTCCGGCCATTCCCGCATCAGGCCTTACTAACAATTCGATCACACTGCGTTATGACGTGCAGGAGCAGGATCTGGCGACGGTGCGTGCGATTGTGGAGTCGACGGGTTTCTTTTATCCGGCGGAGGTCGATGTTGCGGTTGAACTTGTTGAAGAACGACTGCGAAAGGGCGAAGCCTCTGGATATTTTTTTGCCTTTGCCGAGATTGATGGACGCACGGTTGGATACTCGTGTTACGGCCCGATCGCCTGTACGGCCAGCAGTTTCGACATCTTCTGGATTGCCGTGCATCGCGATGCGCAGCGACACGGTATGGGGAAGTGGCTCATGTCTGTCACTGAAGAACTCATCTTTGCCCAAGACGAGGCCCGCATTTACGTGGAAACATCCGGTCGTGAACACTATCTGCCGACACGGAAGTTTTATGACCGCTGTGGTTACCAGCAGATTGCGGACCTTCCGGAATTCTATGGTCCCCAAGATTCTAAAATCATTTACCTCAAGACAAAGCCACCTACGGCACCTCCGCTTGTTTCCGCACTCGCAGCGATGACTCCTCAGCTAGGCACGCCGCCAGAATTTGAATTACTGCTGCCAGAATTTCGACGACTCTGCGAAGTGGTTGCACGGCTGCGAGCTCCGAATGGATGTCCGTGGGATCGTCAGCAAACGATGAAGACGATCAAGCCTTATACGTTGGAAGAAACTTACGAGTTGCTCGAAGCGATCGACGCAGACGACAACGAGGCCATTTGCGAAGAGTTGGGAGACGTGTTACTCCAAGTTATTCTGGATTCACAAATTGCGGCTGACGAACAACGTTTCCTGCTGACTGACGTCGTGCGACGAATCGCCGACAAAATGGTTCGTCGTCATCCGCATGTGTTCAGTGACGTGGAGGCTTCGACGACAGATGACGTCAGACGCAACTGGTACGCCATTAAACGACAGGAAAAACCGACTCGCGAATCGCAGTTGGAAGGAATCCCACTCGCGTTACCGGAACTCGCACGCACTGCACGCATCACGGCGCGAGCAGCCGCGGTGGGCTATGATTTCCCTGATCGACGCATGTTGTTTGACAAGCTGAATGAGGAGTTGTCTGAATTGGCAGTGGAACTCTTCGGATCAAACGTCATTCCGACAATCCTTGCAACCGTCGATTCAGCAATCATCGCCGACCAACCGCTCCAACCCGCCATAAAAGACAAAGCTGAATCTGAACTGGGGGATGTATTGTTTGTCCTCGCCAATATTGGTCGTCGCTGGGGCATCAATCCCGAAGAAGCTCTCCGCAGCAGCAACGCAAAATTTTCGCGGCGGTTTCAGGCGATCGAAGCGGCAATGAAGAGTGAGGGGCGCAGCATGCATGCCGCCACACTCCGGGAAATGGAAGATGCCTATCAAGCGGCCAAACGCCGTGAACCAAAACAGAATAGCTAACTTGAAGGTGGTAATAGGCAAATTATGAAACTCCGATTTATCACCGTTGGCGGCACGATTGATAAGATCTATTTCGATCAATTGAGCGAATATCAGGTCGGAGCACCAGGCGTTGAAAGAATGCTGTTGGATTTGCCGGTTAGATTTGAATATACGATCGAATCTGTGCTGCGGAAGGACAGTCTGGACATGACACCCGAAGATCGGCAGCTTGTACGGAAGGCTGTGGAACGTTGTCCGGAGAACCACATCGTAATCACGCATGGCACTGACACCATGATTGAAACAGCCCGCCTGCTCAGCGGAATACCCAACAAACGGATTGTGCTGACAGGTGCGATGCAGCCTGCAAATTTCCATAATAGTGATGCGACATTCAACGTTGGCATGGCGATCGGAGTAGTCCTCACGCAACCAGTTGCCGGCGTCTGGATCACCATGAGCGGCCACGTCTTTAACCCGTTGGAAGTTCGTAAAAATCGAGACCGTGGCGTATTCGAAACCACGTAGCCTGTCGCCCGTTCAAATGCGTTCAACAAGGATATTGCACTCGTAGAAGGACGAAACATCTACGATCAATGTTTTCAGCATCGAACTGTCAGGGAAGTTGCAGACTACTTTGACATCAGGTCCGAGAATTATCGGATCGTCGATACTGAAAGAGGATCAGGTTCAGCATCAATACTCACGTGGCATGGCGCAGTATACGATCGCAAAAAGCTGGCGCGACGCCGACTTTAGAATCTCATTTCCGAAACTTCGCAGTCATCCGATTGAAATGGCACTGTGAAGTGCCGGGGTCTTACGACGTTGCGCTGGCAGACTTTGACGCAGACGGAGATCTCGATATTGTGATGGCTTTGGGGATCGCGGCCGGAGTCGGCAACGAGTCGCCGGAGTCCCATCAGTTGGCGTGGAATGAAAACGTCGGAGGGCCGGGAACCGGAGCGGAATGGCACAAGCATTCGATTGGTTCCAGTTTTCCTCAGGGATTTGAAGCGGTCGCTGAAGATCTGGACGGCGACGGCGATCGGGATGTCGTGGCCACTGGCTGGAGTCCGCAGGGGCGCATCGCCTGGTTCGAGAACACGGGTGATCCGACGCAAAGCTGGCAGTACCACATCATCAAGGAGAACTGGCCCAACGCCGTGACGGTGATTCTGGCCGATCTCGATCACGACGGACGACTCGATATCGTGGCCTGTGCGGAGCGTGGCGCAAACGAACTCCGATGGTGGAAGAACGAAGGTCCACAATAATGTAGTTGAACGATCATCGTTCAATGCAGAGAATGAGCGGAACGTCGATCCGGTTTCGAGATTTGTTCGGGACGGGAGTTCCAAAATTGGATATGTTACGACCGTTAGTTCGATCATTTTCGATTTTCGAGACATCAGGGAGCCCCGTATGCCGTTGTCGCATCCTCGACATCCTGCGATGAGTCGGCGGACCATGTTGCAGGCAGGCTCGGTGGGGCTGCTCGGGCTTGGCATGAATCATGTCGATGCACTTCGCGCTGCCGACATTGTTTCGGCACCTCAACTTGGTGGTACTGCGAAGTCTGTCATCTTTATATTTCTCTCCGGTGGCCTCACGCAGCACGACAGCTTCGACCCCAAGCCCGATGCACCGCTGGACATTCGCGGTGAGTTCTCTGCGATCGCCACGCAGACGCCCGGCCTCTTCGTCTGCGAACACTTGCCGTTGCTTGCAGCTCGCAGCCAGAACTGGAGTCTGATCCGTTCGCTGACGACGCCGCACAACGAACACTCACAAGGGCACACGTCGATTCTTACCGGACGCACTCTGATGCCGCCCGGCTACAGCCCCGTGAAGCCGCAATCGACCGATTGGCCTTCGATTGCATCGATCGTTGGCGATGCGGTTCCCAGACGAATCAACAACCTGCCGCCGGCTGTCGTTCTTCCGGAACGGCTCATACACAACACCGGCCGAATTCTCCCTGGTCAGTTCGGCGGAATGATGGGAAGCCAGCGCGATCCCTGGTTCATCGAAGCGTCGCCGTTCAACCCGAAGTCATATGGTGCTTATCCTGACTACGAGTTTCATTTTGTCCGAGGTCGCGAGCGAAACGATGACCTGAAGTTTCAGTCGCCGAACCTCAGTCTGCCTCAGGGGCTCAGTCGGTCCCGACTGGTGGACCGTGACAGCCTTCGATCGATGTTGGATCTGCAGCGTCGCGATCTTGAGCAGACGGCTGCAATTGCGTCCTTTGATCGACATCGTCAGTCGGCGATCTCTCTGCTGACGGACACCAGCGTGCAGCGTGCGTTTGATGTGCATAACGCGGCCCCTCAAACGCTCGATCGTTACGGCCGCAATGCGTTCGGCTGGTCGTTGTTGATGGCCAGGCAACTGGTTCAGGCCGGGGTCAACCTCGTCCAGGTGAATCTCGGCAACAACGAAGCGTGGGACACTCACGATAACAATTTCCCGTTGCTGCGTGACTGCCTGCTGCCGCCGACGGACCAGGCGCTGTCCGCATTGCTCGATGACCTGCAATCGCTCGGGATGCTGGATGAGACACTGATCGTCATGGTCGGCGAGATGGGCCGCACCCCCAAGGTCAACGCAGCCAACCGCAGCCCGGGATGCAAGGCCGGGCGCGATCATTGGGGAGCCGTGCAAACGGTCTTTGTCGCTGGCGGCGGTACGAAAGGCGGCGTTGTGATCGGTGCTTCTGACAAAAACGGCGCTTATCCCGCTTTCGATGCTCAGCAACCCGAAAACCTCGCAGCCACGATCTATCGCGCAATGGGCATCCCCGGAACCGCCGCTTGGAATGACGAACTCAAACGCCCCCACCATATCTATCATGGCGATCCGATCGCAGGACTCTTTTGACTGCCAACTGATTTCGGGGGAAGCCGTATGAACTTGAAAACCTCTGCCTGGCTCGTCGCGATGCTGTTCATCTCGGACGGCGTCCATGACGTCTATGCGGACGAATCCGGACCAGCCGGTGTCGAGTTCTTCGAGAAACAGATTCGACCGATTCTGGTGGAGCATTGCCGCAGTTGTCATGGAGAAAAAAAACAGGAAGGCGGCCTGCGGTTGACCGCGCACGAGGAGATCCTGAAAGGTGGCGACACCGGGCCGGCGATTGTCCCCGGCGAGCCGGACGACAGCCTACTGATCCGCGCCGTGGGGTATCTCGACGAGCCCAAAATGCCGCCGAAGCAGAAGTTGCCCGATGCCGACATCGAGAAGCTCAGGCAATGGGTGGCCATGGGAGCCCCGTGGCCTGAGTCTGAAGCGCCATCAGCAAGCGACAGGGAAAAAAAATCGAAGGGGTTCGCAGTGACCGCAGAGCAGCAAAGCTGGTGGGCCTGGCAACCGGTCCGGGATTCCACACCGCCGATCGCGCGGAATATTGAGTGGCCACAAAACAAGATCGACAACTTCATTCTGGCAGAACTGGAGAGTCGTGGTCTGCGATCTGCCGGGCCAGCCGAACGCGCTGTATGGCTGCGCCGCGCGACGTTTGATCTGACGGGTCTGCCTCCGACTCCGGAACAACTTGACGCCTTCATCGCAGATGTTTCCGACGTGGCCCATGATCGCGTGGTCGATCGATTACTGGAATCGCCGGCATATGGCCAGCGATGGGCAAGACACTGGCTGGATGTCGTTCGTTACGCCGATTACCACGACGGTGATCCCAAGGCTCGCAATCCGGTGTGTGAACCGCTGGAAGCATGGCGATATCGAGACTGGGTTGTGGAGTCGCTTAACCGCGATTTGCCTTTCGATCAATTCATCACTCATCAAATCGCCGGAGATCTGCTCTCCTCACCTGACGGCACAGAACCTTACGCGGATGGTTTGATCGCCACCACATTTCTCGTCAACGGAGCATGGGATCGCGGTGACGCGGACAAAGAGAAGCTGGTCAGCGACATGGTCGATGACCAGATCGACACTGTGGGCAAAGCATTCCTCGGGCTCACGCTCGGATGTGCTCGATGCCATGATCATAAATTTGATCCGATTTCGCACGAGGATTACTACGCTCTGGCGGGGATTTTCTACAGCACACGCATGCTGCAGGAGTTGGGAACTAAGGGCGGCGAGATTACGCTCCAGCGCCGACCGCTCGTGCCGAATGACGTGGTGGAACGTCGAAACCAGCAAGTCATGCAAATCGAGACGCTGAACCTGCAGATGGCGGAACTCGACAAGCTCTCCCCGAAGCCCGCAGACGATGATCCGCGTCGGAAGGAGATCATCGAGCGTCGGGATCAACTGCAGAAAAGCCTGCCGCCAGAAATTCCGATGGCACTCGCCGTCAGCGAAGGCGGCGTCCCGGGCGGACTCTTCCCCGGCATTCAGGACGTACCGATCCACGTGCGGGGCAGTTATGCTCGCCTAGAGACGGTCGTTTCTCGTCGCATGCCAGCGTTTTTTCAAGGCGAAGATACGGGCTCCATCGCCGGAGGCAGCGGTCGGCGGGAACTGGCTGCGTGGGTAACGTCACAGCAAAATCCATTGACGTCGCGGGTGATCGTGAATCGTGTCTGGCAATGGCATTTCGGTGCCGGACTTGTGACGACACCAGACAATTTTGGCCTGCTGTCCGAACCGCCATCGCATCCGGCGTTGCTGGATTGGCTCACCGTTCGTTTCGTTGAAGACGGATGGTCTCTGAAGAAGCTGCACCGACGAATCATGCTTTCTGCGGCCTATCGGCAAAGCAGCGTCGTCAAGCGTGAGCAGTTCGATCGCGACCCGGAGAATCGCTGGCTCGGTCGATTCTCGTCTCGCCGCCTCGAAGCGGAAGCAGTGCGGGACGCGATCCTTAGTGTTTCCGGGCAGCTTGATACTGCACTCGGTGGACCGGCACAGGCTGACGTCGCCATCACTCGCAGATCCCTCTACGTCCAGACTGCTCGCTGGGATCGCAGCAACTTTGCGACACTGTTTGACGCAGCCAATCCGGACTCGTCAGTTGAAGCTCGCACTGTCAGTACGGTTGCCCCTCAGGCGTTATTCCTGCTTAACAGTGGCTTTCTGCTCGACCAGGCGAAGCATCTTGCGGATCGGCTTGTCCACGACGTCCCGACCGATAGCCCGAAAGCTGAAACCGCTCGAATTCAGCGGGCGTATCGGTTGCTGTTTTGTCGATTGCCCAGCGACGAAGAGCTGGACCTTACGCGAGAGGTTATCTCTCATGGGAACTCATCCGGTACAAATGCAGGCTGGGTGGACCTGGCCCATGTGCTGTTGTGCAGCAACGAATTTGTATATCCGGATTGAAAAATGTGGCGGGCTTCGGTGAATCGCGGAGGAATCTCTATGAATGACTTCACTTCTCTCAACCGACGTGAACTGCTGGCTCGATCTGGCTGTGGATTCGGATTGCTTTCATTAGCGGGCATGTTGGCCGCGGACGAAACGGAGCATGGCTCGAATCCCTATGCCATTCGACCGCCCCATCACGAACCGCGAGCAAAACGTGTCATTTTTCTTTATATGCCCGGCGGGCCATCGCACGTCGACTTACTCGATCCTAAGCCACGACTGGCGACGGACAACGGCAAGCCGCTCCCGTTTGAGAAGCCAAAGCTGCAGCGAACAACGACCGGAAACCTGCTGGCCTCTCCGTGGAGATTCACTCGACATGGAGAGTCAGGGATTGAAGTCAGCGAGTTGCTGCCGGGACTGGCGTCCTGCATCGATGATGTCTGCGTGATCCGCTCGATGGTTGCCGACAATATCAACCACACCGGTGCGGCGCTTCAGATGTGTACCGGCGAGCAGGCTTTCTCACGCCCCAGCATGGGATCGTGGCTGACTTACGGGTTGGGAACAGAGAATCAGAATCTGCCTGGTTTTGTTGTCGTCAGCCCTGCCGCTGTGTTTCAGGGAGCGCAACTGTGGGCATCAAGTTTCCTGCCGAGCGCGTTTCAGGGGACACTCGTTCGAGACCCGAATAATCCAATTGCCAATCTGGGTGATCCGGCAAGTTCGCTGGACCACCAGCGTTCAAAGCTTGATGCCCTGCGTCGCCTGAACGAAATCCATCAGCATGAACGAGCCGCCAACAGTCAGCTTGATGCGAGGATCGCGTCGTTTGAATTGGCATTTCGAATGCAGCGAGAATCGCCCGAAGCATTTGATATCTCGCGCGAGAGTGAGACAACGCAGAAACTGTACGGCACGGACAATCCGGAAACGGAACTCTTCGGAAAACAGTGTCTGATGGCCCGACGTCTCCTGGAACGCGGAGTCCGATTTGTGCAGCTTTTTGATGCCCCGGCCAACAACGCATGGGACCAGCATAGCGGGCTTCGAGAGAACCTGCCAAAACGCTGCCGCGCCGTGGATCAACCAATCACGGCGCTGCTGACCGACCTGAAGATGAGAGGACTGCTCGACGACACGCTGATCCTGTGGGGCGGCGAGTTTGGTCGTACGCCGACCGCGGAAGGCAACAATGGTCGCGAACATCATCCATTCGGCTTCTCAATGTGGATGGCCGGCGGTGGCATTCGCGGCGGGATGGTCCACGGAGCCACCGACGAATTCGGCTGGCACTCCGTTCACAACAAGGTTCACGTTCACGACCTCCACGCGACAATCCTGCATCAGATGGGCCTCGACCACGAGCGCCTGACGTATCGATTTGGCGGCCGTGACTACCGCCTGACCGATGTGCATGGAAATGTGGTGAAGGAGATTATTATGTGATTTAATTCGGCCTGAATTCCTGCGGTCATCACCAGTTGGGTCGTCTGCCTGCGGTGCTGTGTTCACGGTGAAAAGCGGAATGTCGGAGTCGAAAAATATTCCTCGCGAATCAAATTGTCGGTTTTTTCCCATTATCAACAGAAAATCCGTGCGAGTTTGCTGAATTCGGCCTGCTAACGGAGTGTTTCTCCACTCAGTGCTTGACACTTGCCGCGTAAAAAATACCCTGTATCAGTTCCACCCGTTCAGAAACGACGGAATCCCCTTCCGTCTCACACCATTTTTTCTGAATATGACCACACCATCGATCGACACGAAGTCGATGTCGTTCGCCTTGCAGGAGTGACCACATGAAGTTCGCTCAGTGTTCTGCTGCGTTGATCTTGTTCTCCGCCGCGCTGTGCCTCCCCGAATCATCCGCTGTCGCCGAAAACGCACGGATTGAATTGAGCCCGTTGGGCGAAGGCGACGTGATCGCCATTCGCAGCCGCGACGCGCGGCAGCAATTGATCGTCACCACAATCGGCGAAGACGGTTCGAGAACAGACTCCACGCGAGACGCCGCGTGGGTTGTGTCCGATCCAAAGGTTCTAATGATCGATTCCACCGGCATGGCGATCCCGGCTGCGGATGGTGACATCGCCGTGACCGCAACGGTAGGTAACATGTCCGCGACAGCTCGTTTAACGGTGAGCGGATATGCTCAGCCTTTGCCAATCAATTTCCGGAACCAGATCGTGCCGATCTTCACGAAACTCGGTTGTAACGGTGGAGGGTGTCACGGCAAGTCCGGAGGCCAGAACGGATTTAAACTATCGCTGCTTGGATTCTATCCGGAGGACGATTTCGAATTTCTCACCAAAGAGGCACGTGGTCGCCGAATCTTCCCTGCCATACCTGACGAAAGTCTGCTGCTGAGGAAAGCCATTGGGCGCAGTCCACACGGCGGAGGCAAGCGAATGGAAAGCGGAAACTACGAATACAATTTGCTTGTGCAATGGATCGAACAGGGCATGCCCTATGGTGCCGAGAGCGACCCCTATGTTACCGGCATTCGCTGCGTCCCTGAGACGCGTACAATGACGCAGAAGGCTCAGCAGCAGATAGCCGTCATTGCCACCTACAGCGATGGGACGACCGAAGACGTCACACGCATGGCGTTGTTCGAACCGAACGAAGCGGAAATGGCGGAGTGTGCCACGACGGGGCTGGTGAGTACGCTCGATCTGGCTGGCGAAGTAGCCATCATGGCACGTTATCAGGGGCAGGTCGCAACGTTCCGAGCCACCATCCCTCTGGGTGCCGACACATCAAATATGCCGGAACCTGTCAACCTCGTGGATACGGCGGTCTTCGGGAAACTAAAGCAGCTTGGAATCCCAGCATCTGAAATCTGTGATGACGCAACGTTCCTCCGTCGCGTATCACTGGACATCACCGGCGCGCTCCCAACTGATAAAGAAGTTCAATCGTTCCTTGCCGATGCTTCACATGATCGACGAGATCGTCTGATTGATCGGTTGCTCGACAGCCCGGCCTATGCGGATCAGTTTTCCAACAAATGGAATTTCGTCCTGCGAAACCACAAAGTGAACGGTGAAGACACTCCGGGCACGATGCTCTTTCATCAATGGCTGTGGGACAAAATGTACGACAACACACCGTATGACAAGTTCGTTCGCGAAATTATCACTGCGACGGGCGATCCGCAGATCAATCCCGCCGTCACATGGTATCGCGATGTGGACAGCACCGAAGAACAGGTTGAAGACACAGCCCAGTTGTTTCTTGGTCTGAGAATTCAGTGTGCGCGTTGTCACCATCATCCGTTTGAGAAATGGAGTCAGGATGATTACTACGGCATGGCGGCGTTTTATGGTCAGGTCGGCAAGAAAACGATTCCGAATGCATCGGCCGGACTTCGAGACCGTCGAGTGTTCCATAACGAAGGTGTTGCAACAGCAAGCAATCCGCGTTCGGGCAAGGCTCTGAAACCAGCTGGCCTCGGGACCGTTGCGTACGACATCCCAGCCGACCGTGATCCACGAATTAAGCTGGCGGACTGGATGAGTGATCCGCAAAATCCGTTCTTCGCCAAGGCGCTGGTCAATCGTTACTGGAAGCATTTTTTCAGTCGCGGCATCGTTGAACCGGAAGATGATATGCGAGCCACAAATCCGCCGTCGAATCCGGCGCTGCTTGAAGGACTGGCATCACACTTCATTCAGTCGGGCTTTGACCTGAAGGATCTTGTCCGCACGATTTGTCGCTCACGGACCTATCAACTGAGCGCCCTGCCGAATGAGTTTAACGGCAATGATAAGCAGAATTTTTCGCGGTACTACCCACGTCGTCTGAGTGCTGAAGCGTTGTACGATGCGTTTCACCAGGTGACCGACACGGGAGAAGGATTTGGAGGTATGCCCGCAGGGACAAAAGCCCTGCAATTGGCGGACGCATCAAATTCAACGTATTTCCTGCAGGTCTTCGGCCAGCCAAAGGGTGACACCGCCTGTGAATGCGAACGCAGCATGGATGCGAATCTGGCACAGAGTCTGCATCTGCTGAATGGTAAAGAGATTCAGGACAAGATCGCCCGCGACGGGGCTCGTACAGCACGGTTTGCAGCAGAAATCGAACGAACAAACGAAGATCGCGTAAAGGAACTCTATCGCTGGGTGTTCTCTCGTGAACCTAACGTCGAAGAGCTCGACGTTGCGACGAGTTATATCAAGCGCCACGAAGCCAACGTTCGGGGCGGTTACGAAGACATCGTCTGGGCGCTGATCAACACCAAAGAGTTTCAGTTCAATCATTGAAGCACACTTCAACGATTGGCAATAAATCCTTCCTTCCACAAAACCCCGCCTCATAACGTCCCCCCGGGAACCAGCTCTATGACTGGGATTCGATTTTTTCTGGCCGCTGTTGTCGCGATCGCAGGACAACAGGCTTTTGCACAGCTTCCGCAGACGCGTATCACGTCTGTGTTCCCTCCTGGCGGACAGCAAGGCACAACTGTTGATTTGACAGTCGGTGGCGGCACAGATCTGGATGAAGTCGACCAATTGGTCATCGCTCATCCCGGGATCACCGCCGTGCAGAAGATGGACACGAACGGCAGCCCGGTCGCGAATACGTTCTCGGTCACCGTCGCGGCTGATGTCCCAGCGGGGCTGTATGATGTACGAGTTCGCGGCTTATACGGCATCAGCAATCCTCGCTTGTTTCGCATCGATTCGCTGCCGGAAGCTGCCGAAGTCGAACCGAACGATACGTTGGCTCAGGCGACGCCTGTGACGATGGAGACCATCATCAACGCCCGCGCCAACGGAGCGGCGGACATTGATTTCTATCGAGTCGCAGTCAAGGCAGGGCAGACACTGGTAGTGCGATCAGAAGCCGAAAAAATTGATTCCCCTATGCAGCCGACGCTGCAACTGTTCAACACGGCCGGCCATCGATTGGCAGAATCCAGACGCGTCCTCGCGCAGGAAGCATCACTGGTGTTCACTGCTGCGAAGGACGAAGAACTGATCGTGAGAGTTCAGGATGCGGTTTACGGTGGCGGTGATCAGTTCGTATATCGACTGTCGTTCGATTCTCGCCCGCTGGTGGATTGGGTAAGCCCGTCTTTCGTTGTCACCAATGTACCGACACTCGTAACGATTTACGGGCGGCATTTGCCGAATGGCAATGCTGTGGAAAAAAGGCTCGACGGGCTTCCTGTCTATCAACAACAGATGACAATTTCGTCCGGCGACGGCAGAAACCCCGTCGGTGCCACTGCGACGGCCGCATTCGCTCAGTCGTTCTGGTGGAACGCGGTCGATGGCAATCTCCTGCAAATCGGAATGGCCGACCGCTCGCCGATTTCCGAAGCCGCAGAGACTCCGGACCAGCCCGCGACGCTGCCGTTCGAAGCGACAGGAGCGTTCGCCGAGCGATCGGACGAAGATATTTTTCGCTTCGACGCGAAGAAAGGCGAAGTATGGATCGTGGAAGTGTTCGCTCAGCGAATGGGCTCCATCGCGGATCCGTTGATGATGGTGGAACGAGTCATCTCCAACGCAGACGGGACCGTTACCTACAACCGCCTTGCCACCGAAGACGATGACAGGCAGAATCCGGGCGGCGCGGATCTGCCGACACTCAGCGACGATCCTGGATTTCGACTCGACGTGCCCGAAGACGGAACATATCGCATTCGACTGCGTGATCGCTACGGTGACACACGCGGCGATCCAAGGCTTAATTATCGTTTGTCCGTGAGATCACCAAGGGCAGATTTCAGCCTTGTCGTGTTTGATGCGTTTCCGTCAGCCGACGGAAAGGCCCCGATGACCAGCGGTGCTGTAAGTCTCCGCAAAGGCGGAAGCTACGAGCTGGCCGTCTATGCGTATCGCCGCGATGGTCATGCGGAAGCGATTCAACTGACTGCGGAGAATCTTCCCGCAGGCATCACTTGCCGTCCGTCGGTGATCGGGCCCGGTCAGACGACGGCAAAACTTGTGCTGACCGCTGCGATTGACGCAGCCGAACAACTCGCCCCGATCAGTATTGTTGGTCAAAGCGGCAGCGCTGACACCGCGATCAAACATGCGGCACAAGTGGCGACTTTGATTCATGATCCCATCAACGGACTTCCACGAACGGCGCGGCTAACAGAATCACTGGTCGCCGGCGTGATGAAGGATGAGCAGCCATTTTCAATTTTGGTCGATGCCATGAACACTGAATTCAGCCAGGATCAACAGCTGCTCATCCCCATTCGAATTGAAAAACGTAATGGTTTTGACGGCAAGGTTGATCTGAGTTTTTACGGAATCCCCGGTGAAGTCGATGCACCAAACGTGGCGATTGAACCCGGGCAGACCGGCGTTGTCGCAAGAATTTTCTTTAAGGAAAACGCTCCGCCTTCGACAAACACGATTCTTGTACTGGGCACAGCGGCTGTTCCGTATCGTCGCAATCCCTGGCAAGCCGATCGTGCCAAAGCAAAAGTCACTGAGGCCGAGACAATCGTGACGACTCAACAAACGGCAGTCGCAGCCGCCGACGTCGCATTAAAAGACGCGCAACAGAAGGTCGCGGCGCTGACCGAACATGTGAAAACAGTCACGGCTGAGCTTGCAACATATGCAGCGCAACAGACAAAGCTGCGAGATGACTTTACGATGGCCGTTGCTGAACAGCAGACTTCTATTCAGGGACTCGCCGCAATCCAGGCACAACTGGCAGCCGTCAATACAACGGCGAACAGTTCGGCGGATGAGGTCAACATTGCGATTCAGGCCGTAAAGGATGCCTCGGCAGCAGCCGATGAAGCCGCAAAGATGCTGGACACACTCAACAGCAGTGCCGTGGAACTTGGAAAGCTGGTCGCTGCAACCAGGGAAATGGAAGCAACGAAGACAAGAGAAAGAAGTGACGCTGAAGTGGAAGTGGTCAACAAGACGAAAGACGTCGAAACGTCTCTTGCCGCACTGACAGCCGGTCAAAAAGCAGTCGAAACCGCGACGCAGGCTAAAGCCGCAGCCGACGAAGTGTTGAAGAAGGCCGAAGAAGCGTCAAAACCGAACAATGTCAATGTTCGAGTCATCTCGGAACCGCTGGTGGTAACGATTCATGTAGCACCGGCAAAACTTACCGCTGTCGTTCCCGAGGCGGGCGCGATCAAACGAGGTGCCTCAGTGCCGGTGAAGGTTACGATTGTTCGCAAGAACAACTTCGCCTCAAATCTGAAGCTGACACTCGTGCTGCCGGAAGGTGTTACTGGTCTGTCTGCAGAAGCCGTTGACGTGGCCGCGGATCAAGCCGAGGGCACGCTGACAATCACCGCCGCTGATGCCATCGTGGGTAGTTTGGCAAATATTGTCATCCGCGCCACAGGCGATTTCAATGGGCGAATGGCATCAACCGATGTGCCGGTGGCCCTGAAGGTTATTGAATAGTTACTATGTATGTTGGACATTCAAGTCCCACGAATGACCAAGTCACTTCGCCCATGATCTCCAGCCTGGGAACCCCAATCGTCGTCATGCGACCTGTATGACGTATGGGACCCATAGTGAATAAATCCCGGTCGTGTACATCACGGCGATTTAAGAGAATACCATGATCCATTCAGGAATGATTGCAGGCTTTGCCGCTCTTGTCTGTTTTTCCACAGCCCTTGCCGACGAACTTAAGCCAATTGCCGTCGAGGAAATTGCGCTGGGACGCCCGGTGGAATTTGAGCGAGACGTCTATCCAATTTTGGAAGCAAATTGCATCGCGTGTCATAACGTCACCGTGTCCGAAGGCGGCCTAATCCTTGAAAGCATCGACGCGATTCTGAAAGGCGGCGGCACTGGTCCGGCAGTCGTACCGGAAAAGCCTGAGGAAAGCCTCCTCCTTAATCTCGCCAGCCGTGGTGTAGAACCCGTCATGCCGCCGATGCCCAACGATCGACAGGCTAAGGAACTCAACCCAAATCAACTGGGAATCCTCCGCCAATGGATTATCGAAGGCGCTAAAGCCGGCGCTGCGACCTCAGCCAAAGTCATGAATTGGCAACCCATCAACCCGCGGCTGCAGGGAGTTTATTCACTGGATATTGACAACGCTGGACGTTTCATTGCTGCCGGACGCGGTAATCATGTGAGCATCTACGATATGGCACACCGCGATGCGATCGGTTCCCTGATCGATCCAGCGATTGTTTCGTCAGGCAGTGCTGGCCCTGCCGGAATGGCTCATCGGGACTATGTCCACGCGATCGCGTTTCATCCAACGGAGCCGATGATCGCGACGTCCGGCTATCGCAACGTCAAACTGTGGCGACGGAATGTGGACAGCATTGCAGGATCATGGTCGATCCCCGCCGACGTGCAGACCTGGACGGCCTCAGCAGATGGCTCAGAAGTCTGCTTGGCTGTGGCATCCAAAGGCATTGTCGTGGCGAACGCATTCACAGGAGCTGAACGCGGCACAGTGCCGCTTGATGGACAGGCAGTACCAGCGCTGAGCGTCTTCCAGGCGGAACCCAAATGGATTGTCGCCGCCACGGCGGATGCAAGGATTGTTGTCGTTCGAAATGCAGACTTGCAGGTTGCCCATAGATCCGAACCATTTCCGGCCGCCGTCACGGCACTCAGCGGTGAACTTTCCGGTGGAAAAATTGCCGCACTGCTGGCTGACGGCAGCGTCCGATTGCTCACGATTGCTGCTGACACAGGAGTTGTCGCCGTCGCTGCCGAGATAAGATCAGACGCTGGCCCGATTCAGAAAATCGGCGGACACGGTTCTGTGCTCCTCACCGTCGCCGGAGCGCGTACTGTGCAGAACTGGAAGGTGGACGATGCGACTCAGGTGAACCGCTTTGATTTGCCCGCAGACATTACGGCATTGGAAGTAAATTCAGCGACAGATCGAGCCATCTTTGTACTGATCGACAATACCGCTTTACTGTGGTCACCCAAGGAGGCGAAGCAGATTGCCGCCTTAACAACGGACCTGAGCGCCCAGCGGCATCTCAAGCAGGCCGAAGAGAGGAAAGCGATTCTGGATGCTCGAGTCACTGTGCTCAAGGGACAGATCGATGAAAACGACAAGGAGGTAGTCGCTCAGAAAGAAGCGGAAACCAAAGCGAAAGCAGAAGTCGAAAAGCTTACTCCGCCACAAGCGGAGGCTAAAACAAAATACGATGCTGCAGTTGCCGCAACCGCCGCTGCAAAAACGGCACTGGCGGCCAAGACGGATGATGAAGCGCTGAAAACAGCCGTTACAGAGGCCGAAAAAGGCGAAGCTGCGGCAAAAGACGCCCTTACCAAGGCAGATTCGGATCTCAAAATCGCCGTGAAGTCGGTGGATTTTGCCACCCAGGCGATCGTAAGAGCGGAGCAGCGTGGCGCTGAACGAAAGCAACAGCACGAAGCCGCAACAGCAGAAGCGACTGCGGCGAATGCAATTGTCGAAGAACGTAAAGCCCCGGCCGCAGTGGCGGTTGTGTCGGCATACGCCGGACTGATTGGTGACGGACGTTATGTCGTCACTACCGATGCTTCCGGCACACTCCGAATCTGGAACGCCGTCGATGGCGCGGCGATCGACGTTCTTCCCGGTACTCAAATTGGTTCAGCCGCCACCAGCATGAAGACTGCAGCCACGACTGCACTGATCGCTACCGCTGACAACAGAATTATTGCGCGATCTGCGTTCCCCGATTGGCAAATCACGGCGTCCCTCGGCGGTTCTGAAGATGGTGGCGAATCCGTCTTCGTCGATCGAGTTCTCTCATTGGCGTTTTCACCGGACGGCAGCTTGCTTGCGGCAGGCGGCGGTGAAGCGTCTCGTTCCGGTCAGCTTACCCTCTGGAACGTCGCCGACGCTACGTTAGTGCGGCAGTTTCCGGACGCTCACAGCGACACGGTGTACGGGGTGGACTTTTCCCCCGACGGCAAGTTTCTTGCGTCCGCTGCCGCCGATAAATTTGTGAAAATATTTAATGTCGCCACTGGTGATTTCGTCCGCGCATTTGAAGGTCATACACATCATGTGATGGACGTGTCCTGGAAAGGTGACGGCACGGCCCTGGCCAGCGCTGGTGCAGACAATTCGATCAAAGTGTGGAACGCGGAAACGGGTGAGCAGTCTCGGACGATTGCGACTCACACCCGGCAGGTGACCTCGTTGCAGTTTGTCGGCCTGCAGGACCTGTTCGTCAGCAGCAGCGGCGACAAGCGCGTCTTCTTCCACACTGCCAGCAACGGCCAGCCAGCGAGGGAATTCAAAGGCAGCACTGATTATGTCTACCGCGCCACGACTACACCGGATGGTACGCTTGTCGTTTCTGGTGGCGAAGACGGTACAGTGCGCGTCTGGAACGCAGCCGACGCTGTTGAGATCGTCACTTTCACCGCGCAACCGTAGAAGCGGAATCTATAGGCTTCACGCGGCCAGTCGAAAACTCGTTTAACCCGATGCCTCAGGCGAGACCACTTTCAATGGACTCCTCGCCTACGGCTTTTGAAGTTGCGCATTTCAGGCCCGGAGGGCCGACACATCCAATGCCGGTGGCGTGAGCCACCGGTAATCGAGAATCAAGAATCTGAGGCCTGAAGGGCCGGCACACTGCCGATTGTGTCGGCCCTTCAGGCCTGCATTACGGTATTTTCCGTATTCCGGTGGCTCACGCCACCGGCAGACGATATGCCGGGCTTCCAGCCCTAATGAAATGCGCAACTTCAAAACCTTCGGCATCGGGTTAAAACAAAAAACCGCCTCCATTCCCAATGATTAAGCGGGACATTGTTTTGATCGTCTCGGGAAAGTCTGGCTAGCCGCGATCCTTCTTAGCCAGCACGCACATTGCGGCGTTTCGGCCTGGGATTCCGCTGACGGCGCCGCCTCGCAGGGCGGATGAGCCGGCACGGTAAATGCGCGGATGATGGGTCTCGACGCCCCATTGGCCGATTACTTCAGGGTTGTCAGTAAAGAACCACGACAGCGTGTTGTGAAAGATATTGCCCTGATCCAGATCGACTTCGCGTTCTAGATCGACCGGTGTCTTCACTTCGATACAGGGCTTACCGCTGCGGTCGCGAGCGAGGCAATCCGCAAAGGATTCGGCACAGATCCGTTCGAGTCCTGCGAGGTATCGCTGTTTGACTTCCGTGCGACGCGCATCGTTGTCGTCTTTAAATAAGCGGTATGGCATATCAAGGCCGAAGAGGGTCAGCGTATGATAGCCCTTCAAACGCAGCTCGGGAGACAGGATCGAATTGTCGGTTAACGTGTGACAGTACATCTCCGCTGGAGCGGGATCAGGCAACTCAGATCGCGATGCCTGTTGCCATGACGTTTGCAACTGTTGGTAGCTTTCATCAATGTGAAAGGAACCTGAGAATGCTTCTTCCGGGGTCACTCCGAACGCTTTTACCTGCGGCAATCGGTGAAGCAGCATGTTCATTTTGACAACGGAACCTTCGTCCGTCGGAATCGGGTTCCATGATTCACCAAGCAGACGGGCAAAAGTTCTTGGCCCTGCATTCACGAGGACTCGAACTGCGTCTACGGTGTGCTGGACGCCTTCGACCGTATACGAGACTGTATGGTGGACAGGGCCGCATTCCACATGCGTCGCCGGTGTGCTTGTAAGGAAAGTCACACCTAGTTCAAGGCCACGATTTGTCAGTGCATCCACCAGAGATTTCATGCCACCCACCGGAACACGCCATTCACCGGTTTCGTTACCAATAACGTGATACAGGAAGCAACGATTCTGCAGCAACGATGCATCGTGAGGCTGAGTAAATACGCCGATCTTTGCATCGGTCAGGAGCAAACCCCGAAGTACATCATGCTCGGCAAGTTGTTCGATCACTTCGCCAATTGGGCGTTCGACAAAGGCATGCCATGCCGCGCGTTCGTCGGCAGTTTTCAACCTGGATCGAAAGGACTCACGACTTTGCAACGGCTGCAGCAGCGATGGCCAAGCCACGCGAGCAATTGCGGATTCCAGTGCGAGCAGTCGTTTGTATCGGTTCCAGGCGGTGTCGCTCCCGGTCATCTCCCGCATCGATTCACGAGATCGATTCTCATCGACATTGGAAATTACAAGGCCGCGATTTGTTCCGCAGCCATCTATGTACGGCGTGAATGATGCGGTACGGCGTTGCCGCGTTTCAAATTTGAGTCCCAGTTCATCGACAATCGACGGCGGCAGCAGCGATACGAGATACGCATAGCGGGACAACGAGGCGTCATAATCCGGAAACAATTGCTGTGAAACCGTCGCTCCGCCGAGGCAGTCGTTGCGTTCCAGAACCAACACCGACAACCCTGCCTTCGCCAGATACGCCGCAGCAACCAGCCCGTTATGTCCACTCCCCACAATCACAGCGTCGTAACGAGTCTTAATTCGCGAAAGCGTCATGGTGTTCCTTTGACTTTGTGTACTCCAACTTCGGCAAGTATCGTCCACCCCGCCTGTGCCAGACAACAATACGATGACATCGCCTGTGACAGATGGATGACAGACCTTAACCGGATTCTTTCATCGGAATCTTTTCTTCGAGGCTGATTGGTATCAGAAGTATCTGATTTCTCCCGCGTGGCGGCGTTTGCCAGTAGCTTCCATTGACCGATTTTTGCGACATTTGCCTTCGTCCGTGCATTCCGTGCGCTTCAGGGGGGCCGATTTGCGGGAGTATCGCAGACTACTCCCAGTGTGAGAAGTAATACGTAGGACAGTTTTCGTTGAAAACGACAGCCTGCTAGCATCGAGGGAGCCTTTTTCGCAGCGTCGGCATGTTGAGTTGCCGACACCGGCCGACAGGCCGGCTGAGGGGTCCTCCTCCAGCGTCAATACTTCCACTGCTGCCTTCAAGTCCAAATGCGATCCTGAGCACTCGTGAATTCACTGGACTCTGGAGTCGCCGCGATTTTCGCTCGCACTGGATTCAGATCAACATACTGCGGACAGGCCAGAATAGCTCCGACCACGTCGCTGCGACATCATACCGACTACGTAATCAGTTCATTGCATCGTGAAGCAGCGTGGATGATGGTCGCGTCCGTAGTTTTCCTTCGACAGTCCGCCCTGTGAATAAATCGTGCGGCCGAATTCACCGCCCCAGATGATCAACGTTTCATCCAGCATCCCGCGTTGTTTCAAGTCGGTGATCAAACCGTATGTTGCCTGATCTAGGTCGCGGCACTGATCCGGGAGACGACCGGCGACGTTGGCGTGGGAATCCCAGTTGTTGTGGTAAATCTGCACAAAGCGAACGCCGCGTTCCACCATGCGGCGAGCCAGCAGGATTGTGTTAGCGAGTGTTCCGGGTTTCTTCGCTTCATCACCGTAAAGTTCATATGTTGAAGCAGGCTCAGACGCCAGATCCGTGAGTTCCGGTACGCTGGACTGCATGCGATACGCCAGTTCATACTGAGCGATGCGAGTCTGGATTTCCGGATCACCAACCTGGTCAAAGTTGAGTTGGTTGAGCCGATTCAATCCGTCAAGCGTTGTACGCCGCACGTTGCTCGGCACTCCGCCTGGATTGTTGATAAACAGAATCGGATCACCGGACGATCGGAACGAGGTCGCTGCATATTCGCCCGGCAGATATCCGGAAGACCACAGTCGCGCTGAGATTGCCTGAACCTGTTCCTGATTGGTCGGCCGCGCCACCATCACGACAAACGACGGCAGGTTTTCGTTGAGCGATCCTAGGCCGTACGACGTCCAACTCCCAAGACATGGTCCCCCAGTGACCTGATTGATGGGGATTTCTCCGGATACGCCAAGGTCGCCCGTCGTACGGACGAGGCCCGTGCCAAAAATTTCCTGCCAGAGGCGATTAACCGTGACACGGGCCGTCAGCGGATGCTCAGCCCCGAGGAGCCATTCTGCGAACCCCAGCCGATTTCGAGGTGCGTCCTTTGGAAACTGGGGAAACGCACTGGGAGTCTCAGGAGTCACCTGATCGCGACGCTGATCATACTCACCTCGGAACAGGACAAATGCCGTTGCTGGATCATTCTTTTCGTGCATCACATGCGCGATCGTGCCGCGGGCGCGTATGTCGGCTTCTTCTTTTTCGAACGCCGCGAGGCTGGCCGTTAGTTCCGTAAATGCGGTATCGAATTTCTTCAGCCAAAAGTTGTAAAGCTCGTTCGATTCGTCCGCCGTTCGTTGATCAACGGCTTTTGCCAGTGTCACCTGAAACTGGCTAAGCTTTGCCAGTGAATCAACTTCCGCGGCAGACAGCACACGCCGCTGAATTCGCAGATTCTGAATCGATCCGGTAAACGGCTCACTCACAGAACGCGACCCAATCTTCCACGGCACTTCCGTGCGAATTGTGGAACCGTCGAACTTATCGTTCTCAACGTTCTTTTCCTGAACGGCTCCATTGATGAAAATCTGAATTCCGGACGCTTTACGCGAACCGTCATACGTCACGGTGACATGCACCCATTCGTTCGTTGGCACCTGAGCCTTGCTCACAGCCTTCATGCCCTGTTCTGGCCATGCACTAATGATATGCATTCCGATGCGGCGCTGCTGCATCCAGAAATCCCAGCCACGATACCTGGGGCCTGCATCCATCCGCGCGCAGATCGCACCATTGCCGTCATTCGCCGGGACATGAATCCATGCCGCACACGAAAATGGTTCATCGCCTTCGAAATCGCCGGCGTCGGCCAGTTCACAAGCAGCCCCCTGAACTTTGAGCGCCTTGCCGTTCAGGCCGTCAATCTAGGTGGCAGAATCATTCAGCGTCACTTCGACGGGACTGTCATCAAGGGTTAATCCCAGCGTCTTGCCGTCGCCCTCGTTCATTTCTGCCAGCAGATGCAACCCTTTCGCAGACACCGGCTCGCCCAAAGTCTCCGGCGTAGCGCTGGTCGCCCATGTGTCGAATTCCACTCGCGCCGCCGTTCCCCGTTTCTCAGCAGCCGCTCGAGCCGCCGCAATCAGCGGCGGCAGAGCTTCAAACCGGTTTCGATCGGCTTCCATCGGTACAGCAATTACCGGCGGCGTATCTTTGATGTTTCCGTCGCGGACGGCCTGCGTCGTGTTATTGAAGAACGCTGCCATCTGATAAAACTCGTTCTGGCTGAGCTGATCAAACTTGTGACTGTGGCATGTGGCACAGCCAGCGGTGAGTCCCATCCAGACGGCCGATACAGTTTCCGTTCGGTCACGGGTGTAGAGCACGGCGTATTCTTCGTCGATGATCCCGCCTTCGTTTGTCGTCATGTTGCAGCGGTTAAAACCGGACGCCACCTGCTGTTCGAGCGTTGCGTTTGGCAGCAGGTCGCCGGCAAGATTTTCAATCGTGAACTCATCAAATGGCATGTTCTGATTGAATGCCTTAATCACCCAGTCGCGGTAAGCCCACATTTCACGGAAGTTGTCGAAGTGAATTCCGTGAGAGTCAGCGTATCGAGCATAGTCAAGCCAGTATCGGCCCCGATGCTCGCCCCACTGAGAACTGGCCAGCAGCGAATCTACCAGCTTCTCGTAAGCATTTGGCGAATCGTCATTGACGAAGATATCGACGACTTCCGGCGTCGGCGGCAGTCCCGTGATGTCCAGACTCACTCGCCGCGCGAGCGTACGGCGATCCGCTTCGACAGCCGGTGTCAGACCGTTTTCGACCAGTTTCTGCAACACGAAGTTATCGATCGGATTCTGTGTCCAGTTCACATGCGTTGCCTTGATCACAACGACAGTGATCGGGTGTTTTGAATCGTTGCATTAAAGTCAACCGTTAAAGCAGGGATTCTGCGACGTGCCAAAGGTTTTTTGTTTGCGACGTAATGGTTGACTTCCACTGTTCCCTCCGATCGTCTCGTGCGCCTACAATCTCGACGTCGAAAGTATGGAGATCCTGTTGAAAGCCATGCGACGTATGGCGACAGGTATGGAACGGAATTGTGGACCGCACAAACTGGCTGAGTCAATTGTCATGACCGTTGGATACGCTCGTCCGAATGTCGCCGATATGGTTCTTCGCGTCTTTGAACGCTCTGTGCATCCGGAACTTTTTGCCACCGTCAGTGAAACCCAAGTAAAAATCGGCGGTGATGTGGCAACGCTGCGACTTGGACGGCACGGGCATTTGCTGGAGTATCGCACAACGCACAGCACGCTCACCGAAATCGCGACGTCCAGATTCGCCCCGCTGCCTTCGAAGTCGTGCGTGATCGATCGCCGTCTGATTGGCTATCGCACGCATACGGTCGAAGGCTTGGGCGTGCGGTATCACTGCAGTTATCAACTGGAATCTGCGCCTGCAGACATCTACCTGACATTGCATCGTGAACTGGAAACTGACGCCCGCACATCCACACTCGCCGTTGCCCTGCCAGGTTCCAGCACCAGCAGTCCAGACTGTCTAAGTCTGCTCAAATGCGACCTGCTGCCCGGAGGCCTTGTCGTCCACGCCTTCCACACATTCCCCGACGATGGAGCCGTGCTAAGAATTCAAACCTTGTTTGAACGGCTGTAAGCGGGACACGCTGCTAGCGTTCTGTCAGCCGTCAAATGGTGGATGGCCAAAATACTCAGCGGCGAACGGAAGCGAGCGGGTCGTCGGGATGACTTTGAGTTAGGAGCGGCATAGGTGAGGACGATTCTTAGCAGCACAGCAGCGGTGAATTGTGACGGCGAAAACATAAGGCAGACGACGCACCGAGCGTCATAACATTCCCATCATTCGGCGGCCGTACGCGAATGATCGGGACACTCGCTAACACCGCAGCGCTTCGACGAGACGCCAGAACGTTGGCTGAGAATCGATCCAGCTCAGCACGCGACAGTGAATACGGCGACCGGTCCGCACGATCTGGCACGGGACACGCATCATCGTGTTCGCGAACGTGCGGAATTCCATTTTCAGCAGGCGAGATTTTTCTGACTGACGACGATCCATCCAGCGGCCGGACTCCGGAAGCCACAGCGCCAGCCATGCTTTCAATGTCCATGCCAGGGAGCCCATCTGCATGTAACCCCAGTTGCTCATTAGATTATCGACAGGAGCCTGAAACACGCGAGGACCATTCGGCAGTTGTTCAATCAAATTCTCTTGGTCGCAGCGATCGTTGCAGGAGAACACCCCGTCCTCCGCAGAAAGCGTACGATCGTTCGTGATATAGAAGAAGTAGCGAATGTCGGGGTACAGCACTCTGTCGCCTTGCTCGACGGACAAGTTCTTGCGAATCACAACCATGCGATACATCTTGCCGCAGGCTCTTGGCTGATATTCG
>CANJQC010000010.1 GCA_947476295.1 Planctomycetaceae bacterium | reverse complement strand
TTCCAACGCAGGTGGCTCTGACGGTGGTGACTCGATGTGTGGAACGATGTGTGGAACGATGTGTGGAACGATGTGTGGAACGATGTGTGGAACGATGTGTGGAACGATGAGCCGTTGGCCTAGAGTCTAAACATCTACTCGGGCGATTCACTCACGATCGACATTTTCTTCACATAGTCCAAGTCCGGGAAACTCTGCTGCAGATAAGCATTACCGCTGCCCTTGATGCTGCCTTGATCAGGAGATTCGCCATACTTCGAGTCAATCGCATCGACGTTTTCCATACCTTCAATCACCTTTCCGAACGGGGCGAAACCTTGTCCGTCGAGAGATGAGTTATCGTTGAAGTTAATGAAAATCTGCGTCGTGCGACTGTCCGGGCCTGATGTCGCGAATGTCACGTAGCTTCGCTTGTTACTCTGCGTGACGGAATCGTCCTTGATATTTCGATCCCATTGCTGATGCACTGCCGGATCACCATGCATTCCGAATTGTACCATGAAGCCGGGTACTACCCGAAAGAAGCGGCACTCATCGTAGTATCCAGCTTTGACGAGCTGGTAAAATCGTTCGGCACCGACCGGAGCCCATTCGCGATGCACCTCGATCGTGAAGTCGCCAGCCGATGATTCCACTTTGACTGTGAATATCCCCTTCTGCGGCTCATCGCCAACTTGTTCCTCGGGCTCCGACTGCGGAACGTCCGATGGTTTTTGGGAAGCGACGGCTTTCAACTCCGCGTCCTTCTGAGCCTTCCCAAGTTTTGCCAGTGACTCATCCAGCGACGCTGGTCCATCAGTGCCGCCATCCGAACATCCGGCGACTGACAGCACTGAACCGGCAATCAGAAGAATACCACAGAGTGAGAGATACGATCGCATTGCAATGTCCTGTAAAAACGGTCCAGATCATTTGTTTAACATTGGGGCATTCTTCAGCACGTACAGCACGGTATCCTTTAATGCGGGCACTACGGAAACGCCGTCGCCGCCAGTGACAGTCTCAACGCCCTTCCAGTCCGTACATGTTCCACCTGCTTCACGCAGGATCGGAATTAATGCCGCAATGTCCCACGGCGACATCAGCGGATCAATCGCAATTTCCGCGCGGCCGGTGGCCACCATGACGTGACCATAGCAATCGCCCCAGCCGCGAGCGACTTTGACCTGATTCATCACAGCAACGATCGAATCAAATCGACCGGTCGTTCGCCAATGAGTCGGCTCCGTGAACATCATTCGAGCATCACTGATTGATGTGATGCGGCTCACCGACGTTCGACGTGGTGCCTGATCACGAATCTTCCACCAGCACCCCTGACCTTCGGCTGCATAAACGACTTCATCCAATGCCGGAAAACGACAGACGCCCGCCACCATGCGGGCGTCTGATTCAATGCCGATCAAAGTCCCGAAGAGAGGCACCCCGTGAATGAATGGTTTTGTGCCGTCGATCGGATCAAGGACCCAGCGATACCCGTTCCTGCTTGGAACCGATTCGAATTCTTCACCCAGAATACCATCCTGAGGAAAAGATTCTGCCAGCATTTTTCGGATGAGCAGTTCGGCTCCGCGATCGGCCACTGTTACGGGCGAATCGTCCGACTTCGATTCCACCAGCAGTCCGTCAACCTGATAGTGTTTCAGGATGAGTTCTGATGCGGCCGATGCCATCTGCAGAGCAAAATGAAGTCGGGAAGAGACGTCTTTCATCTTGATTAGTTCAGCGTACTCTGGCCAGGCTTCCAGTTGCACGGACACAGCTTATCGGTCTGCAGTGCATCAAGCACTCGCAGAACTTCATCCACGTTGCGTCCGACTCCCGGATCATGGACGGCCAGCCACCGGAGGACGCCGACTGGGTCGATCAGATAGACGCCGCGATAAGCGATACCCTGTGCAGCGTCGAGCACATCGTAGGCTTTGGACAATTCATGGCTGGTGTCACCAATCATCAGGTGCTTGAGTTGCCCCAGTTCATTGTGTGAATCGCACCAGCCTTTATGACTGTAAACGCTGTCCGTGCTGCCCGTCAGCACGACAGTTTCGCGATCCTTGAACTCCCCCAGTGCCTTATCAAAAGCCACGATTTCTGTCGGGCAGACGAAGGTAAAATCGAGTGGATAAAAATACAGGCAGACCCACTTACCTTTGAAGTCTGCCAGCTTCAGATCCTGAAACTGCTTGTCAGTGCCGTCCTTCGTGCGATCGTAAGCTTTCAAAGCTAGGTCCAGTCCCGGAGCCGTTTGTCCAATGCGAACACTCATTGAAAATCCTCATTCAGTTGATGCGGTCTGGTAAGACCGAATATTTTTTGCCGTCTCAGCATGGGAAACATATACCAAAGTCCTCGTCAGTATAGACCCCATCTTCCGCGTTGCAAGCTGACCAAAGCCCGTTGTGGCCGGTCTCTCACGATCGCATAGTACATAGCCTTTGAATAAGAACCCCTGACACATCCGTGAATAGCATGCAGCCGTTCGCCCCACACAGAATCGCGAAAATTCTCCGCCGCTTGTTCGCATGCCTCCCAAACGCCAAACGGCACGCAGGCGGGACTGCGTGCCGTTCAGGTGTTGGGGATGCTTTGGCTTTGCAGCCGGTCAGGTGCTTCCGATGCCCCTGACTATCGAGCTTCCGGTGGAAGCGGTACTGGCTCTTCGTTGATGAGATTCGTTGTCGTCACTTTCACGTCGGCTTCGGACTTTGAATCTGATTGAGAGAACCGGGTGACTCGGCGATCAAGAATCACTCGAGCTGCTTCCCGCATTTCGTCATCTGATAGCCGTCGCAGGTTGCCAATCTGTGTCAACGGTTCCATAACCTGAGCCACTCGACCCAGCGTCGATTCCATCATCGCGATGTCCATCATTGTGCGGCGAACGCCATCGAGTGACTTGACATGGGCGGCTAGTTCCGTGCGGAAGTCGTCTAGGATCTCAAGATTCTGAATAGCTTCAGCAACGTGCTGAGATTGATTGCTCAGCGTCGCTCCCATTGCCATCAGCGAATCGAGATGACTGCGAGACGCTTCGAGCTTCAGGCTGTCGCTGCTCAGTGTATCGTTCATTGCGACCATTACGCGGGCGTTTTCCTGAGCCACTGTCAGTTTCTCACCGGACGCGACCAGTTGATCCGTTAGCGCATTCAATTCAGCAACGGTCGTCTTTGCAGTCTCCAGATCGGCTGCGGCGGTGCTGATGGAATTCGCCAGCCCGACGAATTCGTCGAATCGCTGAGACGCAACTTTGAGCTCTTCAGACTGAGCCACCATTTGCTGCGACAACTCAGCAAGGTTGCTGATTCCTTCGTTGGCCTGTTCGTAATTATTGGATGCCGCAATGATACGATTCTGCAGAGCCACGATGCCGTCCATTGAGTTGTTGGCGACGTCAGCATTCTGGCTGCCGTTAATTATGGTTGTGAGCAACTCGTCAAGCTTCGTGATCTGCGTTGACGCCTGCTGCGTCTGCTGCTGGCCTGCCACAAGTCGATCCTGAACGGCTGACATCCGATCCAGTGCGGCCATCGCAACGGATGATGCTTCCGCTTCGCGCTGAATGCTGCTGCGAAGATTCTGAATTTCCGCCAGACTCTTCTGAACTCTCTGCATATGGCCGGCCTGTTCTTCGATGCTGGTGAGAAGATTGTTGGTCTTCCAGACGGAGTCCCGGCCGGCGACCAGTTTCTTCATGCTGCCTTCGGATTCTGCGAGCCGAGCCTGGATGCCGTCCAGCCGGCCTTTGAGCGGGCCGACCATCATGAGTTGCATTCCGAAGAATACAACCGCGAGCGACATGACCATGCAGATCCACATGAAACTGCGGAATCCGCCAAATTCAGAGTTTGCATTACGTCGGATTGTTGTTGAACCGTTCAAGGATCTTCCTCCACGAAGTGCGCGGCATGACATGAGTTCTTGCCGAATGGTTGATGAATAGGCCCCCGTCGGCACAGGCGATATCAGTTGCCCGAAATGCCGAAACGCTGTTTGCTCTCTGACATGTATCGCCGTCACGGTCATGTGCAGTTTGCCGGATTCACTTCAACCGGCATTTTTTGCCGGGATCGCATATCTACCGGCATCGAATGCCGCATTAGAAACGATCGTGACGGTCGTACGGTGAGGAGCGGCCTGCGATTCATGTAGGTTGGACATTCATGTCCGACGGTTTGGCCTGCACATGTGGACTTTGCCAGCAAAATGCCGCAAGCCATTGGCAACTGCTCTTCACATTAAAATTCATTCAACATCGCGAGTGCTGAGTTCCATGAGTAGTGTTGTCGCACCCAATTGACAGCAGCACCGCCAAGTTTATTCTGCAACTGTTTGTCATTGAAGACACGACTAATGGACGTGACCCATTCGGCGGCTGAGTCTGCCTTCAACAAATGAACGCCAGGTTCGGCCGCCAGCCCTTTCAGCGGTTCGGACGAACAGATCACCGGGCGACCGCACGCCATTGCCTCCAGCACTTTGTTCTGCACGCCGCGGGCGATTTGCAGCGGCACCACCGCACAGGTCGAACGCAACAGCCACGGACGCACATCGGGCACGGAACCAGTCACTGCGATGCCCCCGATCGATTCCAATGCTCTGACTTCCATCAACGGTGACTTCCCCACGACATAGAATTTCGCTTCAGGGTAGCGTTGTCGAATCTGAGGCCACACATTTTGGGCGAACCAGATCGCTGCGTCAGCATTCGGTTTGTAGTTCATCACGCCGACGAACGCGCAGGAATGAGCCTCGGATGTTACGCCCGCCTGCGGAGCGAAGTACTCATAGTCAACGCCGTTGCTGACCGCAGAAATGCGATCCGTGGGGCAAAACGACAGGAACAGGTCGCGTTCAGCTTCGCTCACGACCAAAAGCCGATCGCAGGTTTCAGCCAGTTGGCATTCGACGTTTCGCAGGCGATGTCCTTCGGTGCGATACACCAGCGACATGGGAAAACTTGCAGTCTTTGCATAGTCCAGCCACTTCTGACTATCCACATCGATCAGATCAACCCAGCGCTTTGTGTCGGCGGTGACGCAGGGCGGAAACAAATAGCGAGCAACTCCTGAAGACGATGCAAGAACGGCATCGTATCTTGTCCGGCTGCTCCACTCACAAAGTACGGATGACAACGCAGGTGATTCAAATAAGCCCTCTGTCACCGTCCGACCGCACAGCATCGAAACCGCACCTCGCACGAAGCGACCGGAATGCGGAATGACGGCCAGTTGATTTGTGACTTTGCGAAGTTCCTGCAACGTGTCGTCAAAAGCCGACTCATCAGCAAGGCACGCCAAATCAACCGACGCACGGCCTGCGAGAAACTTCAGCACGTTCCATGTCCGAATCCGATCTCCTCGATCCGGCGGCCAGGGAACACGATGAGTCACATACAGAATTCGCGAGGTCATGTCTCAAATGTTCTCGTTCAGGATGTAATGGCCGTGTGCGGGATGCGGGCTTTGGAAATGGCGTCAGCAACCAATAGCCAAATGGCCCGCAGGGCGTTCGGCACTATTGATCGCTGACGCCTTTTTTAGAGCTTGATCAAGTGCCCTTGTCATCGTGGTGAGGCGGAACTGGCTCAGCATTCGCGTGAGTTTCGGAGCGGTCGTGGACAGATTCTGATAATGGCGGAATCGTGATTTCAACGGCGCGGAAATCTGCGGCTGATCGACGTCCACTTCCCACGGATGCAGATAGACGTTGAGCGGACGGCCTGAGGATCGAATCTGTCTCAGCAGTTTTTCCGTCAACTGCCACGGAAATAATCGCAAGTAACCACCACCGCCGACAGGTATCGTCATGCCTGCAATGGACGCTGTCATGCCGGGAAACTCGCGAATCGGACCACTGGTCGTCTGAATAATGTGCGGACCTTTCGGTGACCCAGGGATTCCATAACGATCATGTCGCGTCGGATAAATGCTTGAATCCGTATCGAAGCCTTCTTCGACGAGAATATCCAGTGCCCACAGTGACCGCCACGTGATCGAAAAACTTGGCGCGCGATACTGGCGAACGGGCTCGCCGATGATATTTTGCAGCGTGTCGCGGGACTTGATCAAATCGGCGCGAAATCGTTCCGGTCCAAGGTCGTAGACCAGTTGATGCCATTGACTGTGGCAGCCGATTTCGTGCCCGGCCACCCGGATCTCCGTCACCAGATGAGGATATCGTTCGGCCACCCAGCCGAGAATAAAGAACGTGCCGAGCGTCGATTGCTTCGCTGCAATCTCCAGAATTAGCCGTGTGCTGTTTTCGATGCGGCATTCGTACTGATCCCAGTCGTCCGGCTTGATCATCGACGAGAATGCGGAGACATGAAAGTAGTCTTCCACATCAATCGTGAATGTTCCATCGACAGGTTGCGGAGTGTTAGTCATGTCGTACCTTGCGGCTCACGATCCAGGAGTATCGGGACAGACTCGCCTAAATATTCTGAATGCGGGCAACTTCCCGCTGATAGTCATAAATCTGGCTATGGAAATCCGAATTAGCACCGACTAGGATAGCGCCCAGCAGTGGAGCATGCAGACCGAGCAGGCAATCGCGAGCCTGCACAACGTGTAGAACGCGGCTGTAATCCTTGCGCGTCGCCAGCAGCACGATGTCTGCGTTCTGAGCCAGCATGCACGAATCTGCTACGAACAGCAGTGGCGAAGTATCAATCACGACAAAGTCAAAACGCGATTTCAACTGCTGAATCAGGCTGCGACCCCCATCGATGGACAGCAGCTGAAGCACTCGCTGATCGACGTTCCCTGCACCAATGAGAGTCAGCCCCGGTGCCTGAGTCTGCTGGCGGATGTCATCGATCATCGCTTCGCCTCGCAAAAGTTCGCTGATCCCCGGACCTTGCTGACCGCCGACCATCATGTGAGCCGAAGGACGTCGCAGATCACAATCGACCAGCGCGACGCGTTTGCCAGTTCGAGCCAGACTGGCGGCCAGTTGACATGAGACTGTTGTCTTGCCCTCGTTGGCCGACGCCCCGGCGATGAGGATCGAAGCCGGACGAGCCGGATCGATATGTCGCATCAGAAACGTGCGAACGACGTCCATCGATTCTGTGACCGCGCGATTCCATTCATCGTAATCGACTTTACCCGCGAAAATCCCAAGACCCAGCAGACCGCCGCGATCCGGTGGAGGAATCATTCCGATCAGTGATAGGCCGATTTCGCTGGAAATATCTGTCGCAGAACCAATACGATAAGCGAACCATTCGAACAGCGTGAAGCCGCAGACGATGCAACCGAATACACCAAGTCCGGCCAGCGTTGAAAGCTGTGTCTTTTTCCCGATCTCACGTTCTTCCGGAACATTGGCATCCTGAACGGAAGTGATTCGATCCGGAGCATTGAGTTCAACTTCCTGCTCACGAATCTGCTGAGCCAGTGATTCTCGCACTTTTACATCGGGATCAATCTCCCGTTGTTCACGCTCCAGTTCAATCCTCTGCAGATTTTTTTCTTTGTACACTTTTTCCTGTGTCGAAATTTCAGCGGCAACTGCGTCTTTCAGCTTTCTCAGATACGCTACACGCGAAGACGGTGCCGGTGTCACGGTCTCATCCGCACCCGGGGCGATTTCGCCGCCCATCATGTTACGAAGCAGTTTTTCCTGCTCACGCCACGCCAGGAGATCGGGATGGTTTGGATTCCTGGTGGTTGCCTCAAACTGCACAATCTTCTGACGCAACAGAAAAAGCTGTTGGCCCGGATCCAGAGTGCTACCGGAGCCGGCAGAAGTACCACTTCGTGCATTGCCACCACGGACGGTCAGCAGACCGGGATCGGTCCCCATTACCATTCCGGACAAGCCCTGAGCCTGGAGTGCTTCTTCAACATGAATGGCACCTTCGAGTTCGCGCAGTTCTGTATCAAGGTCTGAAATCTTCTGTTGAATGCGTCCTTGATCCAGCAGCAGGTTTTTTGGATCAACCGTCCCGAGGTTAGTTGCCAGACGTTCAATCTCCTGAAGTGCTGCACGCACACGCTTATCGACGTCGCGGTGCGATTCTTCTGCTTTCCGGAGATTTTCGATGCGATCGTTGCGTTCGTTGTAGACAACTTCGTTCAGATACGATTCTTTAATCGCATTGACGATCAATGCCAAGTCTTCAGGATATTCTCCCTGCAGGCTGATCTTCAAAAATTCCGGACTGATTTGCTCATCGACGTTCAACTCCTTCATGAGCCATTCGACCGGATACCCTACGGCCTTCATTGTGCCGCATTCGACGACTTTTGGATCACGCAGCGCGGATGTCAGAACGGCTCGGCTTTTGATGAACCCTTTCTGCGTATCGCGGTACGTCAGGAATTCCGTACTGCGTTGTTTGGCGTTGTCAAATGCGACAATCTGCTCGTATTGCTGAATCTTCAGGATGGCCGACGATTCGTACTTTGCCGGGACAACTTCGCAAACAATCGCGCTGGCCAGCAACGCAGCGGGAATCGCCAGCACCAGTGTCAGCACCCAGCGCCGCCGCAGACACGTCAGCATTCCCATGGCCGTCAGTTCACGTCCGCCAGAACTGGCTCTCGGCAATACTGCGCCGCCCGGACGACTTCTGACTCTGGGCGGCGCGCTGGCAGTGTTGACGTTGGGGAATTCCTGAGTGGTTTTCATTGTGAGTCTTTGCGGGCGTAAACGGCGGAACCATGAAGCAGCAACACCCCGTTTAAATGGCATCTTTGACACGCCGAAAGTCGTTACCGGAATCGAAACAGTTCGCCAGCGTCCGGGTATACCCCGAGCGTAGCGCAAGACCTGTTGCGACTCTCCGGAAACATATCCTGCGAATTGATAAGTGTCGTCCAAATCCAAAACAATTGACGCGGACAGAGAGCATAACCTGTTCACTAAACTCACCAAAATGAATTGAAACGATTTGAAACGATCTGCACGATTGCACAGATCGCAGCAATTCTGTCGGCACTGCTTGCCGAGCTTGCCGTTACCCACTTCTTTTGCATGCGCACTCAACTCCAACTGGGTTTTACAACAAAGCCAGGGGCCGCCGTGGCAACGGCGCACCCCAAGAAAAACTGAGTACCGATCGGGATGTCAACCGCTATGGGCCTGCAAAAGTCCGTGGCATCCGATTCGAAAAATGCTGGTTTAGCGGCATTTTTCTGGATTTAACGCAGATTGCCATCGTCGGGCAGCTTCTCGCATCGCGACCGGCGTAGTTGATTTTTGCGTGTCGAACCGGTGGCAGGATTTCGCGGATGACCAGAAGTTCAATACAAGAAGTGGAATTCTTGTCGTTGTATGACAACAATTGTGTGCCGGACATTCGGCGACGCTGGTCGCGTTCCTGGCAGAGTTGATTGTGCCGTGACACATGTGGGTGGTAAGAAAATCGAAGATGAGCAGATTGTCTATCATACTACTGCTGCTAGCGCTGCCGCAGGCGGCTGCGCAGGGAACTGAAGATTCGCTGTTTGCAATCACGATTCGCAATGCAGCGATGGAACAACGATTTGTGCGAACGCGAACTGAGCAGGAAGCTGTTGCCACAAACATCATGGACAGCGATGTTCAGGGACAGCAGACGACGACGACCGCAACGCGGCTCCGGATTCTGCCCGATGGCGGCAGGGTGCGTTTCGAACTGACGAATATAGGCGAAGTTTCCAGCCAGACGACGGGCATCAATAGTCAGGCCAGAGTTGACAGCGTTGGGCAGCACCACTTTGAGGTCACAAAGCCGTTCTGGTTTGACGGAACTGCGTTTCTCACACAGCAAGGACATGGCACGATTCAGGCGTCTCAGGCACCACAATGCGTCATGAGTGCGGTGGGTGCAACAATGCCGTTGCTAAGACCGCTTTCGGATCGCATCGCCTGGGATCAGGTGACACGGCGGCAGGCGGAAATCAATCAGGCCGTCGCGGAAAATATTTCACGCGATGTGCTGCCGAAGATTGATCGCATCCTCGATGAAGAGTTCGCTCGTGTGGGCCGACAACTGTCCGGCTTCCAGACGCAGGTCGAAGCGACTCTCCGTACAACCCCCGTAAGCTGGGTTGCGCGGTCATCGGATACATCGTTTTCAATCGCAGCGATTCCGAAGCATCATGGCGACGCAGAAAGCGGTTTCAATACAGTTCCTGTCGATGTGCCGCTACTTTCGAACGGTGAAGAATTAGCGTTTGCGATGTCAGACTCTGTCGCAACAGCGTTCCTGGAACAATACGTTCCTAGTGGCCTTATGCTTTCGGATACTCAAGTGCAGGAAGCATCGAAAGTCTGGAACAATGCGAGTGAAAAGAAATGGTCGGTGGCATCGTTGATGCAGTTGCTTCGGGAAATCGAGCGGAATGCTTCGGCAGAACCAACCATGTTCTCGATTCAGCTTGCACAAGTGCAGCCGGTCGCAATTCGATTTGATCGCGGCGATGTCTGCATCGAAACGTCATTTCAAATTATCCCCAAAGTTGGATCGCCAAGCGGCTGGATGAAGACCACTTGGCGTATGCGAGGACGCGAGGTTTCCGACGATCAGTGGGCCGTGGCCCTTAATCAGGTCGATGTCGGCGATACTGAAGATTCTATTCCGGTTTCCAACGTCGCACAGCCCAAATCGGAAATGGCGGATCCCGAACTTCGGATTCCTTCGGACAGGACATTTGAACCGAATGAAAGTCTCGGGTCGGTAAATCCTAATCATGGTTTTGACACAGATGAGCCCCAGGTGACAACCGTCGAATCCGGAACAGTGTGGAGGTCTGTCGTCGAGAACGCGACGCAGTCACTGTTGAAACAGATTCCTGCTGCCACGCTGCCCAAAGAATTTGATGGTCCGGAAGGCCTGCCCGGTTCTCCGAAGATTCGACTGATGCGAATCGAATCGGCCGATGGCGTCCTGCGAGCGGCCTTTCGCCTTATCGATAGTGTCCCCCAGCCGCATGGCGATTTTGAAGTCCATGGCGAGCGGTCAGACGTCAGCCCACCGGGACTCTGACTGCGTTGGAGTCAAAAATGGCAGGCCGTCGCGGCTCAGGAGCCGCTGGTCCCGTTTCTGCTCCATGCCGAGCTTCAAGTTTGCATCTTGCGTGTACATCGCATTGTTCAACGCTAGAATCCGTGCATTCACTTTTCGATTTCAAACGCTGGAGGTTTTTGTGAAGACTGTTGCTGGTTTGCTGTTGCTGGGTGTCGTTGTGTCAACCGGGATTCGAGTGATGGCTGATGAAGCCGCTGCGGCGGATCAGGCGCCGGACACGTATAAGGTTCGGTTCGAAACGTCGAAAGGGAATTTTACGGTTGAAGTTCACCGTGAGTGGGCTCCGAACGGTGCCGATCGATTTCACAAACTCGTGGAGACGGGCTTCTACGACGATTGTCGCTTCTTCCGCGTCTTGCCAGGATTCATGGTGCAATGGGGCATCAACGGTGATCCGAAAACCCAGAAGAACTGGGTCAAGGCCCACATTAAAGACGACCGTGTAACTCAATCCAACAAACGTGGATTCATCACGTACGCCAAGAGTTCCCAGCAGAACTCCCGCACCAGCCAAGTGTTCATCAACTTTGACGACAACGCCCGTCTGGACGCGGATGGTTTCGCGCCGTTTGGTCAGGTCGTGGACGGCATGGACGTTGTCGAGTCAATCAATGCTCAATATCGTGAACAGCCGGATCAGGGTCTCGTACAGGAAAAGGGCAACGCATATCTCGACAAGCGCTTCCCAAAGCTTGACTTCATCAAGAAAGCGAGTGTCGTAAAAGAAGAGACGCCAGCGGATGAAAAAGCTGAGACAGAAAAAGCAAACGCGAAATAGTGTGGCAGAAACCCAAGGTTTGATCGCGTCATCTGCGAGCAGAGCGGCATTCGGCTCATGAACAGTCAGATATAAATAAGTCCTGAAAACAAGTGGAAAGATGTATGCCATGAGCGAAGCAACTGTGACGGGGCAAGTTCATCTGATCGAACCGACAAAGAGTTTCGGTCAGAAAGGATTTCGCAAACGCACGGTCGTGCTGGAGCAGGCGACCGGGCGTTTCACAAACTATTTGCCGCTTGAGTTTATCGCCGACAGTTGCGACATGGTGGATAATCTGCACGTCGGTGACACCATCAAAGTCAGCTATCGTCTGACCGGCCGCAAATGGCAGCGCGATGAACAGAGCGAAGTTAAATACTTCCTTAGCGCAGAAGCGACGGAGTACGAACTAATTAAAGCCGGCGAAGGAGCAAACTCGGCCGAATCCTCGAGTGCAGAAGCGGACTTCGGTCCCGAAGATGAATCCGCTCCATTCTGATTTTTGGTGAGGAACTAGGATTTCTGTACCTTGGACATTCATGTCCGAGACATAAACGTTCCCAGGAGTCTGTGTGAATGCCGCTGCTCTTGTGAGCGGCATGGCGTTAGCCGCCGTTTTTTCAGGTATTTCTGCAATGCACTCCGGCGGCTAGCGCCTTGCCGCTCACGGCCTTAGAGGATCAGGGAGACTCTTGGTCTTCAAACTCCCAGGCAGTGCGGTATTTGCCGGTCTGTTCGATCCAGGTCAGCAGCGACTGGAAGAAACGGTCCGTTGCTAAAGTCGCACTGTCGCCGACGATGATCATTTTTCGCTTCGCGCGCGTCAGAGCGACGTTCATGCGTCTGGCGTCGGACAGAAAACCAATCTCACCGATTGAATTAGATCGGACCAATGAAATGACGACTGCTTCCTTTTCGCGTCCCTGAAATCCATCGACCGTGTCAATTTCAAGGTGATCATAAATCGCATGTTCCCGTAACCAGCGAACCTGTGCTGCATACGGCGCGATCACGGCGATATCGGATGGGGCAAGGCCCGCTTCACAAAGAGCATTGACCTGCTTCAGAACCAATCGCCCTTCTTCCGGATTTCGTTTGCTCAGACCCTCCGGTTCCAGCTCTTCCTGCCATCCCGTTCCCGCCGTATCGATGAACGTGACCGGATCATCGGAAACAAGGTCAGGTTGTATCCTCGGCAGATCCGACAGCACATGCAGACGCACGGATTCATCGGCGATCAAAGTGTTGTCGTAAAAATGCTGCGACGAGAATCCCATAATCGATTCATGCATGCGATACTGCACGGTCAACTGCCGCGTCACGAGATCGCCGTAGTGATTCACCAGCCGTTCCATCATACTGACTGCAAATCCCTCATTCTTAGCCGCATCGGACAGAATTGTCGGTGGCAACTGCAGGTGATCGCCAGCCAAAATGAGACGATCGCCGCGGCGCAGCGGAACCCAGCAACCAGGCTCAACGCTTTGACATGCTTCATCGATCACCAGCACGTCGAATCGCAGATCATCTAGGATTGAATCATCAAACGTTGTGGTCGCACAGATGACTCGCGCGTCCTTCAGCAAATCGCTGATCGCCTGTTTTTCCAGAATCCGGGCGTGGCGTTTCAATTCACGTGCCTCCTGACGCTGCTGGCCACGATGTCCTGGTGCCGGTCTGCCGCGCGTGAACCGCGCCGCCTTCCGTTCAATCTGCTCCGCCTCCCGCATCATCTGATGCACGACCATCATCGCTTCGTGCCGCCCGACCAGTGCATCGAGCGAGTGCTGTCGCAGATCTTCGGAGACTCGTGCAGGATGCCCCAATCGCACTGCTGGTTCACCGATCGCCAACAAGCGTTCCAGGAGATTATCTACGGCCGTATTGCTTGGAGCACAGGCCAGCACACGTTGCCCGCGCGCGACAAGCAGTCGAATAACTTCGACGACGGTTGTGGTCTTACCAGTTCCCGGAGGTCCATGAATAATCGCTAGGTCGTTGGACGCCAGAGCGTGTCGTATTGCATCGTGCTGTGACGGGTTGAGTCGTTGCGAGATGTCAGTTGGGGGGGGGGCGTTTCGGTGAAATGTCGGTTCGCGATCGCCGAGCAGCAGATCTCGAAGCTGTGCGTGTCGCCCCGTTGCCTTCTCTGCGCTCTGTAATGCGGCTGCCTGGCGTTTGCGAGTGACTTCATCCGGGGAAAAATCTAGTCGAAATCGGTCGCCCGACGGCCAGTCATCGACAGCGACTTCCAGCGTATCGACGCGCCGGGCACTCACGACGCCCTGTACAGATTCTACGCTTTCGTCACGATTGTCGGACAGCAGAATCGGGCTGCCCACCTTGAATCGATTCCAGGGCAACCGATCGGGCGAGCGTCGCTTCGCCAGCGTAAGCAGATAACGCCCACCAAGACCCGTCGTATGAGTCCGAATGACCAGATCCAGCAACGTCTCGCCAGTGCGTTCAGCGGTGTCCGACGACTGAGCTTTTCGCCGCTGAGCCAATCTTTCTCTTTCCGCCTCTCCCTCCATCTCAAGCCAGCGATGCATATTGGAAAAATGCTTATCCGCGAGCAACGGTCGCTTTGCAGAAGACTTCATTCAGGAACCAGAACTTGTGAGAGTGGAATTCGGTATCGTCCCTGAATTCTACCTCGCTCGGCCACCAATAAGTCGCGTTGAAACCCCGAAACCGGCATTTTCCAGGCCAAAGCCTCAGCCGGCGAGCGGCATGCGTCAGCTTGCCGGTACGTTCTCGTTCGATTCCGGCGATTGACGTGTTGTGTGGGTTGAGAGGCCCTTGTGTATCCTTGGGCTGATGCAAAACTGCTTGCCGGGATGCCGCTCAACAAGGGGCTTCGGCAATGTTTGCCCAGCGGATGCCTCCGGGGGCAGACAATGGCGTGTTGGCTGTATGCTCGAGGCCGCAAGGTTCCCCTAATCAGAATAACTTGCCACAACTTCGCTAGTCCCCAGTCCCGCTAAACCGATCACTTGAAAGCCTTCCATCGCAGATGGAGCCGTTCTTCTCTCAACCGATTCCTGAAAACATTCAGGTCAATGCCGCGAGGGGACGCATCAAAGAACCGGCAAAACCTGCTGTGCGGACGACTGAGCCCGTGTTTCAACGCGGGTTTTTTTACGCGCCAAACGCTTTTTTCCGCCCGTTTCACTCCAGACACAGGTTTTTGGAAGTTTGCACAAAGTTTGACGGTTATGCCGACGATAACAATTATGAGGCCTTGCCGTGTCGCTGCCGTTGCGCAAGTCATGGCGGGCCCTCGATCAGCAATAGTCAAGGCGAAACGAAGCACTCCTGCGATCAATCGAACTGGGATGCCGTCCTACTGGAGTCAGGCGTGAAGACGAATCGATGGAAACGCTCAACAGCTCTGGCACTGCTGCTCGCAATGCTTGGCCAAGGCTGCGCTGGACCTGGATCGCGTCTGCAATACCTTATTGGCGAAGACGGAGGGCTTAAGCATTACGAAAACTATGCCACTAGCATCGAGTACCCGACCCAAACACAGCCCCACGAAATCAATCCGGAGCTATTGCGGGGCCCTCGCAGCATCACGAGTCTGGAAGAGGTCGAACCACGCGAGATGACGTTGAACGAATGTATCCGCATGGCAATGACAAATGCAGACATCATCGTGGACGATCAGAGTTTCGGTTCACCATCGAACCCGCTGCTGGGAAATCCCAGTCGAGTCGCTTCGGTGTGGGACAATGCGATTCAGGACACTGGTTTTCTGTTCGGCAACCTTGGCCCGGAAGCCGCGCTGTCCAACTTCGATCCCATACTTACCAATTCGTTTCAGGGCGGCGTCTCAGAAGACCCGCAGAATTCTCCAAACATAGGCATTCCAGCTGGCGGCACGCTGCAGGACCATACGGCGCAATTTCAAACGCGTCTGGAAAAGACGATCGCAACCGCCGGTACGCTGGCTGTTCAGCATGATGTCAATTACAGCCGCAGCAATCAAGCTCGACTGTTTGATTCCGCATATTCGGGCGGAGTACAGGCAGAATATCGTCAGCCACTGTTGGCGGGTTCGGGCGTTGAATTCACCCGCATTGCAGGTCCGCAGCAATCGAACGTTCGAGGCGTTTCGGGTGTTGCGCAGGGTGTACTGATTTCGCGGATCAATTCTGATATTTCGCTGCTGGAATTTGAACAATCCGTCACCACATTGTTGCGCGATGTGGAAAACCGCTACTGGGACCTGTATCTGTATCTGCAATTGTACGAATCTGAGATTGAGACCTTTCAAGATCTGCTGCGATTCCATAACGACTTAGATCAGCGCGATGAATTTCCGGACGCTGTTGCTCAGGCTGAGAATCGTATCTACGAAGGCAAAGCTCGCATCCAAGGATCGCTTGGCGACGTACTGCAGTCTGAGTATCGTCTGCGCCGTTTGCTGGGACTGCCATTGAACGACGGCACATTCATTACACCGGTCGATGTGCCTTCAGCAGCAAAGCTGGAACTGGATTGGGAATCGAGTCTGCTGGAATCGCTTTCGAATCGTCATGAGCTGCGACGTCAGAAGTGGGAGATCCGCAGTCTGGAACTGCAGTACAAAGCCTCGCAGAATCTCGCACGACCTCGTCTGGATTTAGTGTCTCAATACCGCGTCAACGGACTTGGTGACAATCTTCGCGGCCGAGAGGACGATGATGGTACCACTGATGTTGGCTACAACAGTTACTATGAATCTTTGAGCCAGGGACTCAATACGACATGGACCGCTGGCGTTTCGTTTTCGATGCCACTTGGGCTGCGACTGGCCCGCGCTCAGATACGCAACTACGAATTGAGACTACGCAAAGCCCACGCTATTCTCGCAAAGCAGGAAGAAGAAATCGGTTATGAACTCAGCGATGCCATGATCAAGATGGAGCAAAATTATCTGCTTGCCGAAACTGGCCTGAATAAAGCGGCTGCAGCGAAACGCTACGCCGAATCAGCGTTGACGCGTACCGACGTAGATGATAAGCGTGACGCGGTTATGCTGGGACGCGTTCTTGAAGCGAAGATCACCAGCCGCGATGCGGATCAGGGATATCTGAAGCTGATCGTGGACTACAACAAAGCCATTACGGAAGTAAATTTTCGCAAGGGTGCGATTTTGCATACGAATTCGATCTTCCTTTCGGAAGGTGAATGGAATACGGAGGCCTACGACGATGCAAGGATTCGCGGCGAAGCAATGTCACAGGCTTTGGACAACATGCACCTGCGAACTGTGCCGGAGGAATTCGTAGGTGGACCTGACGTGAATTCATGGGAATCGCAAGGCAGTTCTGCTCGACCGTTTGAACCCGGAGCTGTCGAAAACCTGAATCCAACTTCACCAGCGACTTTTGAAATGCAGCCAGGAACGATCATCTATGATGTTCCCGCCACGGAACGGCAGGAGACTACTGAACCACTACCGCAGGCTCCAAACGCCGCTGAAGAACCACCAATGCCTTTCGATCCAGCGGAACCTAGGGACGATGACTTCCTTGATCCCGTACACTATCAATCTCAGCCGACACCTGAGTCGAAAACGTCGTCTCACCCGGTGAGCTCAAGATCGATCCGGGAATTCCGCAGTAAGCAGCGGCACCCGGTCGGACGTGCGGCGCTTGAAACGACCGGCCCCGATAATCGCGCAATGAAACCGCAGACGGTCACTGAACCACTGCGGCAGACTCCAAACGCTGCTGAAAAACGAACTAAGTCTTTCGAACCAGCGAAACCCAGGATGGTCGATGACTTCCTTGATCCTGTGAACTATCAATCTCAGCCGACACCGGAGTCTGAAACATCGTCACGCCCGGTGACCTCAAAATCGATCCGGGAACTCCGCAGTATGAAGCGGCACCCGGTCGGACGCGGGGGCCTGAATTAGGGCTTTGTCATACGGGAATGAAACAGCGATGAGCTACAAACAATTGTTTCTGCTGATCCTGACAATTTGGTCGGCGGAACTTTTTACGCGGCTGCTCTTTGATACGCTCATTCATCCGCAAATGGAATATATGACGTACTACCTTGAAACCGACAGGGAAGGAACGTTCAAAGGCGGGTACATTGCAAAACTCGGCGATCGCGGCTGGCAAATGGTCAGCGCTGTGCCCAATCCGCAAAACAAAGACGAGATGATCATCTTCTTCCAGCGACGGACGATGTTCTCGAGCGGCAATTAGCGGAACTACCGAGGATGAAACTCGCTCCAGCGTCGCCAGGCGTAGCTCCATTCCATCCACATTCTCATCATAGACCACAGCACTCGCATGCGTTCCAACTGGTCAGCGGGCAGGCGAGTTTGCAGAGCCTGGGCCTCGCGTGCGGCCATGTCCAAGCCCCAGCGTCGGGCAAGCAGACGGCACAGACTGTCGGCGGACAAATCCGTGACGGAGCTTTCTTCGTCGAAGCCATCAAAGACACCGACATTGCTGTCGTCCGCAATCATGCCTGCATTGTCAGCTGCGACGAACAATTCAAACAACTGCGAACGTGAAGGATCGATCTCAAGCGGTCGAGTGTTCTCGATAGCCTCCAGCACCAGCCGTTCGACACCATTGACGATGTGCGTTGCCAGCGATGGCTTCGAGGCATTGCTGCCACCGGCCACATCGTTATCAGCGTGTTCTGAATGGAAATGACCTGAGGCAGACATAGTCAAAGAGAATCCTAGAATTGGGCTGGAAAATTTAACCCGATGCATTAGCGAGGCAAGGCATTATGGCCCTCGCTGACGCTTCGAGTTCCTATCAGCGGGGACCGCGTGGAGTATACCCATCCCAAAATCATATTGCCATCAGGCAAGCTGGAGAAAAAGGGGGCTGGAAACTGCGACTTTCCCTCACGCTTTACCGAAATGTCCTGTATACTCCTTCTGCATTGCTAAACCGAAACGCCATCATTCTGAGTGCCAGTTCATTCATGTGCCAACCGTGGACGACCCTTCTGCTGCAACTTGTCGTGAGTATGAGCGTTTTGTGGACTTCTGGTGCCGCAGTTTGTTTTGCTCAGCAACGTCCGGCTGCAGAACTTCCAGCCGTGGAAGACCATGGACTGCCGGAAATCCTTTCGCAGCAACTGTTTCGCGACCGACAGATTGAATTGCTTCTGCGATCAGCCGAATCGGCGCGTGATCGTCGTAACGCCGAGGGGATGCCGGCATCTCTGTTGACGATTTTTGCTCATCCGCATGATGTCTTTGAATTTGATTCAGAATCCGAATCCGCCAGCAGCCTGCGAAATCGCGCGCTGACGGTGCTCTTGCAGAGTTCACCGGAATTGCAGCGAGCATGGGTCGATGCAAACCGAGTCATTGCCAAACAGGAGCTGGAATCTGCGATCCGCAGCAACGGTCGTCAGGAAGTGGCGCGTGTGGCTCGCACGTTTCCGTTGACCGAAGCCGGTCTTCAGGCTGCGGTGATTGATATGACTTGCGAGTTGCTAAAAGGGGACTCGCATCGGGTTGCTGCTCAGATTCGGCAGTTGGAAGAGATGTACTCCGGCACTGTGCTCCATTCCGAACCCCAGCGGCAATTGCGTCCGCTGAAAGAAATGATCACTAAACTCGATGCCGAACGCAGCAACAATCTCAGCACCGACGAATCATCCCCGGCCGTGCAGTTGTCAGTTTCAGCTTCGGCATCGACCGGTACGATTGCACCACCCTGGCCGAAACCGCTGTGGACGTGGCGTGAAGCGATCTGGAATTTCCCAGGTGTGCCCCAGCCGGAAACCGGATATCTGCTGTCGATGTTCGATCCTGAAGCGCGGAGCCGCTTTAATGAATTTAACAACTGGCGATCTGTGTTCTGGAGCGACAGTATCGTCATCCGCACGCCGTTTCGTATCGTCGCGCTGGATCGATCCAGCGGCCAAGAACGCTGGTCGGTTCCAACGGACACGTTCCGCCGACAGTCGGCCTCTGTGTACGACGAACTGGAGGTCGGCACGACTCAGGCAGTGAGCGAATCGCAATCAGTGTTCGACAGGGCTTCGCCGATCTATGGGTTGGCGGAATTCGGACTTGTCGCGGCAGACAGCGACTTTCTGTTCTTCGTCGATCGGTTCTCATTCTTCGCAGGCAGAGATCCCTTCATCGACAATCCCGTTGGTCGTGTGATTCGCAGTCGCAACGGATTTCCCGTCATTGAAGAGGACGATGAACTGAATCATCAACCTGTGGCCAGTCGGCTGGTCGCGCTCCGCCGTGACAACGACGCTTCTGTCCCGATCGTGGCGTGGCAGATCGGGGACGGACAGCCTTTTCAATACGATCCAGTTGCCAAAGTTCAATCGATTGAGTCCACACCATCGCCTAGAGATGCAACAGCGTTCGCGTCAGGAGCCAGCGCAATTAAAGTTTCCGAAGTAGACACGGAGGAAGCAGATCGAACGTGGTCGGGCCATCGATTCCTCTCCCCGCCAACTGGCCAGGGGCCCCGAGTCTTCGTCCTGACGCTCGATGACACTCAGGTGTTTCTCAACTGTCTGCAACGAAACACGGGCGAACTGTTGTGGCGGCAACCACTCGCATACGCCGACGAAAATACGTTCACGTTTATCGATGCCTCGATCTTCACCAAACGCACGAGTACCTGTGTCGTGAGCGGAAATACGATTGTGTGCAGTCTGGCGGACGGAATGCTGATCGGCGTGCGAGCACTGGATGGGATGTTGCTGTGGGCTACGTCAATTCGTGATGAAGCGTCCCTTACACCGGAGTTCCGGTTTGGCTGGCCATTGCCGACTGATGACTCATCGATTCCGTCGCCATCGATCCAGGTGCCGTGCATTGCCGATGGAATCGTCGTCTGTAGCAGTCATGCTTCGGCGTCACTCTGCGGTCTGTCGCTGGAGACTGGTGAGATCCTCTGGAAATCATCGCGGCGAGCATTCGGCGCGGGAGAAGTCGGCGGAAGCCCGGACTATTATGTCGCTGGGATTTGTGGAAGTCAGATAATTCTTGTAGGAGATCGTCATTGTCGCAGCGTAGATTTGAAAACAGGCGATCAGAACTGGGTCGTGCAGATTCCCGGGGGTAGTGGACGCGCCGAATGTCGCGGCGATCGTTGTGTGATTCCCATGCGTTATGGTCAGGCGGTTACAGTGAATCTGTCGAGTGGTGCACTGGTTCCGCAGTCGATCATTGATTCGCCACAGAATTCGATGGACCAGTACGGAGCTGTCGTCAGTGATGACGAATTGATCTGCGTCTCGACCCCCACCTGCGTCGCCGTGTTTCCCCGAGTCGATGCACTTTTGAAAAGCGCCGATCAGTTGCCGGCACTGACTGCCAATCCGACAAAACAATTTCTGATTCAGGCTCAGGCTCATCTCATCAACGGCGATATCGACACGTCCTTGACTTTGCTTAAGGAAGCCGTGGCCTCCCGAAATGCGGGCGAACCACCATCGCCGAAGATCGATGAGTTTCTGGCAGAACTTATTCTGCAGCAATGGGGCCGCGCGATCGCTGCCAGACAGGAAGGCATCCAGGGAATACCGGTGGAACAGTTTATACTGCCGGACGCGGAGATTCCTCGCGACGCGGCGCTGCTGTCACAATTACAATTGCCGGCAGAACTTGGATTCCGAGCGTCCGTGTTTCAACTGCTGTCAGATTCGTCCCCGGATCGTCGGTCACCCGGGGTGGCAGAGTTGAAACGGCTTCGCGACTGGAACAGGCCGATCAGGCTCACAAACCTGTGGAGCGTCCGTCCGGAATTGTTGTTCGACGAATCGTCCATCAATTTAACGACTGATACGCACGCAGTTGACGATCTTTCAAACGAAGAAATGCGGAAACTTGTCAGCCGCGCCGCCCAGCATCCCGAAGTCATCCCGGATGATACGTTGCGTCAACGACTTGCGAATCGACTGATCAGTCGTGGCGAATTTTCCGTCGCAGAACTTTTTCTGGTCCGATGGTGCGAGGCTTCAGCGACGGGGAACAAGACCTCGTACGCGCAGGCATCGCATCTTCTGAAGCAGATGAGATCACTTCGAGACACCAGCGCATTTCGAAACCGACCAGCGGTGAGCAATGACGATGATGACAATTCGAGACATACCACTGGCCCTTTGGGATCGCCGGAATCCGGGATAACGTCAGCGGTGTCGGCGCCGCTGGCGTTTGAATTTTTGCCGTTCATTCGACAGCCGGATGCGGATGTTGAGGCGATTAATCGCCAGGTTTGGTCCGAAGCATTGCCAAAACATTGCTCAATGAACACCTATCTTTCGAGCGAAATGGATGGGGGGTCAAAGCTGATTTCCACTGATCCGCTGGACGGGTCAATACGAGATCAAGTTGCCTTGCCGTTTTCTGTCAATCCAGCAGCCGGTCGGTTTGTGCCGTTGTCGGACGGAGATCTGACGCCGGGATTGTTCCCGGTCTGCAGCACCGACGAAATAGCAATGATGTCGTGCCCAATTCTAGGTGAGGCCGGCATTCTTTGGAAACGGCGTTTCCGAAATGGCGAAAAAGACGCGCAGCGAGTGGAATTTGGTTCTCTGGGTTCCGATCACTTTATCTGGCAATTTGCTGACGAACTGCACTGTTCAGACCCGTTGACTGGCGATGATTTGTGGAATCGGAAACTCAACTTATCACAGAGTGAACAGACGACGATGTTTCGCGGCACAAATCCGTCGGTACGCAGGATTGCCGGTGATCGACAGGCAACTCTCGTTATGGGCAGCGACTCACGCAGTTACGAACGTTTCAATACGCGAGACGGACGGCTGCTGGGTTCCGGTCGACTCACAATTGGTCGATCTGAATCTGTTGTCACTATTGGACGATGTTTGCTTTATACGGATTCAAATGCTCGGTTGCATCTGTTTGACAGCGCGTCGGGCAAAGACGAACTGGAAGACGATGAACCAATTCTGCCGCTGAATCGTCACGAAAGAACCGTTTGTCAGGTACTGGAGAATAATCGTGTGCTGGTTGTGTCGGCAACGCTTGAGCTGATTCTAATTGACGTTGATCATGGCAGGATCGACTTCAGAACACCCGTGTCGAAGTTTGTAGAATCCGGTTTTGTGTTTTCCTTTTCCGCATTTGAACGCCACGGACGACTCTTTGCGGCACTCAGTGGCGAAGGCCGGTCCGAACGTTCGATTCAGCAGGCATTTATGCGAGGTTCGATGCGTTTGTCCAACGGCCCATTGTTGTGCCTGAATCCGGTCACGGGCGACGTGCAGTGGAGCGTCAATGTTGAGCAAGCTGTCTTTCCGGACGTCCACGGAGATCCGACGGATCTGTTGGTTTCCTGGGCCGCGCCCAAACAGATGCTGGATGCTAACCTCGGATATCAGTCCGAGGACAAACTTGTCGTGCAGGTGATTGACGAAACAACCGGGCAACTAATCGCTCAGTCACCCGACTATTCAAGCCTGCCGCCGCTGCGTTGCGTTCATATTGCCGACGAGAGACTGATTCAACTGACCACGCCGAACGCGACGATATCAATCCGTGCTTCGGCAGCGGACTCACGCGAATTTCCGCAGTAGTTCAGGAAGTGAAAGTTTGTGTTTTTATGTACGTTGGACATTCTTTTCCGACATGCTGCCAACAACCTTTCGTGCGGTAGCATCAAGATACGTTTTCCCAGACGGGGCAATTGTGAAGAGACCTGAATCCGCAATCATCGCCGGGTGTGGCTATGTCGGTCGTCGCGTGGCTGCGACTTGGGAAGCACATGGAATGCGAGTGTTTGCCATCACACGCAGTGAGTCAAAGGCGAAGGAATTTTCCGATGCCGGATTCACTCCGCTCAGCCTAGATCTGGCTCACGCGACGCCGATGCCGCAATTACCGGATGTGGACGTTGTGCTCTGGAGCGTGGGCTTCGAACGAACGAACGGCACGTCGCGGCAGGCGATCTGGATTGACGGCCTGCAACGACTACTCGACGCCCTGCCACCGCGTACGGAGCCTCGGCGAATTCTGTACACCTCCAGCACAAGTGTTTACGGCGAAGGGTGCGGGCAGGATGTGGATGAAAACACGGTCCCAAATCCAGTGTCCGAAGGTGGCATTGCCTGCCTCGCGGCGGAACAGCTTCTGCAGGATTTTGCGACGCGGAACTGTGTGTGCGTTTCAATTCTACGGCTGGCGGGGATCTATGGCCCAAATCGATTGCTGCGTCGCATTGCAGATCTTCAGAGTAACGCTCCGATCACGTCGCCACCGGATGAATGGCTCAATCTGATCCATGTCGAAGATGCGGTGACGGCAATCGATTGCATCAGCAAACTGGAATCGCCACCATCGCTGATCAACATCGTTGCGAGCGAGAGCGTCACGCGGCGACAGTACTATGCAACGCTGGCTGCGCTCGCCAACGCTCCACCACCGACTTTCGAAGCACCTTTAGCAAGGCCTGCGTCGCAACATCTTCGCCGTGGCGGCAACCGCCGAGTTGTCAGCGTGGTGCGTGAGTCACTGCATATCGCTTACAAATACGATTCGATCATCGATGGCCTCAGTACTGCGATTCGCCGCGATTGCGGCGATACAGCGTAGCCGCGAGTTATGTGCGCAGAGACTATACGCTGAGGATCTCCGAGATTGACGAGAAGCGGACGAAGTTGTCATCGGCGAAGTTGTCGGTGGTTGCGGCCTGAGCGGTTGAAGTGGTCGCAGGTGCAGCGACCAGCGTCAGACTGGTGTCGCTTTGGACTGATATCACTCGGAACGTTGCGCCATTGATGCGAATCCGCGAGCCGGTGCCGGTCAGGCTGCCGTAAAGTTCCGTCAGGAATTTTGTCCCGACGCCGACGACAGTTGTACTGCTTGCCGTCGCAGAAACTGTGCCCGTGAGTGCCTTGGATAGTTCGGTGAACGGAACTCGCATTGGAACAGTATTGACCGGACCATTTGTTGAATCACCGATTCCAGTGGCAGTCGAAAGGTCGGTCACGGGCAAGGCCGCAATCTTGTCGACGACGGTCATCCCGTTACCAATGACGCGACCGAAGACCGTATGCGGCACGGCGTCAAGACTTGTAGAATTATTGTTTGTGTTGAAGAACCACTCACTGGACCCTCCGTTAATGTTGTTTCCGGGCGTTGCCATCGACAGCGTCCCGCGGATGTTCGAAGTGGTGTTGTTAAACTCATTGTTGATGTTCGCGTCTTTCGTGATTTCAGAAAGCTGATTATCGTTGACCGTGAATCCGCCAGCCTGAATCACAAAGTTGCTGACCGACCGCTGAACGATTGCGTCCGTATACCGAGCCGTGTAGCCCAGGAAATTCGCCACCGTTAATGGGGTCAGGCCGTTGAACATCTCAACTTCGAACGTGCCTTCGTTTGAGGTAAATCGTACGATTTTCTCCGTCGCAGGGACATAATCCACATCCACTGCAGAGTCCACCGTCCCCACCCCGGTAAATGTGGAACGAACTTTGATCTCGTTAAATCCGTTGAGTTGGTCGTTCCCTGCCTTTGCGGTGCTCAGATCGGTTCTCTGCAGCGTGACCATCGTTGAGAAATGCCCGAGGTTGTCTGCCGTCAGTGTGCCGTCGTCAAAACTCCCGTCGTTATCGGTGTCCAGCGTGACGGTGGCTCCCGGCAACGTGTTCCCCGCGACTTCAAAATTTGCGTTGCGGGTGATCAGGGCTCCGCCGAATGAAGCTTCGGTTGTGTTCGCCGACGTGTCCAGCGCCAGTGTCAGGGAAATCAGAGTCGCGGGAGCTGCATCAGCGGCGGTGGCGCGGGCGATCAGGCCCGTGGTCGCAGCATCAATGCGAGCGGTCTGGGATGCAGTCACCGTGGAGCTCTCGGACTTGCGAACTCGGCTGCCTGCATTGAAAACAGTGGCCGTACCAAGATCGACTTCGTCCGAGTTTCCGTCGCCCGACTGAACGTGGAATGAACTGTTGAATGTGTTGATGTTTCGCAGCTGCACAGAGTCGCTGTTTCGGCCCATGTTGATCGCGACAGGGCCACCGACGGTGTTGCCGTCCATCAGCAGCATGTCGGCATCCTGTTTCGTCTTTACGCGGAGTGCTCCGTTTAGCGTTGATCCCCGAATGACAATATCATCATTGCCGCTTCCTGTGTTGATCTTTGTGCTTGAGTTTGTCGTCACGTTATTGAAGGAAACTCCGTCCGCACCCTTGTTCCCTTCAATCCTGACCTCGCCGTCAGTCGTCAGGTTGGTGAGACTGATCAAATCGTCGCCGGAATTGCCTTTGATCCGCAGCAAACTTTCCGTCGTTGCATCTTGCAGGCTGATCGTGTCATTTCCCGCTCGACCATAAATACTGATCGTCCGGTGGAACGTTGCACCGGTCACACTGAGCGCATCGTTTCCGGCACCACCATCGAGCCACACACTGCCTGACACCTTCACATTGCGACTGAAGATGACACTGTCATTTCCTACACCAGTCTCAATCGTAATATTTCCAGGTGCCGTGTCCATGTTGGCTGCGATCACAAAGAGCTCAGTCGATCCGTTGATTGTCGTGTTACTCAGACCACGCAGAACGACTTGATTATTGACAACCGTGACTTCGACCTGATTGTCTGCGGCGTCGCCCGACACCGACAAATGCGGACCGCTCAAACTTGCCACCACGTTGCCTGCGAGCAGTGCCCGGTCTTCCAGAGCCTGAATGCTCTCAGCGGCTGTGGCTGGTGCGCTCCGAGATCGATTTTGAGAACGTCGGTCGCGCCAATTCCACATGTTCCTGCCCCCTCTTGCTTTTTGTCCAAACCAGTCGAGAAACCCGCAGCGCGCGATACCGCCGCTGGCGACGAAACACTGCCGTTACTATCGGTACAGACGATGTAACCGGTAAAGTCAAATGCAGCCAATTCGGTAAAGACGACTCAGATTTCCCTTACTGACAGGCAAATTCAGGACCTGAGTTACGAAGAATTCCTGCCCTTGACGTCTCGAATTGCATTCCTGCTTGCGCCGGAGTAGCCTTCGTTCCCTATTCCCGTCCCGTGGTATCTTTCTACAGGGGGGACGAATCCGATATTGAAAGATCGATGAAATGACTGGTCCGGGCGAAGATTCGCACAAACACAAATCTGACGACGCTGCCAAGTATCTGGCAGAGTCATTTTTTGGTCTCAATCTGAATCCTGCCGATGTCGGTGGCGAAGTCCTGTTTGATGACTACGACGACACTCGACCCGTAATCCATGCAGGCGCCGGCGAGCATCAATCGCTAGGTGATCGCGTCGATTCCGGTGGGGCTTTTGCTTCAGCAGATGCCGGAAGTTTCGGAGTAACTTCCGCGCCCAATCGCTTTGAAGAAAACCTCGACGATCTCATCGTGTTTTCAGACGACGACGACGACGATGACGTCGAAGTCAATGATGCGGACGACGAAGAGGACGACGACGAAAACTTCGACTTCGGCGACGAAGATGAAGATGAAGAGGAAGATGAGGAGGAAGATGAGGACGACGACTTCGATGGTGAAGACGACGAGGATGACGAGGAAGAGGAAGACGTAAAAGACGACGAACTGGACGAGATAGAACTGGATTTCAACGACGATGACGATCTGGATTTCGGTTCCGACGTGATCGCTCCGGCCCCCAAAAAGGCGGTTCCTGCGGCCCGCGAGTCCAAGCCAGCGCGAGATGAACGTAGAATTGATTCACGCCCCGCCCCGGCTCGTTCCGGACGGACACCTGCGGAGTCGCGCGATGAGCAACGTCCTGCCTCAGGTGATCGTGGACAGCATCGCGGAGGACGTCGCGATGAGCGCCCGGGGTCTCGTGGTGGTCGTTCGCACGAAAGCACAGCGGCTCGTGCGGACAGCCGCGGATCAGATCGCCCGCCTGCGCCAAAGGCTGCTGATGCAGCTCGAAAATCGCCGCCAGCCGATGACGATTACTGGAGGGAACTTGACGGCTGGGTTTGGGACGACGAAGCTCAAAAGCAGCCGTCTGCTGGATCCGCGTCGCGGCCGTTGGATCCAGATCATGATGATGATGGCGATGATGAGGCCGTTGGAACAGCGCCAGTGGCTGAAGCGGACGACGATGATGATGCTCCGAAACGTCGTCGAGGCCGTCGGCGTGGTGGTCGGGGCCGCGGCCGCGGTCGGCGTGATGGAACGGAAACGGCTGCACCGGCAAGCGAGGCAACAGATTCCGCCGGGAGCGGTGTGGACTTCGATGATGATTTCAGCGAGATCATGTTCGAAGAGGATCAGGAGGATTTCGTTACCGTGTCACCCGGCAGCGTAAAGGCTCAGCGTCGAATACAGGATGAGCCGCCTTCGCCAGCAGCTCGCAAGTCTGAGCCGGACGATATTGACGAAGAAGACGAAGATGGTGACAACGTAGAACGCTCTGAACAGGGCGAAAGCGGTCCGGGCCGTCCGCGTCGAGGCCGCCGCGGTCGTCGTGGCCGCGGTCGAAGCCGCGACGAATCCCCAGAACCCGTTCGTGCGGAAGATCGTCCAGCCGCCAGTTCCCGACGTCCGGTGCGTGATGAAGACAACATGGATGATGACGAAAATCTGGCGGACGACGATGTCGAGCTGTCAGATTTCGGCGATCTGGATGACGATGTAGAATTGCCACGCCGACGCGAAGGATCTCGCAGTGAGCCTGCTCGCAGTGAGGGGACTCGCAGCGAACGGCCTCCACGGAGCGGTCAGGGCCGAGGACGTGGTCAGGGAGACCGTGAACCTCGTGACGCAGAATCGACAGAACAGCCTCGTCGCCAGCCAGCGCGGGATGCTAGGCCCGCGCGGGAACCTCAGCCATCGCGGGATGCTAGGCCGGCGCGGGAACCTCATCAGCCATCGCGGGATGCTAGACCGGGGCGAGAACCTCAGCCAGCGAGAGATGCTAGGCCGGCGCAGGAACCTCAGCCAGCGAGAGATGCTAGACCGGCGCGAGAACCTCAGCCAGCGCGAGATTCTCGACCAGCGCGAGATTCTCGACCAACTGTTGCAGGTGACGGAGGTGATAGCCGGCGCGGCCCTCGGCCTCAACTCGTCGCCGCTGAGTTTCAGGACATTCCGACCTGGGAAGAAGCGATCGGTAGTCTGGCAATCCGAACACCGACTGAAGAGCACGCGCGTCGAGCCGAAACTCGTGGTCGCCGCGACGGCGGGCGCCCTCCACGTCGCCAAAATTAGTTGAATAAATGTGTTTCGCATCAAAGCCGCAGGAGCAGATCGTTCATCGTGTATCTCGTGGACAATCTTGAGTGACAAAACGTTAATTCGACTTTGCCGCACTGGCGGTGGTAAATAGCGAAGAACGGGTTGTGTGATCATGAATACAAGAATGAGTCGAGGCGTGATCATACCCGGTTCCCTGTCCTGGGTCTGCGTCGGTGCGTTGTTGCTCAGTACCTTGCTCATTGGGTGTGGCCGGGGGCCGCTGTTGAAACTTCGCACCCACAAAGGATGTCCCTGGTGCTCCCCGACGCGGCAGGCACAAGAAGGTGAAAGAAGTATGGGGAGCTCGTTTTACGGGGATATTTGGAAGAATTTCTGGATGGATGAAGATGGCGATGAGCATGATCCGGAAGCCGTGGGCAAGGAAGTGTGGTCGTACCTGAAAGAGATCGGATATGTATCGACAATCGAGGACGTGGTCCGTCAGGGGCGGTGTTCTCCCAAGATGAGAATCGTGTCCATCAACCCCGTGATCGTCGTCATGCAACCCTGTCAACACAAACGGTACGAGCATATGAAAGTACACCTCTCTCATGGAACCCGACACCCGTTTGAGCTTACACAGATACCCGATCGCGACATGTATTTCGACGAGCCCATGCAGTGGTTCTCCCCTGACCTCGAAACAGCTCCGACAGAGATCACTTTTTCAAAGGCCGGTGTCGCTGAGATTCCACTGGCCGACGGAAAACTGAAGCTGGTTCACGAAGGAGAATGGTGCAAAATCACACGGGAATGAGTCGTGCGGTAGTGCCACCGCTGGCTCATTTTATGATGCCGCATCACTTCAGCATCATGTTTTCTGTATTTCAAAAATCGCTGCGAGCGATATACAGACAGCCCAAGCCCAGCATCACGACGATGAAAGCAAGATTGCTGAGGATGGTGTTCCGGACTTTGAAGATCACACGGTCTGCTTCCAGATTGGCCCGCGCGTTGCCCGTTTGACTGGCATCCTTGTTGAGTTCGACGGATTTTTCTCCGGTCACGATCCACTGCACGGCATTGTCGAGATCACTGGGCTTTGGCAAGATGGAGTGCAGTGGCGCAACAACGTAGTCGTAGATGCGGCACGGCAGGTCAACACTGCCGGGCAGTTGTTCGGACGATGTCTGCGTTGCGACGTTGTAAATTCTGACGCTGCGATGGTTATCGACAACCATCAACTGAGATTTTTCGTTGTAGGCAATAGCGGACGCATAGCCGCTTTCGCGTGGAGTCCATCGAAGGAACTGGCGCCTTTCCGCATCAAACACCAGCACCGTTCCGTGATGCGTAAGCACCGTCGCACTGCTGCCGTCCGGAGCACATTCAACGACTCGCGGCTTCTCGCCGATGGGCAATATTGTTTCAGAGATCAGAGCGAATGTGGTGGTATCCAGGGCAATCGCTTTTCCATCCTCTCGCGCGATGAGGGCAATGTTACCGCCCACGGTCAGGATCGCCGATTCTTTCCATTGCAGATCTTTGCTTTCACCGGCTGCATATTTGCCGTCGACGGTCCTGTTGATTCGACGAAGTTCGCCAGCATTCAAGGCCAGGAATGAATTGTCCGTCCGATTGAAAGCAACGGATGAACCGGCGGCGATCGCCGGGAAGTTCTTCTCTGTCAGATTCTCAAACGCCTTGCTGGACGACGATGACAGCAGACTTCCGAAGATGCTCTTGATGAATACCTGCGTCTTCCGTTCCTGATCGGTCTGACCGACAAACCGATAAACTCCGCGTGAGCCGGGCAGAATGACGTCGCCGTCGGCGTTCTGGAAAATCCCGAATATCGACTCAGGCGTCTGGGACTCTGACTGCAATTCAAATTGTTCCTCGGCATTTCCGGCCATGATTGTTGAAGGCCCCCCCATTCCGCCCCCCCGACTCATTGCCGGTTGCAAAGCCAGAATTCGTTTCCCATCAGCGCTCACGGAAATACGTAATCGATGGCCCGAAAACACAATTCGTTGCAAAAACGCCGGGATCTGGTCGCCGCCATCAGCCTGCGGGACGAGTATCCAATCGTTGGTTTTCTTATCCCAGCGGTGCAACATACGCCCTCCGTCAACGGCAAATATTTCACCACCGTTTGCAGATATTTCACTCACACGCCGAGCCTTGACGATGAACTCATCCATGGTGTTTTGAGCCACACCGATCAACGTCACACCCAGCCAGAAGACGATTACCAGAATCAACGATACGATGGCATTTCGCCAGATTGCTCCGGCCAGAGCCGACACGGAAAAGTAGATGGAAAACAGAAATACGTATAACGGAATGCACCACAGCAGTTCAGGACGCCACATATCAAGCCGAATCCCCAGCAACAACCAGATGCCGGTCACTAGGAGTGACGCACAGAAAAGGGTGAAGGCGCAGCCGCCCAGAAACTTTGTGATGAACAAAAACGAACGGTAAACCGGTTTGCTCAGCAGCAGAGAAATCTCACCCGGTTCAAACGTGCGAGGAATGAGCGTCGCGGTAAACAACAACGATGCGAAGACTCCGACGATCCCCAGAAAAAAAGACAGTACTACAGAAATAATGCCATTGACGACCGGCTTTAGCTGCGACGGCAGAATTGGCAGTGGTCCGGTCACATCGAATCCAGCGTAGGTGAGTGACAACGCAGATCGTTCGGTGACGCTGATGGAGCTCGAAAATGCTTTTTCAAGGCGCTGTAGATTTCGTTTTGACAGTTCATCGACTTGAAGTGACTCCGCATCGGGCGTACGAAGTTCTTCAGCAAGCTCGACATTTTCGAAAGCAGCCAGACTGTAGAATTCATGTTTTTTTAGTAGTCCATTCACAGCGCTCACAACGATGGAACGCTTGTTGCCGCCACGTTGCCCACGGCGTCCGTCTGATTCGCTGTCCGGCTTTATGAATTCAGCAAACTGTTCCTGTTGTTTTTCGGTCAGCAGGGACCAAAGATGCCCTTCCGGAGTCTGAGTATCTGCCCGCCCGTCATACAGGGCCTTGACGAATTTTTCCGTATCGACCAGTTCTTTGTAGCGCAGCGTGGTGTTTGCCGCCGTCATCAATCCAACGGGAGACAGCGCCAGCAGCAGAAGCAGAATCCCGCACAGTGCCAGCCAGAGCACCATCGATGCCGCTGCTTCGCGATAAGAATCTTTCAGAATGGCCAAGTAAGCTCTCATCGACGAACGGCTCCAACGATATTCATGAACACTTCTTCCAGAGTCTGTTCACGGCGAGCAATTTTCCAGATGCTGACCTGCTCCGCGCGCAGTGTATCGACAAGTTTGTCGAGTTCCGACTGGGAATGAACTCGAACTTCGACCTCAAATGCATCTGCTGCGACTGGTCGAACGACTGCTCCTGCAAACGAACTGGTCGCGTTGCGAACGGCCATTTCCTGACCTCGCAACTGCAGAAACACGGCAGAGTCAGCGAGTGCTGCCTTCAGCTCTTTCACACTGCCCGTGAGCAGACACTGGCCGTGATTCAGGATCGCAACACTATCACAGACCAGCTCGATTTCCTGCAGCAGGTGACTGTTGAGGAACACCGAATGGCCTTCTGCGGAAAGTCGCTGGAGGACTTCGCGGATTTCTCGACGTCCGACAGGATCGACGCCGTCGGTGGGCTCGTCGAGCACAATCAGCCGGGGCTTGTGAATCATCGATTGTGCCAGCCCCAGCCTTTGCAGCATGCCTTTCGAATAGCCGGAGACACGATCATTCTCGCGACCGCATAATCCCACTGTTTCAAGAATCGCCGGACGACGTTGACGGATCTCTGACATCGAAAGCCCGCTCAACGCACCATAATACTCCAGAGCTGTGTTGGCGGTCAGATGGCGAGGAATGCGATGGTTTTCCGGCAGAAAACCAACTTCACGCCGTGCCGCTCGTGACCCCGCGACATGTCCCAGCACTGAGGCGGAGCCCCCTGTCTTGCGTACGATCCCGAGCAGGATCTTGATCAGCGTCGTCTTGCCTGCACCGTTTGGACCGAGCAGCCCGTAAATCGTTCCTCGCGGGACGTTGAGCGACACGCCTTTCAATGCCTGAAACGATTTGCGTCCAAACAATCCGCTGCGATACGTCTTCGAAACGTCTGTCGTCTGAATGACGAAGTCCGGATCTGGATTCATTTGTGGCCTGTTAACCTTCAGTCTTCGTCATTGGCACCCGGAAAAATCTGACATTCATCCGCCTTACCCGGGATTAACCGCAACGTATGAACATTCTCACCCCACGTCAAAGCCTGAACTCTGCGATTTACGGTACGTTTGTGCAGGCTAAAATTTGTTTTCCGGTGCACACGAGCGAAATGTCAAAAACCATATTGTAACCGGAAAATCTCAGTCGTCGGTGCGACTGACCAACAGTAAACTGCTTTACTTCAACAACAGAAGGGCGACGCCATGCAAAGTGAAAATCCTGTCTTCAATCATCCGAGTGTCGCTCGGCGCACGGCGGTTCAGGCCGGAGGCATCGGCCTGCTTGGGCTGGGTATGAATCATCTCGCCGGACTGCGAGCCGCGGCTGCGGAGTCCACGACGAACGCTGGCCCAATCCGCTCCTGCATCTACATTTTTCTCTCCGGTGGGTTGTCGCAGCACGACAGCTTTGATCCGAAGCCTCAGGCGCCGGCTGAAATTCGGGGTGAATTCTCGTCGATCGCGACCCAAACGCCTGGAGTCCAGATTTGTGAACACTTGCCGGGGTTGGCTGTCAGAAGTCACCTGTGGTCAATGTGCCGTTCACTGACGCACACGTCCAACGATCATTCAACCGGGCACCATATCATGCTGACCGGCAGATCCGATCTGCCTCCCGGATTCAATCCCAATCAGCCACGTCCGCAGGACTGGCCCAGCATTGCCGCCGTTGCAGGTGCCGTCTCGACCGCGCGCAACAATCTGCCTCCCGCCGCCGTGATTCCCGAACAACTTGTGCATTATTCCGGACGTATCCTGCCAGGGCAATTCGCCGGTGTGATGGGCAGTCAGCGAAATCCATGGTTTGTTGAAGCGTCTCCGTTTCATTCAACCTCCTATGGAGCTTATCCGACTCATGGCTTCGACCATCAGGATCGCGGTGACAAAGATGGACGACTCTACGAAGCGCCAAGTCTGAGTCTGCCGCAAGGTCTGACGGCCACTGGGCTGAATCGACGAGTCCACTTACTGAGTGAACTCGAACGTCAATGTCAACGACTTGACGATGCCGCATTGACAGAGAGCTTTGATCGATATCGTGAAGGCGCGATTTCACTGCTCGTCGATCCGGCCATTCGCAGCGCATTGGATGTGACTCACGCGGATGATTCCATTCAGGATCGCTACGGCAGGAATTCATTTGGCTGGTCACTTCTCATGGCGCGGCGACTGGTGGAATCCGGCGTCAATCTGGTACAGGTGAATCTTGGCAATGATGAAACATGGGACACGCATGGCAATGCGTTTCCTCATCTGCGTGACAGTCTGTTGCCACCGACTGATCGCGCCGTCAGTGCGTTGCTGGATGATCTGCATGACTCCGGATTGCTGGACAGCACACTGGTCATCATGGCCGGTGAGTTCGGTCGAACTCCAAAAATCTCGCTTCTGCGAAGCCACTACAAGTATCCTGGCCGCGACCACTGGGGCGCAGTGCAGTCGGTGTTTGTTGCAGGCGGCGGAATTCAGGGAGGTCGCGTCGTTGGTGGTACGGATGAAATCGGCGCGTATCCTGTCTTTGATCCTCAGCGCCCGGAGAATTTCGCGGCAACGATCTACCAGGCTCTGGGAATTCCGCAGACCGCCGCATGGAAAGATGAATTCGGACGGCCGCATCATGTGTATCACGGCGAACCAATGCCGGGGCTGACATAGTTCAAACGCAGAGTGCAGTGGCTCGACACCGATTTTGTGATGTGGGTCGCGGCCCTTTCAAGCGTAACTCCAAATCGAGCCGATACGCCAGTCGGCTTCACACGGCTGCGAGGTCTGAAGAATCCGGTGCGAACACCATCAGCAGTTTCAGCCGGAGTCGAATCAGCACCAACTCAAGATTTAGTCAGCCAACTCCACCTTCATAAACCACAATCGGCTGCGGTCGCCTGTGCGGCGGACTTGTTCCAGCAGGACGCGGATGTCGGGATCGTAGTTCACAGTCACACGTTCGGTACCGTTGCTGATGATGTAGGGTTGCTGGATGTCGAAGTTCGGCATTTCAGGGGACAGCAATACGGAACACCCTTTGCCGGGTACGCCGTCTACGGCAAAGTATTTGCTCGTTCGACGTGCCTTCAATCTGGCGGGATGAAAACCGTCGTCACCTGGCCGACCTGGTGCGTCAAGTTTGGTGAACTGTGATGGTATAGAATCCAGTTGCACCCACGACCAGCTCAGATCCGTGCTGCGCAGAATGTCGGCGTAGATTTTTTCCGGAAAACGATCGCGGCGATGAACATCCATCCAAGCAAACACATCGTCAGCTTCTTCAAGATAACCTTCCGGGCCTCGATTCAGATACTTCACAATCATGGCGTCACAGAACTGACCACTCTCGTCAGAACGTTTCATCAGTTTCGTCAGAAGAATTCCGGCACGTTCGTACCAGCCTCCCTGACCGTCTCCCACAACGACATACCATGGCACATTGACGGCATTCCAGACGGTCCACTGCAGGTGTTTTCTGCCAAGTCCACAAATGGAGACGATGCCGGCAAACAGATCGGGATGCGATGTCACCATGTCCATCGCAATTTCACCGCCGATGCCGTGTCCTGCTACAAACACGCGATCGTCATCGATACGCAGACCGAGCTTCAACTTGCGCAAGAAATTTAGAAACCGAGAATGTTCTGCGGCTGATGCCCCATAATCAATCGCTCCGTCCGCTGACAGCTGTGGCACCACAATGATCGTGCCCGATTGTTCAGCCTGTGACTGCCACCAGCCCAAATAATTCTCCGGCGTGGAAAACTCCCCCGGAAACGCAATCACTAATGGGTACTGGCGAGATTCATGGTACTCGGGCGGTACAAAACCTATTGCTCCGGCAGAATCTTCAGTCGCCGGAATTTGAAATCGACCGATGGCCCCCGTTGTTCCGACCGTCACTGCTATCGGTGACGGGGACGATACGTTCCGCACGATCGCTGCGACTCGATTAGCGCTCATGCCTTCCAGTTTGATCAAACGATCCACAAGATCGCGACGCGCGTCGATCTCGTCCTCGTCGGTCGCTAGGAAGTCAATCACCAGAAGCCGTCCTTCCAACAGCGACAGCGCCTCTGGCAGATTCTGAATTGAGTATTCTGCTCCCATCAACCAGCCTGATAATGCCATTGCAAGTTTGTTGGCGGCCGGAATGTCTGCAGCGTCAGCGGTGAGTTCATACGCCGCGCATCGCTCGATTGTATCAGCATCGAGATGATCGACTACGTTTCGTGCTGCCTGTTGTGCCTGTGTTCGAAGCATTGGGTCATCAATTGAGCCGGCCAGTTCCGGCAATGCCAGTCGGATGGAGGCAATGCGGCGATCAATGTCTTCATAACGCTTTAACAGTTGCGCGACGCGTACCAGCGTTTCCGGCGTCAGATCATTCTGAGGGTGAATTCTTGCGCCGTTGGCGGCGAGTCGGTGTTGTCCGACTTCGCTGCGTTTTTCAAAGATTGTCGCAAATTCCTGCGCGAGGTCTTCGCGAATTGATTGCTGATATTCGGCCTGCTGAGCCTTCAGTTCCGGGAAGTCTGCCTGCATCGTGTGCAACACCTGCATGGCTTCCGGCAGTCGATTGCCCTTGATCAGCATCCGGATCAGTTCCAGCCGACGGTAAGCGTTGGTTTGATACTCTGGCACCTGCTGCAGAATACTGACGAGTCTGTCACGAGGAATTGCATCAAACGCAATTGCGTAGTTCCAGCGATGTGTCAACGACCGCACTTCCGCATACAGTTCGTTAACAGAAATAATCCCAGCGCTGATCTCCTCCTCTTTGCCGTTCGGCAGTCGAATGATGCCATTGGCGACGCCTTTCTCATCAAACGCACCCATTTGCGGAAAGCCCTGAGGTAATGCGTCCCGGGCCTGTACCTTCTGTGGGATTGAGAACGTCAGCACTGGCCACTTCGTTTGATCAACGACGGGGGCGTCCGCCTGACGGTTCGATGCAAAAATCTGCCGCGCCCGCTGATCGACCATCCGCAATTCAAGTTGAGGGCCAGCGGCGGCAGGATTGAGCAGGCTTTCTTTTGAACACATGCCCGACAGCAACAGGCCATTCTTGAAACGGATCGTGCCAGGCTGCGGTTTCTTCTGCTGAGTCGCCATGATCTTCAGGCGGCCACCGTCGGCAGGGTCATCGGCCGCTGAAATGTTCAGCAGCAGCGGTAACAGCAGAATTTTGATGATCCGGTGGAACTCCAACTGACTATACTCCGTCTTCGTCTTGCACCCTTAAGACATGGTGATCGGGCCATTGCGACGGACATGAATGTCCATCCTACCAACAATCCAGGACTTAAGTCTGCTGTTGAAGATGCCGTTCAAGCGTCTCCAGCAGCGAATCGATCGTCAGATCCTGAATACGATGCGGGGGATTCCAGCTAAACCAGCGATAGCCATCGTGTTCCGATACTGAGATTTTCACGGGGTTCTTCAGCCACGCCAGATAAACCAGCAGCTTCTTTTCGACGAAGCCCTTTCCACCGTAGCGTCTCTGATTGACCATGTAACGGTTTTCGTAGCTGAACGTCGGGTCAATTTCGATGTCTTCAGCCGCAATTCCGGTTTCTTCACGAAGTTCACGCAGCGCGCACTGCAGTTCTGTCTCGCCTTCGTCCACATGTCCTTTCGGCAAGTCCCAGCGCCGAGAATGCTTCATCAGGAGGAAGGATTCAATCGGGTTACCACGCACGATCAGAAATCCGCAGGAGATCGGTTGAGTCATCTTTTTGCAAACTCCCTGTTGCAATCAGCTTATGTCGTTCACCGCATCAGGCGGTGGGAAATCCGGATGGTAGTCAACCTTCGACATTCTTTGCAGCAGATCTTCTGCCGTTGCTGTAAATGGTTGCATGACGTTTTTACCGTTGAGCGAAAAAAAATCGCGTAAAGTCCAGTGATTCACAGGGAAAGCCAGTTCCTCCCATGGAATCGCCGCCTGAGTTGCCGGGAACAACTGCACATCCAGACTTTCATCACCCGCATGGAATTCATCCCCAATCAGATCGGCAAGATAAATGAGGTGAACCTGCCCGATCCTTGGCACCGCGTAAACTCCCAGCAATGAACGGATTTCAACGGTGGCACCGGCTTCTTCGTAGACTTCTCGTTTTGCACCGTCTTCCGGAGACTCCCCCAGTTCCATAAATCCGCCAGGAACTGTCCAGTATCCATATCTTGGTCGAATCGCACGGCGGCAAAAAAGCAGATCCGTTCCGGAACGTACCACGGCACCGACAATGACTCGCGGATTTTCGTAGTGAATCCAGCCGCAGTCGCCACAGACCATCCGGTCGCGGCTGTCATCCGGCGGCTTGATGATGGCAAAATTATTGAATGATCCTGTTTGTGAATTGGTCATTTATTAAGGGTCTGTCTGGTCAGTTACATACGTCCTGATTAAGTCACATAGGACCGATCGTTTCATGGCACTGCTACTTCTGTTTCGCCCGTTTCACCATGCGCTGTGCCGAAATCTCCGCAAACAGCATCGACAGGAATTCGAATGCTTTCTGATAAACATCTTTCCGTGAACTTCCCCGCGGGCCAGCGACGTTCAGCGTCTGAATCTGCTCTCGGCGAACCCAGTCAGCGACTTCTGCAACACGCTGTTCCAGCGACAATTCTTCGGGCAGCAGCCCCGGCCTTGAATTCACGGTAAGGTATTCAATTCGAAATGGCTGATCCTGCGCCTTTGCAGAATCGACTGTCAGTCGCGTGCCGCTGGAGACGTGATCGAGGACCAGAATGAGCGTAGCGTCGGAATCTCGTACATTCCATTCCGTCCGTACAGCGTAAGAACGCGACGCCGTCTCACGCAGCGGATAACACGACGGGATAGTACCGTCTTCAGAACGTCGATCGTGCGGACACCAGCCACCGATTTCAATCCCTGCTGCTAACGCAGCGTCCAGCGCGGCGCGATCGACACCAGTCTGCCCACCGGAAACGATGCGATTCAGCTTGACGACTGTAGTACGACTTCGAGCGGAAATAACAAACTCCATTACCGTTTATACCATCCCTGGAGTTTTACTTTGACATCAAACGGCGTGCGTACATTGTGACGTCGAATTTGAAATGTGACTTCATCACCGGGGCGGAATACTTTGAGCAGTTCAATCAATTCATCGAAATCTTTCAGAGGCTTGCCATCAAACTTCATCAATACATCTTCAGGCTGGATCGCCGCTTTGGATGCTGATGAATCAGGCATCACATCGCTGACTTCCACTCCGCTCCGACTGGCGTCCTGCGGCTGATGCGCAATTCCAAGACACACGGCACCTCGTGCAGAAACGCGGGTATCGCCGAAAATTGCCTTGAGTTCCGCGATCTCTTCCTGCTGTTGACTATGACCATCAATCAGCACCACAGAAACCCTGCTTTGACCGGTCATAAAATCATGACTGACGAGTGGTATGAGTCGCCTGAGCAATTCAAATCCCTTGAGCTCAGCTTTCCAGTGCCCATCGAAAAAAATCTTCAGGTGATCGTCGCGTGTTGGCCCCTGTCGATTGAACGGACCGGAATATTCGTCGCTGTTCTCCCACAATTTTGCGGGGTCATTCGGCGACATTCCTGCTCCCAGTTTCTGCAATTCCAGCATGGCGATTTCCACGCGCCGTTTCCAGTGGCGTTCCAGGGAATCCCGCGCAGACTCAGCGAGGAACCATCGATCAGATTTCGCAGCCGCTTCAAGTGATTCCGAAGCCTGATGCACGACTGCGGAATCTCGATCGTCGGTCGCGTACCGTCGTTCAAGCAGTTCCAAGCAACGCTGAGCGACTTCGTTCTCGGTACTGTTCTGAATGGCCTGACTGAGCAACTCAATCTGTTCCGCGTTCACAGCCTGCAATGTCTCCAAAGACTTCTGCCGCACGGAAAATTGCGGCGATCGCATCTGTTCAATCGCGTCATGCACCTGCTGTGTGGTTGGGACTGATGCAGGATCAGCAGGTGCCGGATTGTTGGTTTCAACAGTCTGGGCGCGTTCATCGGCCAGTGACATACCTGAAAACGGCAGACGAGAGATGGATATAAGGCATATGATGAATAGTCGGCGAGTCATAAATCAATTCCTGGCTCCTGAGTCCCGTCCATTGTTTCCGCCAGCCGCAGGTTTCGCAAGGCCATCTGAAAAAGTTACTGACGGACGGGCTGGTATTCGCGAGAATGTGGCAGAGGCACTACACTTCGTTGCCGTGGCTGGCACCGAATTCTCACGAATCCGGATACTGACGGTCAACACTTTCGGAATCAATCATCCTTGGCACATTTTTCGACGACCACGCGACAACTGCAAGCTTCAGTTGCCAGGAACACAACTGTTGCTGACCGAGTTCGTGTGGCATTTGTCTGTGTTGCGTGGCTGATCACAACGACTGTCGCATTGTGGTATGAAATTCCGCGTTTGATCGATGCGGCAAAATCGTCAGCGGGAATGTTTGGCTGGTTTTACAAAATGGATGCGGACTGGTCACTGCCGGTGATCGTGTTGTTGGGTCTCCCATTGATCCTGGCAGTGACTAAAGTTTTGCATTTCAATTCGGCGGCAGGACGCTCGGTCCAGCTGAGTCCGGACACTAGACGTGCCTCTTGGCGCGTGCAAACTGCCGCAGCCATCGCATTGTTTTGCTTGTCTCTGGTCAGCAGCGCTTCGATTGGTTTTCGAACAGTGTCACTGACTTCGATCCCCGGACAGACGAATATCGTCGCAAGCGTGCGATTCCACAAATTGCCGCCAGCGTATCACGATGAATTCAGTTATCTGCTGCAGGCCAAAACATTTTTGGCCGGACGTTTGTCCTGGCCTGCGATGACTGTGCATCCAGACCTGTTTCATCAGGTGCATGTGCTGAATCGCCCGACGACCGCGAGTCGCTATTTTCCGTGGACCGGTTTCTGGATGGCACCGTTCGTTGCGATGGGACATCCATACTTTGGGCATTGGCTGGCTGGTGCAATCGCCTGCGTATTCTTTCATCGCTGCCTTTGTCGCCTGATGGAATTCCGGTGGGCGGTTGTGGGAGGAGTTTTGATTGCCGTGAGCCCAGGACTAGCATCTTTCAGCAATCTGTTGCTTGCGCACCACCCGACGATGATGGTTCTTGCCGTGTTTCTTTGGGCGTTCCTGCGATTTATGGATCAGCATCGTATCCGCGACATTTTGGTGGCCGGAATTGCGTTGTCGCTGGCGATGTTGAGTCGACCGATGACGGCAGCAGGCTTTGCTCTGCCGTTCGGAATCTGGCTGCTGACGTCTATGATCCGGCAGCAATTCAAAGGTCAATCAGAAACGGCGACAATTCCGTGGGCACCCGTTCGAGTCCTCGCCGGAATCGGAATCCCGCTGCTGCTGGGATTCGGAGTACTGGGATTCATGAATCATGCGATTACCGGCAGCTGGTTGAAGTCGGCCTACCAGCTCTACACCGACACTTGGACGCCTCGCCATCGTTACGGTTTTGACAATGCCAACATCGATCCGGCACTGCCTGAATCCAAAGTGTTGCAAGCGTATGACAAATGGGCAGAGAATCTGACGATCGCAAAAGCACAATCCAACGTTTCCGACCGCACCATCTATAGCCTGCGATGGACGCTCGGACTTGCCGCTCTCACGTTCTGCATCATCGCGGCATTGGCCACATGCCTCGACTTCAAAGATCGTCGCCCGCTGTTGCTGTTGTGTTCCGTGCTGACGCTGCATGCCGTCCATATCCCATATTGGTACGATGGCATTATGCACTGGCACTACGTTTTCGAAACCGCACCCTTGCTGATCATGCTGGCAACATTCGGACTGCGCGTTGCCTGCAGGACGCTTCAATCGCGACTGGGCACCGGATTGTCATCGCTCTGGTTGACGTCGCTGATCCTTGCCTCGCTGCTCCCGAACTGGGTTGACGCTGACACTTTGTGGGGACCGTCACGAGTCACCACGGCATTTCGCGAACAGGCGTTTTCTCGTGTCCGATTTGAGTACTTTCGACGCCTGACAACGTCTGAGCAAGTTCGGCATCCTGGCTTGGTGCTTGTCGATGAACGTGGCTCAAATCCGCAACTCAGCTATATCATTAATCCGCCAGACTTGTCCGGCGACATCATCGTGTGCCGCCTGCCTGAAGACGCAGCCATCGTCGAAGAACTCGCAAGAGCATTTCCAGAGCATCACCTCTATTTATTCATCCCGGAATCGTTTGACTTGCGCCCAGTGAAACGGACTGCACCTTAAGTAACCGGTGTCTCCTGATCCTTACCAGCCGGGACGTTTTTGTCCGTTCTACGGCAGTGATCTGGAAATTTTCGGATTTCTTGGTTTTTCGCGGACTCCCTGCTCGGCATAGGACAGGGGAAACCGGTAACAATGTGCCCGCACAAGAATGAACCTAGACTGCGGAGTGTAACGTGTTATGCAAATGAATCTGGATCAGTTGATCGTTCTGGGGTACCTGATTGCCATCGTAGCGTTCGGCTGCTGGTTTGTGTTTTCCAGTCGCAACTCAGAGGATTTTATGTCGGCCGGCCAGTCGATTCCCGGCTGGGCACTCGGGCTTTCGATTTTTGGTTCCTATGTCAGTACTCTCAGCTTCCTGGGTAACCCGGCAGCAGCCTACATGGGAAACTGGAATTTGCTGGTATCCAGTTTTGCCGCGCCGCTGGGGGCCATCGCGGCCATGCTTTTTTTCATTCCCTTTTACCGCCGATCCGGTGAAGTCTCGGCCTATCAGCATCTGGAGCACCGATTTGGGCCTTGGGCGCGAACCTACGGAGTTGTCTGCTTTGTTCTTCTGCAGGTGGTCCGATTGGGGATGATTACTCAGCTGCTGGGAACCGTGGTCGCTCCACTGTTCGGCTGGGAAACGAACTCCATGATCATTTTCCTGGGTGTGATGATCATGATCTACCCGATGCTGGGTGGAACCGAAGGTGTCATCTGGGCGGGGGTGATACAAAGCGTTGTCCTGATCATCGGTGTCATCGCGTGTCTTTACTTTGTGGTTACCGGTATTCCGGGCGGCGTCCCCGAAATCATCGCGGTCGGAAAAGGCGTTGCTGATCAGGGACCCGCTGGAAAATTCAGTTTGGGATCTTTTCAGTTCAATCTGTTTGTTGCATCATTCTGGGTCGTACTGCTGCAGGGGCTGAACGAACATGTCCGCAACTTTGCCATCGACCAGAGCTATATTCAGCGATATATCACGGCAAAGACTAACGGCGATGCGGCCCGCAGCGTTTGGTACGGCATTCTTTTGTATATGCCAATGGCGGCTCTGTTCTTCTTCATCGGCACAGCTCTTTATGCCTATGTTCAGGCTCACCCGGACTGGCTGCCGCTGGCCGATCCAGACAATGCGGCAAACCCGTTCCCGCAAAAGAAGGTGTTCCAGTATTTCATCAACAACGTGCTGCCCGTTGGACTCAGAGGCATTGTGATCGCGGCAATCGCTTCGGCCGCGATGGACTCCAATCTCAACTGTATGGCCACTTTGTTCCTGAAGGACGTCTATCAGCGTTATCTGGATCCAAAATGTACCGAACGAAGATCCATGCTGATTCTGCATCTGTCGACGCTGGTGTTTGGCGTATTGAGTATTGTATTTGCATTGCTGTCAGCGAAACTGCCGGGCGTTCTGGACACATGGTTCACGTGGGGCGGCATCGCCAGCGGCGGTATTCTTGGGTTGTTTCTGCTGGGAGTACTCTGCCCGCGAACCACAAGCCTCCACGCAGGACTGAGTGTAATCCTTGGTGTTGTGGTCACTCTGTGGATGACAATTACACTGCCCGAAGTCTGGGGTTCGGTCAACGAATTCCTCGGTCAGCCAAAAGATGTGGCTGCGGTTAAGATAAACATTCCCGGCCTTGGTAAGGCTTTCGGAATCGCGAGCCCATTTCACAAACTGTTCATTCCGATCGCCGGGACGCTCGTGATCTTCGTTGCCGGTGCGATCCTTGGTCTGCTGTTCGGCCGAAAGCAGTCGGTAAACGCGGCCAGCAGTCAGTGAAAGAGTGCCGTAAGTCGATCTTTGAACTCGAATCGCAATTGCAGCGCAGCCTCACAGTCAAACACAACGGCACCTTGGTTCCGGCTGTTTTTTTACACCCGAGGAAAGTTGGTTGACTGTCCATGCCCATTCAGAACTCTCGAGGAAAACATGGCGACTTTCCGAAACTTGCCGTGGCACTTGGTGGCGGAGGTGCCCGAGCAGCCTATCAGGCAGGAGTCCTGCGAGGAATCGCTGCGGAGTTCCCAGATCTGGCAACTCCCATTTGGACAGGTGTATCCGCCGGCGGCCTCAATGTTTCGTTTCTGGCGAATCACACCGGAACGTTTCGACAGAAAGTGGAGGACCTGTCGCGACTCTGGGAACATTTGAGTTTTTCCGATGTGTTTGAAGTTCGCCCGGCGCAGCTCCTCTGGCAGGTGGCACGAGTCGGCATGAGGTTAACAGTCGGTGTGCCACCAGGAGTTCCGCGCGTGACGGGGATGGTGGATACCGAGCCGCTGCGTCGCTTCCTGAAACGTTCCTTGAATGCCCCTGATGGGAAGCTGCATGGGATCGCTCAGAATCTGGTTGCCGGTCGACTGCAAGCCGTGGCGCTGACGGCCCTGAACTACGCCACCGGTGAATCGGTGACGTTTGTGGAAGGTCGAGCCATTACCCATTGGGAGCGACCTCTGCGCAAATCTGTCACCACTGAGCTGACAGTCGATCATACGATGGCTTCCGCCGCCCTGCCGCTGCTTTTCCCGCCTGTGCAGCTTGGCGACGCATGGTACGGTGACGGAGGTATCCGTCTGGTCGCGCCACTGGCTCCTGCCGTGCATCTGAACCCGGATAGACTGCTCGTCATTTCGACGCACTACGATTTTCCCAAAGACACTCCGGTGCAGCGCAAAAGCGATCATCCTCCCTCACCGGCAGTCGTGCTGGGTGCATTGTACAACGCCGTGTTTCTGGATCAGCTAGATCAAGATGTGCTGCAGATGAATCGAATCAACGCGCTGCTGCAAAGAATTCCCGCCGAGCATCGACTGGGGCTGCGGGAAATAGGAACCGCAGTCGTGAGACCTTCGCAGGACATCGGCAAGATGGCCAACGCACACGAAAGAAAGCTGCCACGCACGTTTCGCTATTTCATGCGTCGCTTCGGATCGCGCGAAACCAGCGATCAGGACTTTATTAGTACAGTCATGTTTCAGCGGGATTACATTTCTGAACTGCTGGCGCTTGGTGAGCGAGATGCCGTCGCACAAATGGATCGAATCGCAGCTCAACTGACGTAATGGCCTATCACGCCTAGACAACATCAACAACATTGGGGCCATCCAAAATGAAGAAGCTGCACAAGTACCCGGCATCCGGTTATCGATACATCTGCAGCGGTGTACCAGCGCAGTGGAAGTAACAATGCTCTACAACTCGGCGGTGCAATACAGCGGCATCATTGGTGTGCCGTGATTGAGTTGCAGGGGGCGGCCGAACTGATCGTGCAGCTGGCTATCCAAAGGGACGCCAAGCGCTTCGTAAACCGTGGCTCCCAGATCGTACAGCGAAAATGTCTGTGTGAGCGAATACGCTCCGACGTCGTCTGAACGCCCCAGTACTCGTCCCGGTATCACTCCCGCGCCAGCAAAGAGAGCACTGAAGACGCTCGACCAGTGGTCACGACCAGCAAGTGTCTGGCCTGGCATCGTGGAGATTTTGGGCGTCCGACCAAATTCGCCAGCGACAATCACCAGCGTTTCACTCAGCCGCCCGGATTGGTGCAGGTCTTCCAAGAACGCTGAAACGCTCATATCGAAGGGTGGCAGCAGCGTGTTCTTCAGTCGCTCGAAATTGGCCACATGAGTATCCCAATGCTGCACATTTCCCAGGTTCACCTGCAGGACAGGCACGCCGATTTCAACCAGCCGCCGTGCCAGCAGCAACGACTGACCGAAGGTGTGACGACCATATCGATCTCGCACCGACGCGGGTTCTCGTTCAAGGTCAAATGCTCGACCCATCTGACTCGATGTCAGCAGATCCAGCGCAAATTGCTGCCTGTCGGAAAACTCTTCCTGCGTGGCTATTCGCCCGATGCGGTCCAATGTGGCATTGACCTGTGACAGCAGTGATCGCCGCGATGTGACTCGATCGACCGTGAAGCCCGACGGCAGTGTTAACGTCGGGTCACCCTGCAGCGGCTGTTTCGGATCCTGCTGCAACTGCCAGGGATCGAAGCGAGCCCCTAGGCAGCCGGCGTTCTGTCCCGGCCACATCGTTGGTGGATCGAACAGGGGATTCGGGAGCGTCACGCCCGACGGAATTCCATCAGACCGCGGACGCAGATACTGCAGCGCTGCCCCGTAACAGGGAAAATCAGACCGTGACGCCACGGGTGTGGCATTGCGTTCGGGTGGAAATAACGCACCGGTGAGCACTCGATGCGTGGCCTGAGGATGGCTGGTTTCTTCATGCGACATGGAACGCACGACGGCGTAACGATGAGCACAACTGGCCATTTTCGGCAGCAGCTCACAGACCTGAAATCCCGGTACGACGGTATCAATCGCCTGGAACGGCCCTCGAATCTCCGCAGCAGCTGAGAGCTTCATGTCAAAAGTGTCGTGGTGGCTTGCTCCGCCGGTCAGGTAAATCAGCACAACCGATTTTGCGCGCGTCGATGAAGCCGCATCGGAATCTCCCGCGACCAACGCCGCAGGCAAGCTGATCCCGGCGAACGTCGAGCAGCCAACCTGCAGCCATTCACGGCGACCAATGCCTCTTTGATTCGGTGAAGATTGACCTGATTGCTGCATCCCGAAATTCTACTACCAGCGCCCCCCGAGGACAACTCCTTGTGCTTTGTCAGCTTTGATTAATTGGATCACGGGAGGCGAAGCGCGGACGAGACGCCCGCAGTCTCGAGAGCACGGACATCCCGTTCGCAAATCCGTGGCATGTCCAGTAAAAGGTCCAGCGTTCGTTCACCTCAGCGTTCACCTTCAGTTGTCCAGAATCGATCCGTCGTGAATAATGGCCACTCAATTCCCGTCTCTCAAACGCTTCTGAGCGAGTCAGCGCTATGGATTACCGGGTCATCCTCCGACGGTTTGAATATGAGCGACTGATGATGCCGAGGGAGCATGAAACGCGAAAACGTTATCCCGGCTCCCCATTCTCGAGTGAATTTCTATCGGACTATTACGACACGACATCTCCGTTGGAGCGCACATTTCGCGATCTTAATGAGACGCAGCGATTGCTGTACGCTGTCTGTGCAGTTGACGGTCAAGTTGTGAACGGTGGGATTTCGCAGTTCTTCTACAATTGCCGTCCGATTCTCTGGGATGCCGCGCGAGTTGCTCTTGTGACCCTCGACATGGAAGATCTCTTAAAGGGATTTGATGTCTTATATCGTCGCCGACGTAACAAAAGCATCCTCGACTGGATTCGCCTGAATCTCAGGGGCTGGGATAGCTACCGAGAGTTCAAGGCGGCCTTCGATACTGATGACGATCTGAATGAATTCGACACATCTTATTATCGAAAATGGCAACCATTGCTGGCCGAGAACGTTCAGCGGTATATGAAGGGACGTGATTCGGAAGTGGCCCTTTTTGTGGATGACGATCCCGCACTTAAGGAGGAGTGGTTTCGAAAGCGATTGGAGAGGCCGATTGCTCATTACGACCAGTATGTCAAAAGCAACAAGAAGAGTTCTCAATATGGATTCTTCGATTTGCTATTTCACCCTGAAGCGAGTCATCGGTTAGGTGAATCTAAGGAAGGACGAAGGGCAGCAGCTCGCGAGATCAGCGATCGAATTTTTCCGCTCATCCGGGCAGCAGCCAACGACACTTCAAATGCAAAATTTGTATTGAAGCCAAAACCCTGTATCGAAATCGGTGTCGGACCATCGGGTGACAAAGGAGATCGAAGAATCCAGATCTCGTACTACGAAGATGAAATCGATTGCCCGCAATGGGGCATCTCCGACTGGCCTTGTTGATCGTGTCAGTGGGCGAAATGACGGGGTCAGCGACTGTCTTTCTCCGGCAACGTTTCGTTCGTCGGAGATTTCATTCCGCGTGGTTGCTGAACTGCAGGCACTGATCACGGCTGATGACAAAAACGCCGATGCATTCATGAAGCAACAGTACTAAACCCTCACGAGCGCGTGAGGTCTTTTTAGATTTGAACCGCTAATTGAAGCTAACAGAACGCTAATTAAGACAGAGTCGCAAATTGCGTTTGCGACTGTTAGCGTCCTGTCAGCGTGCATTAGCGGTTCGAAATCTTCTATTTCTTAAGGGTGTCCGTCAGGACGAATCGTTTCCATTCGACTTCCCCGAGCGGCCCGAAGTTGATCAGGTATCCGACTTGCTTGCGACTGATTCGCATGTAGTTGATCAATTGTGCCTCGTGTTCCGGAAGGAGTGCTTTGACAGACTTGAGTTCTACGACGATGCCATCAAAAACCAACAGGTCAGGGATGTAGCGTTTCCTGAGTTGCTTTCCCTTGTAGAAAACCAATAACTCCTGACGCGGAATGAATGGAATCTCCCGGAATTCAAGTTCCAGTTCAAGACACTCCTGATAGATCTCCTCCGCCAGACCGCCGCCAGTTTCCCTGTGAACTTCAAATGCAGCGCCCATTAAGTCGTAGCCTTCTTGCGCATACGGTTGGTTCCTGGTCATCTTTTACCTTTCTGCTTTTATGAAACCACTAATTGACGCTAACAGGACGCTAATAAGACCGTGTCGCAAATTGCGTTTGCGACTGTTAGCGTCCTGTCAGCGTTCATTAGCGGTTGCCCACGCTGCATTCAATTCATCAGGTTTCGTTTGAACAGGGAGCCCTTCAGCGTAGCGAGCAAATTCCGCCGGGCAATTCGCCCTGTTCCGTGGATTCCTGTGCTACATCGCAACCACAGAAATTACTCAGCAAATTCCATGCAGTGGGCCACCGGGGGCGGCAAGGGCATCGACTTTGCGGCAGGTTGCGGGATCGGTTTCTAACGCCGGTGCCAGATGAGCTTTGATGCGGGCATCGATCACCATCGGGCCGCGACAGCCCCAGTGCTTCTGTTCGCTGAATGCATGCACGCCAAAGATATCTGCTGCGGGATTGCTGCGCGTGAACGTGACCCACAGAAAATTGCTCAACGATGCGCCACAGAACCGTGCGTCATCGACGAGCACAATCATGGGGAAACCAGACAGTGCTTGCGGAGTGATCTGCTGCAACGCATCACACAGAATCTGCGGAGCGGGATCGAATTCGTGCGGTCCAACAGACCACTTTGGCCCCGTGATTGCCAGAATCCCGGGCTGACAGACTGTTGGTGTAGAAAATCCGTCCGGCAGTCGCAATCCTGAAGGCACTTCATTCCCCAGCGTCCGCCGCACGGAGCCTGCTGCGGCCATGACCAGTTTCGATCCACAATTCAGAGCGCTGCCGCTGTAGTCGAGTGTATCAATGGTCGTCCGAGTCTGAAAATGCAGGTCGCGCGTGAGATCAATCCTCTGCAGAACGTGGCGCAGGAACGCTGCTTTGTCATGGATATCCAGTTGTGAATCATCTTCCTTCGCGGCGATCAACAGGTACTTGGCCAGCGACAATTGTCCCTGTCCCAGAATGGCGTTGGCATTGGTCAGCAGTTCCTGAGGCGTACGTTCGGCACCGTAGGGAACGTAGCGCTCGCTGCCAATCGCAAGCAGCAGTGGATGCACGCCGGCTTCATCGACAGCATGAATCGCATGCACACCTGGCAACACTGCGGGAATCGCTGGTCCGGTAAGTTCATGGATCAGTGCGCCGAAGATGGAATCTTCCTGAGGAGGCCGACCGACGACCGTAAATGGCCAGATTGCGTTGCGTCGATGATAGACCGCATCGACATTCACCACCGGGAAATCATGGGTCAGGCTGTAATATCCCAAGTGATCACCAAACGGACCCTCGGGCAGGACGCGATCCGGATCAATCGTGCCCGAGATACAAAAATCAGCGTCCGCACAGATCATGGGCCCATCGCCCCGGCGAATCATGCGGAGGGCTCGACGCGACAACGCGCCAGCGAACGCGACTTCGGGAATTCCATCAGGCAGCGGCATGACAGCAGCGACAGCCAGTGACGGCGGTCCTCCGACCAGAATGTTGACTCGCAGGGGTTTGCCTTTACGAATTGCGGCGGCATGATGAAATCCGATGCTTCTATGAATCTGATAATGCAGCCCGACTTCTTTGTCCGGTTGATACTGATTGCCGCTGATCTGTACACGATACATCCCGAGATTCGAATGGACGTAGCCCGGTCGATCAGGATGCTCAGTGTAGACCTGAGGTAACGTAATAAACGCTCCACCGTCATTCGGCCAGCATTTCAATTGCGGCAGTTTGCTGAGCGACGTTGTGCATTCCATCACCGGGCCGGACCGCCGCTTCGCACAACGCATGGAAATCAATGTCCGCACCGTAGACGCAATTCGCAGCGGATTTCGCAGAACGAACAGCGGATCCTTTTTTGACTGCACCAAAGCCTCTACGCCCCGCAGAGCATCCCGAAAAATGAACTTCGCGCGATCCAGCGTGCCGAAGAGATTACTCACCATCGGAAACTGACAACCGACGACGTTTTCAAACAGGATCGCCGGGCCACCGCGTTCGCAGACACGGCGATGAATTTCTGCCGCCTCCAGCTCCGCATTGACGGGAACCTTCAAACGTAGAAGCTGACCGTGGCGTTCCAGATCACGTACACATTCCTGAAGGCTGCCGTATCCCATGATTTACACGCCAAGATCTCGTTCAATTCGTTCCAGCCGCTGTTCCATTGAATCCAGTGCATTCTGGAGTGTAGACATGTGCGATGTGATTTCACGAAGTTGCGTCTGTAAGCCGTGCAACAATGCGGAATCAATCGCGGCTGCAGGGGCGGCAGCAGTCTGGGGCGATGGGACAGTCACTTGACGCGAGGCGACAGGTGCAGCAGCCGGGAGTGACGTGGAAGGCTCATCGTCGGCCGACGCATTCGCTGCCGTCATCGTCATGTTTTCTTTGGGCAGGTACAACATATGATCGACTTCGACGCCGCGACGTTCGAGACTTCCATTGCTCTGCACGAAGCCTTTTTCCTGCATCGAAAGCAGATCGGCCTTAAGGTGATCCTGACTGTCAATCCGCACCATGCGACTCGCCCGAGTCCGCAATTCACCGGGCTGCTGCCGACCACGCAACAGCAGTTCACACAGGACGGCGAACTGCGTTTCGGTAAAATCAAACTTGTGACGCACGTAATGGCGATACCTTGCGGCTCGACCACCGTCCGTGAAAACCTCCGCGACCAGACCGAGAGCCCGCAATTGCTCCAGTGCGTCGGCGACTTCGGCCTCAGAGTATTCAGTCACCGGATCGCGGTTACTTTTCTGATTGCAGCCTGTCGTGGCACCTTTAAGCGTCATTGGATACTGATCTGGAGTGGTAAACCCTTTTTCCATCAGCGTGCCGAGAACTCGCCGTTGCAGGCGAGTCAGTTGGCGAATCTGATTCTTTTCTTCTTCGTCACTCATGCCGTGTCGTTCCATCAAAAAAACAGTGCCAACCATAAGTCGCGATTGATCGTACAACCACGCTGTCTCCGAGAAATCTCAGTTGGCGGGGCGATTGTGCTGCGCCATCAGGGATTATAGAGCATTGGGAAAAACTGTCCTCCCAAAGCCTGCCCTGGCGGAATTACGGGAATTCCGGCCAGCAGCGGCTCATCAGATTCACTGCGTACGCCATCGAGTACCGAATTGATGACGACCGCTCGGCGAGGATTCGGTGTGTTGTTTTCGAATGAGCCGTGAATTGTGAGTGGATGATGAAAGACACATTCGCCCGCCTTCAGTTCAACCGGAACATGGCGGTTGAACTGCTGCCACTGTTCCGGATTCAGGACACCTTTAATCGCATCCATGTCCCCCGCTAGGCCCGTTACCGGCAGCAGATCCCAGCGATGGCTTCCGGGGACGTAGTGAATGCAGCCATTGTCGATCGTACTGTCGTCAAGTCCAATCCAGCACGTCAGATGCGCCATTGGTTTGGTGCGGGTCCAGTACGAATAATCCTGATGCCATGCCACGACACCACCATGCATCGCCGGTTTGCAGAACAACTGATCGTGCCAGAACCTGACCGGCCCTCCGAGCAATTGCGACGCGGGCGTTGTGAAGGCGGCGTTCCAGAGAATATCATGAAATGCCGGCAAGATTCGCCACGCTCCAAGGGCATGAAACAACACGCGACCCGGATCCGGAGATTCGTTCGAATTGTATTCGTACCAGAATTCCGAACCGGGATGACCAGGCTCCGTGAGTGTCGCCAGTTCAATTCGCAATTGTTCGATCTGTCGATCAGTCAGGATTTTTGGCCCTGCAACGTAGCCGTGTTCGTGGAAAAATGCGACCTGTTCCGCAGACAATTTCCACTGCTGCCGTTCTTGTTCAGAAGCCAACGACACAAACAAATCGTTAATCGGCTGATGAAACTGCGACAGATCCTGACCATACATTCCGCATCTCGCACAATCTGGTACTCTGAAAACTCAATTGCCGCATTGTAACCAACTTTCGATCCGAGGGGACACCGTAGCGCGACGCTCCGACACGAGTTCCCGATTTGAAACGCTGCCGATGTAAGTCCCCTGTACGAGAACGAAGATCTTAAGACAGGCCGCATACCAACGGTGACCTCTATCGCTCAAACAACTCGGGTGTGACCTCGCGACCCCAACGCCACGAAAAACTGGAGGAACCGCCTGACGCAGACGCGCATGTCAGGTGTTGGTGGCCGACGGTCGTCCGTAACCGAATTTATTGGTTCATCAACAAACGAAGTGCCGTTTTAGAAACAGGGATTATAGTCGCTGAAAAAGTTGCGACGAGTCAAGGCCATAGCAAAGTAGAACCGGATCCTTAGGAGCCTCAATAATGACCTCACTCAAAACCAAGATCACAATTCACTCATTGCTGGCAAAGGCCTATCCACTTCAGACTCAAATTGGGATTCCCGGCCCCACAGTCTTCATCGAAATGAAGTAAGGATCAAATCAGGCAAGCGGGGCAATGAGTTAACGAAGACAGAACGTCTCCTCCGAGAAGGGTCCAAGTCTCAGGAATTCGCCTGCTTGTTGGATGCCTGGGGATGGCAGGTGTCGGTTATCTCTGAGCCGGAGCTTCGCCAGTCGCCTTGTTTGAGCGTCCAAGGCCGTCAAAAATATGAACCGACTTCATGGCGTTGATTGTAAAGGCGTGACTGGTTCCCGCATGTCTTGGATCGGTTGTCGCCACGAGGTTGTGAGTTCTACCTCACCCTCGCAGAAGGAGGATGTCGAAACACTCACAGCCTCTTCGTGTTAGACATTTGCCAAATGCCGACTGTTCGGCGATGACAAGTCCGTAGTCGGCCATGTCCAGTCCGTAGCCCCTCATCAAACCTGCGTGAGCCGCTACTTTGATCGCTTGTATCAAGGGTTCCTAGCAAATTGCAAACCCGGATCATTCTGCTCCCCCCCGACCATTTTGAACAGCATCTGTGATGGGCCAGTCAGGTTGATTTCGGCCAACATCGTTCCGCCTGCATCGGGTTCCATGGCGAGGTTGTTCTGGTCCACGGCAAACACTCCCTTGACGGATTCCGTTGTCTTGCCACGGGAAAATGTCCAGGTGAACGCACCATCGGCAGACAACTGAAGCTCAAACTTTGCATCCGCACTGGACGCTTTCCATGTGCCCACCATTTTTTCCACGGAAAGAATTTTCTCCGGCGGAAGATCTGCCGGAGCCGGTGGTGTGGGCGGTGGTGATTTTGCCTTTGAGCCCGGTGGAACTGTCATGCCGACCAGCTGTGTCAGGAGCTTGTCACCTGGCAGCTGTTGCAGAGCGAGGCTGAAGGCTTTTTCCGCCGATTCCTTATGCCCCATCGTTAGATAGTGGTATCCCAGCAGGAAGCTGGCATCGGCTGAGGCAGGATTCGCTTTGGCAAAATTCTCAAGCTCTCGAAGCTGCTGAGTGTAGGCGTCGATACCGGGATACAATCCGATCATGGTCGTCCAGTCCCATCCCGGACCTGCGGACAACACCGCATAGACGGCCGCAGCTGACTCAGGGTATTTCTTCAGAGCGAAGAGCACCAGACCGCGGAATTCATGAACAACCGTGTCACGCGGCATGGTCTTCAGCGTTGTGTCCAGCAGCGTCAGCGCTTTTTCGTAATCGCCGCTGTAGAACGCAGTGCGTGCTTCTTCGAAGGCAGCCATTCCTTCGTCTGTTGGCTGAGGAGGACCTGCAGTCGAGGAATCCGCTGTCGCTGCCCCAGGATCGGCCGGTGCCGCAGAGCCACTGTCGCCATAGTCGACCAGTGGCTCAGAATAACTGTAGCTTGAACTTGAACCACCGCCGCCCGTTGCGTAAGGGTTGGAATACCCCCAGTAACCAAAACCGTAAGCCAGCCGGTTGACACCCCATCGAGTCACACCGATTGCTGCAGCGCCCGGATAATTGTCCCACATATAATCCCAGCCTTCGCCCGGATCCCAGCTGCCGTTATACCAGTCTCCATGATTGTCCAGATTGTTTTGAGCGAAGTTCTGGCGGTCCTCACGACTGCTGTCGCGAAATTCCTGACGATCATTCTGCATGTCTCCACGATTCTGCTGACGATCCTCTCGGCCAGTTGTTAAGCGATCGTTCAAACTGCCCTGTCTCTCCTCCAGGGTCTGTGGACGATTCGCCGCGCGATCGCCAACTCTTGCTCCCTGACTCGGCAGCCGTGATCCGGCGGCTCCACTGCCCAATCCGGGCAGACTCGCGCCTGTTCGACCAGCAAGCCCAGTACCAGCGCCTGGACGAGTCGATGGCAGCGTTGACGGACGCGAACCGATACCGGATCCGGTTCCGGCCCCAATGCCAGGCCGCGTTCCTGGCTGGATTGAGGGACGTGCTCCACTTCCAGCACCAAGGCTGGGGCGTGCTGCGGGAGCTGACGGGCGAGCAGTCCCACTGCTGGGACGATTCAAAGACGGAGAACTGCCAACCGATGACCTGGCACCGCCAGAAACACCACCCGGCCTGGCTCCACCGCCAGAAAAGCCTCCCGACGGTCGCGAAATTGCTCCTCCGCCCATCCTAGCCCCGCCTCCACCACCACCAAAACCGCCGCCCCCGCCTCGACCGCCGCGACCATAGGCTGTGTCCATTCCATAACCCAGCATCAGTGTACACAGGGCTGCGACAAAGGTGCGAGAGTATCGTGTTTTCATGAGTGAGTTCCAGATTCAGAAACCAAAAACTCGCATCCGAATTTCTAGTCCTGATGATGTCACAGTAAGGGACAAGAGAAGATCATTTTCAATTCACCACGCAAGTCGATCAGTCATTTTTCAGCTGCACTGGGTAAAGACTTCTGCGGCTGTGGAGGCTGACGAACCACGACGACTCGCACTGGTGACATCACTTCATTTCGGGAGACACGGTCAACGGACTCAAACACATAGCGATCCGGCCCGGTGACTTCAATATGATTCGTTGCCGACGCAATCGTCCCATCGGCGTTGACACTGCTCACCTTGATTAACCAGCCTGTCTCTGTGGGAGTCCAGTTGCTTTCTCCGTAGCCGCCCTCTGAGTCAAACATCCAAGCCTTGAATTGTTTTCTCAACGGATCCCAGCCAATTCGCTGATTGACCTTCATTACGTCCTGCCCCGACTGACGGACGGTGATGTCCTGCAGCAGGAAATTTCTATTTTCTGACCAGCGACAGGAAGTCAGAACCTTGCCATCAGGGCTTTCATCAATCCAGTCACCCACCAGCCAGGCGATGGTTTCGAGATGATCCCGATGTGTCGGCTCGGCTGGGACATCGCGAACCACACCCATTGACCATTTTCCGTCCTTCAGAATATGCAACACGCTGTAGCGTCCCACTTCCGGAGTACGCCCAGCTGGAGGAACCGTTGTCGTCGAGCCCAATTCCACCGCCAGACTTTTTCCAATAAAGCGAATGGACTCGACGTTGACTTTGATACCAGTTTCCGGTTCTTCGGCAAAGACATTCGCGAACAGGCTTTCGATGTCTTCACGCCCCTGAATCGTGTTGTCAAATTCATCCACGATCTGCGCCTGAATCAGAAACAAGTTGGCCACGGCCTTTGCGTCGTGGGCGTTGTAAGCCTTCGCGAATTGTTCCACATTCGCCCGGATTGCCATTTCCGAGGCCTGCCTGTCAGCATCGCCATTTTCCCTAGGCAGTTCCTGGGCAGGAACATTCGCCGGCAAAAGGATCAAGAACGCCGTGATTGCAAAGCACAATCGAAAAAATGACATCTTCTTCATGACGCGTTTCTTCCCAAAGATTCGGTTTCCTGATCAGCAGCAGGACAGGCCGTAAATGCCAGCCAAAGCATTCGTGAGCTTCGATTCCTGAACGAGCGTCTCAGACATTCTTATTGCGGCTGCATGGTATGGCTTCGCGGTTCCAAAAGCCATTGGTTCAGGGAGCACTGTGCGCATTTCGCATAGTGTTCACACACCGGGGCCAGGGTGGCGCTTGATTTGATCGAGAGTCGGAGCATCGACGTTCGTAGGCCCCGGCAGGAGCTGGCTGAATGGCGTGGACTTAAGCGAAATTGCGCCGCGATGGGGTTCGTCCCCATCGAGCGTTAATCATGACCAGAAGAATGCCGTTGTGGCTGTAATCCACAAGTCCTTGTCGATAGCGTGAGGCTATGAACCCGCGTAAAGAGTGCGATGGTGGGCAGAAACGACATGAATCATCAAGGGTCTGAAACGGGAGTCGCCAGCGCCCGCGAAAAAGCGACACGCATGGACGAAAGTGTTCATTGCCCTCTGACAGTGCAGTTCGGCAAATGCCACGAAGTTCCGGTCTGGCAGACCAGCCCGGTTGGACCATTCGATGCCTAGCCCACGGGCGGCGGCGGCTTTGAATACTTCTACGGCTTCATTGGCGGCGAGGCGAACCAGTGGTATCCGACGCTCTTCGAGGGCACCATCCCGGTTGAAAACAAAAAGACGCCAGAGCAGGGCTATCACTTCCTGGAGGACATGACCGACAAGTCCATCAAGTGGCTCAGCCAGCAAAAGGCGTTGACACCCGATAAACCGTTTTTCATGTACTTCGCCCCTGGCGCCACACACGCGCCGCATCATGTGCCCAAAGAGTGGGCTGACAAATACAAGGGCAAGTTCGACCAGGGCTACGACAAGCTGCGCGAGGAAACCTTCGCCCGCCAGAAAAAACTGGGCGTCATTCCGGCGGACTGCCAGCTCACCGCAAGCAACAAGGAAGTGCCATCATGGGATGAGATGCCAGCCGCGTTCCGCCCCGTGCTCAGCCGGGAGATGGAAGTGTACGCGGGGTTCCTAGAATACACCGATCACCATGTCGGCCGGATCGTCGATGCGTTGGAGAAACTGCAAATTCTCGACGACACGTTGATCTATTGCATCGTCGGCGACAACGGTGCATCAGCCGAAGGTTCGATCAACGGCTGCTTCAACGAGATGAGCTACTTCAACGGGCTGCAGGCAATGGAAACGCCCGAGTACCTTACAGAGCGGCTCGATCAGCTTGGCGGTCCGGAGTCCTATAACCACTACGCCGTAGGCTGGGCACTTGCGATGAACACACCTTTTCAGTGGACCAAGCAGGTCGCTTCTCATTGGGGCGGCACTCGCAACGGCACGGTCGTTCACTGGCCCAACGGGATCAAAGCCAAAAACGAGATTCGCTCGCAATTCACCCACGTCATTGACGTGGCACCCACAGTCCTCGAAGTTGCCGGTCTTCCACAACCGGAATCGGTGAACGGTATTCAACAGGAAGCCATTGAGGGCGTCAGTATGCGGTACTCGTTTGACGAAGCCAAAGCGGCGGAGCAGCACAAAACGCAATACTTCGAAATATTCTGCAATCGCAGCATTTACCACGACGGCTGGACTGCGGTCACTAGGCACAGGACTCCCTGGGGCTCCACGACGGCAAAGATGCCTGCGTTCGACGATGACGTCTGGGAATTGTACTCGGACAAAGACTGGAGCCAGGCGAAGAACCTCGCCAGCGAGATGCCCGGGAAGCTCCGCGATCTGCAACGCCTGTGGCTGATCGAGGCGGCTCGCTACAAAGTGCTGCCCTTGGACGACCGGTTGATAGAAAAGATGAACCCTGACACCGCCGGCCGGCCGGTTCTCATCAAGGGAAAAACTCAACTGCTCTTTGGCGGCATGGGGCGCCTGAGCGAGAACTGCGTTCTGAGTATCAAGAACAAGTCCCACTCCGTTACTGCCGAAATCTTGGTGCCCGAGAAAGGTGCCGAAGGGGTCATCATTTCGCAAGGAGCGAACATCGGAGGATGGAGCTTGTATGCGAACAAAGGCAAGCTCAAATACTGTTACAACTGGGGCGGCTTCAGGCACTTTTTTGTGGAATCCGCCGACGTGCTTCCCACCGGGCAGCATCAAGTGCGTATGGAGTTCGCCTACGCCGGCGACGGCCTCGGCAAGGGCGGCAAAGCGACCCTTTTCGTGGACGGCAAACAGGTCGGTCAGGGAGACATCGGAGCAACGCTGGCGATCGTCTTCTCTGCCGACGATGGTTGCGATGTCGGAGAGGATTCCGGAGCCCCGGTCTCACCAGATTATGGTCCGGTCGGCAACGCTTTCACCGGCGAGGTCAAGGGAGTGCAGCTCTCGATCGCAGATGACCCGAAAAACTCGGAGCATTTGGTCAACCCGGAAGACGCCATCCGTGCCGCGATGGGACGGCAGTAAGCAAACGGGGTGGTACAACATCGCTCCCCTGTCTTTGGCTTGAATGCTGCAAAATCCTGTCGGCGGAGCGAGGTCCGTATGTGTCCTACGCAAACTGCGGTTTGCCTTACCACGTTGGAGGCAAGATTGAAAAGGAATCGAGTCTGCTGGGGGCGACGGAGCAGACGTTTCGCGAACAGTTTGCGATCGATGTGCGAACGCGATGCGAAGTGGTTGGAGTCTCGTCGGAACGAAAAACAGTCGATCTCAAGAATCACACGACCGGTGAAGTGACCACCGAAAAATACGACAAACTTGTGCTGTCCCCTGGGGCAGCCCCGATTCGTCCGCCGCTGCCCGGCATTGATCTTCCGGGGATATTTTCAGTCAGAACCGTTCCGGACGCCCGGAACATGCGAGCATGGCTGGATCGTGATGGAACGGATCAGTCCGGTATGCACTCGTACACGGGCTACCAGACGGTGACGAAACCGAAGCGGGCGGTGGTCGTTGGCGGTGGATTCATCGGCCTGGAAATGGTGGAAAACCTCGTTCATCGCGGATTGGAAGTGACGCTGATTGAAAGGCTCGCTCAGGTCATGCCGCCGCTCGATCCGGAAATGGCCATACTCGTCGAACGCTACATGACGAAGCATGGTGTGCGGTTGGAACTGAACGATGGAGTGGCCGAATTCAGGCAAACGGCAAACGGCTCGCTGGAAGTCCTGACCAGTTCCGGCAAGTCGCATCCGGCAGACATCGTGATCCTTGCGATTGGTGTACGGCCGGAAACCGCGTTGGCAAAGATGGCGGGAATCGAGATTGGCCATGATCGTGAACAGGACAGCCATGCGATAAGCCGCTGGCTCACTTCCGATGAACTGTGGTGTAGGCCTAGGGATCGCACATGGGCCCCAACCCCAAACCGGACGTGCAAGATTTCCAAGCATCCGGCTTTCCAGAGTATCTCAATCAGCTCGCACGGGCATTCCGCTTGTGGCACTCCAGACACAGTGTCTGAAGATTCAGCAAGAAGGTCGCCTGTTCGTAGCTGGCGAAGCAATGAGCTTTGCCGCGAGAACGTTGCAGCACTCGGTCGCATGCTGCCGCAATCCATTGCGGGACTTAGACATCCGCATCTACACATGTACCAAATGAGGCAACATGCAGCCTGCCAAATCCCAAAAAACCAATTCAGAAATCAAGATAATACAACGTAATTTCACTGCTTTCAGTGCTCGCCCGGAAGATCGCACCCTGTCAGAAACTATAAACGGAGCGTCCAGTGACGCTCCAGCGGCAGACAGAATGACCACTCCTCCTACCCAAACGCACTCTCCCACGTTACAACTTGGCTGCCCTAAAACCGCGCCGCGTCATCGATTTACAACCCAGACCTCCTAAAGCACCGCCGCGCCGAGACATCGCCTCGCAACCCAGCCCTCCTAAAACACCGCCGCGCAAGCGGCTTACTTGAACTGTTTAAGAGTTAATCAATGAAGTCTTCATCGCACATCAATTCGGTACTTCAAAGACTTTACGGTATTGTTTTACGACGAATGCGATTTCTTAATGCGACTGCATTAGGAAAAAAAACAAAGCTTCATCGATCGCGTCGGCTCCGATCAGCGTCTGGTTTTCAAACGTCCTTTACCTCTGAGGCTCTTGAACGCCGAATTTTATTGACGGAAGCCTTCGGCTTCGATGCGGCTGATCACACCTCTGGTGTGGAGATGCAATTGCTGCTGGTCGGGGACAGCATTGTGCTGAGAGACACGCAGCATAACAACACACTGTTGTCACAATTGAATTCAGACAATAACGGCTTCGTCAACATTATTGGTTCATCTCATGCAGACGCATTGACCATCGATGCTTCGATGTCGGCGTACACGATCAACTTTCTCGGTGGAAGCGGACTCGACTCGTTGAGAGGACCTTCCCTAATGGGAAGCAATCCGACCAACGATTGGCAAATCACGGACGCAAACGAAGGCACGCTGAACTCCAACATCCACTTCTCCCATGTCGAAAATCTCACCGGTGGGACCGAAACCATCGATGCGTTTTATATCTTGGATGGTGGAAGTATTACGGGTGTGATCACTGGTAACGCAGGAGAAACCGATCGAATCACCGTTGAAGTAACGGCCGCGCTCTTGCCGGATATCTCTGACCAGGAAGAGCGTCGCAGCGTCGAATTTTCGGAAGACAAAACGGAAGTCGATGGCGAGACGATCATCACGTTTTCGACCCTTGTCGATGAGCAAACGATCGCTGTTTACAAAGACATCGCGTTTACCGACAATCTGGTAATAAACGTGCCGGACGCGCGCAATGCGCAGAACCAACTTCTGCCTACCCAAGCTGCCTTGACATCGGATATGATTGGCTGGATGCGTCTGGCCAGCACCTCGCAGACGCCCACGTTTTCTCCCATCGATTTTACGATACCTGCCAACAAGCAGAACCAGTTGTCGGTTCACTTCGGGGCAGGAAACGACACGCTGAAGGTTGGCAAAGGTGTGCCTCTTCGATCCTTGAATATGAGCGTTCATGGGGGTGGCGGCGTCGACGAATTGGTCGCCCCTGATCTCGAGGGACAAGAAGACCAAGCGAATCTTTTCTTCATTTATGGCACGAATGAAGGCTCGTTTGATGGGCTGAACCGTTTCGCCGAATTCGAAAACGTCACGGGGAATGCATCTTATCAAGACACCTTCGTTTATGAACCAAACGGCATCTTAACCGGACTGTTGCAAGGGCAATCCACCGCGCTGCTGGCAGATCGGTTGGTCGTCCAGGTGGCGATGCAAACTGCTGCGCAAACTCTTACACTTGAGAGTGGCTCTGCAGTTAATTCCGGAGTTGTGAAACGCAGCGGAAACGTAGTGACCACTTTTGCTGGCATCTCGGATGCAAAAAATGTACGGATTCTGGGTTCGGATTTAGACGACCAAATCGATATCGCCGGCAATGAGACTCTTTCAGGGTTGATGGTTAACGGCAGCAACACTGCAACCCAATTTGGTCAAGTAACGTTGTTCGTTCCCGCAGGTGGACTGAGAGTCTCTCCGTCACGCGGAAACGATACGGTGACCATTCATTCTTCGGCGGTGATTGGACAGAATCCATCGCCCGGCCCAATTACCATTGGCGATGACGTAGGCAACGCCGATCGATTAATTCTCGCCGTCGATCTCACGACTCAGCAAAAATCTATTTCGATCGATATGGATACGGTCGATACCGAAAAGGGTGTCGGAACCGTCACCGTCAACGGTGTGCAAATTGCTTTCGAAGGGGTAGAAGATCCCGAAAACCTGGTGATCACTGCTCAAGGATTAGCTTATCCCGTAATGGGAAACTTACCTTCCATCGAGGAGGTGACGCTGGAAAATGCCACTGCTGGATTTTTCAAAGTGTCGAATCGAGCAAGAGCTGTCTCTGGAGATGTTGTTGAGAATTTCGATGCAGTCTCTTTTGGTGCACTGTCGGGCTCACTAACCATTGAGGGCACTTCTGTAATAGTTTTGGATGCCATTAATTTTAAAACGCCGCTCACGGTTCGGAATGTAGGTGAATTGAATCAAGGTCGGATCACGTTTGGAGATTATTATAAAATCCAGAACGTGACAGGCATCCAAGAACTGCACCTTGACGGTTCGTTCGAGCAATCCGTTGTTTACGGGACTGCCACCTTAGAAAAGCTAGTGTTTACCGGCACTGATGTTGCCGATGATATGAAGGTATATCGTTCCGGAGATAAACTAAGAATTGATAGAGAATTGGGGCTGGACTCCAATCCATTGTTTTACGTACCGGTTCCGACCAAAGAATTGCAAATTCTAGGGGGCCAGGGTGATGACCTCATCAACGCCGCACTGGGAGTTTTCTCCCCACGGTTCTATGTCGATGGCCAGGCTGGCACTGACTCTCTCGATATAATCGGCGGGACATATAGCGTTCTCGGATACGCGGTCGAATCTGTCGATATGATCGATGGCGCGTTGCAGGAGACGTTGCAAGTCGTTGTGGATGACTCCGAATTTGACGTTTATCGAAATTCGGCGGGCGTTCTGTATATAGGCACTCAGCAGATTACCGAACCATCGCGAAACTTGCAGATTATTGGTCAACCGACGTCCAAAATACTTGGGACGTTATGGCAAACAATCAATTTCCGAAAATCCAGCGGAGTGGCCAGACTTGACTTTAATTATGACGTCGATGTTTTTGGCTTCTACGATGAATCGCTGGATCCTCCTTACGGAGGCATCAGCAACAAGACGACTGCAACGGTCATCACTATCAACACGGATCTATACCTACATGGGAACAATCTCTCGCTTTATGGAACCAGTATTGATGTAGCTGCTGGTGTGACGATTTCTACTCGAGATGAATACGTCAACTCCCAGAATCCAGGAAGCGATTCCGGACAGATTAAATTCGCGGTAAGTGCGCAAAATTTGCCCGATAAAATGACCTTTCTTGAAACCAGCATTACGCTTGGCCAGAATGTCAATTTGCTCGCCGATGCGACCGATTCAGTGCACAAGTCAGGGGCGATTGTGCTGTCGTCGCGGATGTATACCAAACCTGAAATTCCGGTGTTCTACCAAAGATCGGTTTCTGGCTCATCTATCGTCCTCGATGGGGCCACGATTCGAGGCGGCGACATTTCCATCACATCGGAAAGCCTCAGCGACACATTTTTCGGTGCTGAGTTGAGTGGAGAGGATGTCCCGATTGGTGAAGAGATCGGTATGACCATTCTTGAAACTCTGATCCAAAATACAGGATTGATCTTCTTTTCGTATTCAATGTCGAGGGCGAACTCAACGATTGATCTGGAGCCTGGGACGCGGATTCACGGCGAGAATGTGACTGTGCAGTCCACAGCGGCGGCCTTTGCGCGATCCGTATCGACCAACGAGTTCCTGGCGTTTTCTTATGCTCAGGTGAAGCCTGAAGCCTATGTGAATGTCAAGGACAACGTGGAAATCGAAGCAGGCGGTGACGTGGCGATCGGCACATCCGTGTTGAGTCTGCTCGAATCCGCGGCGGCAAATGCGGGCCTTGGGGGCACGAGCGATGCCAAAGCAAACATTACTCTGGCAGTGGGTAAGGCCGATGCCATTGCCAAGACCATCCTTGCTCCGACTTCGATCATTGTCGCCGCAGGTGATGTGGACATCACCAGCAACTTAGATAAAACCCAAGCTGTCGAAACGGCGGGCGGTGGGTTCGATGATGGTACCACTGCCATCGGCTTAAGTATCTCCTTGTTTGATAGCGACATCGAATCGAAGGTAAGCGGGAAGATTGTGTCCCAGGGTGATGTCGCAATCAATTCGAACATCGTGACAACAGATAATATTACGATCGCAAGTGCAGGCGTTGGTGTAGCCAAGTCCGCAGTCGACGCCAACGAAAGCCGAAAAGATTTTCAGAATAAAGTCGCGAATGTGCTGAAAATGCCTACCACGTTTCTGCTGGGGAAACTTGGGTTGCTCAATAAGGGATTCACGGCAGAGAAGAAGTTTGCGATTTCCGGTGCGGCTGCGATTGCCGATCATGATAACACCGCCACTGCTTCCGTAGCCCCTAATGCCCAGATATTCGCCGCAGGTAACGTTTCGGTTACTTCATTGAATTCAGAGAAGCCTGAAATATCGGCGGAATCGAAGACCGGGATCAATGTTAGCAAGGATAAGAAGGAGGATCCCAAGAAGCAAACGAAAGTCGAATACGGATTGTCCGTTGCAGTAACCATAGGGTTATATCATGAAGATGCGTATGCATTTATCGGATCGGGTGCGCAAGTCATCGCATCCAAATCCATCGTGGTTTCTGGAAAGACATTTCAGCCTTATGAAATTACCTATTTGCAGCTAAACGACTTGAGTGGACTCACAGACAAACTGGGCTCCAGTCTGGGTATTCAACAGGGTTTTTTCTCGTCATGGACGAAAGTGTCAGGCAAGGGCGCCAATAAGAATGGTGGCGGAGCAATTGGGTATTTTGAAATCCAAAATGACGCACAAGCTTATGTCGACAGCGGCGCGTTGCTGAACGAGCATGCCTTTACCGGTGGCTCCGATGTCGATGTGGCCGGCAATACGATCACTTTGAGCGCCGAATACTTTAAGGAAGGTGAAGAAGTTATTTTCTCGGCTGGCTCTGGAGGCGCGATCCCGGGGTTGGTCGACGGCAGCCGGTATCGGGTGCATGTCATTCCGGGCAATCCGCCGAAGATCCAGTTGAAGAGCCTTTCCGGTGTGACTGTGGATCTGACAGCTGCCACGGGGGCTGGCCGTTTGCGGCTTGCCGTTGCGAGGGATGAACAGGATGTCGTGATATTCGCCAAAGCAGAGAGCCAGACAGCAAACTTGGCTGGCACGATTCCCAACATGAACCCAAAGAAAATATACGACAGGGAGGAGTTATCAGGGGGGGAAAGCGGGGTAGGCGGCAGTCTGTTAATCACCAACTTCAAGAACGTAGTCATCGCCGAGATTCGTTCCGATGCACGAGTGCATTCTGATACGTTAACCGTCCGTGCGGATACCGACTTCCTGGATGTGTCATTCAGCTTCGCGACCGGTTCCGGTACTAGCACGGGTTTCGCTGGCACAGGCTCGATCATCATTGCTGATAATGAGACGACAGCGCGTATCGCCGACGGTGCACTGGTGACCACGGGAAGTGGCTATATCAAATTACCTCGCGACATTCGTCCTATCTTCGGGAATGAGAATGATGGTTTAATTCAAGACGTAGCCGGCCTTTTCAAAGCATCCTACGGCGACCTTGCCAATTTCAATCAGGAAGAGGTTGATGTCGAACGCGATCTGATCTGGGTAGCGCCGGAGGTCGAGTTCGAAAATGGACAGCAGGTGCTCTATAAAGCGGACGGCGATGCGCTCGGTGGATTAACGAATTCTGTCACGTACTATGTCATCGTTGATCCAGCAATCGAAATCAATGAGAGTAATTTCAATCCTCAGACCAAAGTTTACAACCTGGGTAGTGAGCATGATTTCGTCGCCGGTGATATGTTTTACATGGACAGTGGGGAAACCGAGGATCGCCTGACCGTGTTTGCGATTGTCGATCCTAATGATCCTTCGCAAGTCCGTTTTGCCGACACGTATGAGGACGCCCTCGCTGGCAACGCCTCACAAACCGTATTCGCTACTGGGACTCTCATACCCAAGCGGGGCGTTCGATTGGCTGCTTCGAAAGCCGATGCTGAAAACTATGACGCTATAAACCTAGTGGGATCGGCACGGCCTACCGTTCCGCCGCGATCCATTGGCGGGATTCGAATTCCGCAAGAGGAAAGTGGTGCAGATCATTTGCGAAAGCCGGATTATCTCAACGACGCAAACGTCGAATTCTACCCGCTCGCTCTTGATAGTGATGGCAACCGAAAGGTGGATGCAGACGATGCGACCGTTGTTTCGGTGTCGGATGGAGCATTTACCATCAACCAAAGCTTGCTCGTCATTGCGCAGGACAACAGTGTTTTCGCCAACGGATTGGGTGCATTTTCCAGCGCGACCGATGGTGGAGCAGGTTACGGATTCACCGTAGGTGTTAACGTCATCAATCGAGATACCCGAGCCCTTATCGGTTCGACTGATGGGGAAATCTCTTCTAAGAAAGCAACGGTCCAGTCCGCCGGTAATGTAACGGTCTCGGCGAAAAGTCTTGGGATCGGCGTCGTGAGCTCCATCGCTTCTGCTGTTGCGGAAGTTGATCAGAAAAACGCCTTGGATCTGCAGCAACAACCTGATGCAGAGTGGGAGGCCTTTAAAGAAAAAATGTGGTCCGAGAAGGGAGTGAAAGTCCCTGATGCTCCTCCTGTAAGCAATCCACAGCCCAAGGACGGAAAAAGCTTCAGTGGGGCGGGAGTCCTCGCGGTCAGTGTGATTGATGATAACGTCAAAGCTTACGTCAATAACACGCAGCAAATGACCAGTGACGACCTAAGCGTTTTGAGCAGCAATCAAACCATTCTTGCATCGCTGGCGCTGACGAGTGCCAAATCGAGCGGTTCACGCAACAATAAAGCCTTGTCGGGGGCCGTTAGCTACAACGGAATTGAAGGCGATACGTTAGCCTACATCGAGGGCCCGATTCAGGTTAATGTTGCGGGCGCTTTGCGTGTTGAGGCTGAGCAAGCCGGCTACATTGGTTCGATTACGGCAGGTATCGGCAGGGCCGAGTCAGACGGTGGGTCTAGTGGCACTGGGAAATCCTCCGCGATGGCCGGGTCCATCGCGGTCAACCAAATCGATCATAACGTCGATGCCCATATTCTTGACGCGACCATCACCGTTGCAGGCGACACTTCCGTAAAAGCCACGGAAAAATCGTTGATCGTGTGTATCGCCGGCGCTGCCGGAGAGTCGAAGAGCAAGGGGACGGCAACCAAAACAAGCCCCGGTAGCAAGGGAGTTGGTGTCGCATTAGCCATAAACCTGATCGGCCTGAAATCCTCTCCAGTGACAACGCTGGCATATGTCGAGAACTCTACGCTCGACATGGCTGGTGGAACACTGGATATCATCGCCTCGAATGCGCAGCCGGGATCCGCTCCGAGAATCTACGCACTCGCGCAGAGTTACGGAGGAACCGATGGCATGCAGGGAAAGGCTATCTCGGGTACGATCGGCGTCAATGCGATCTCGAACGAGACTCGTGCCTATCTATTAGATTCCGATGTCAACGACACCAGCAACGGTTCACCTGGCGTCTCTCTGAACATTTCCGCTTTTGACACCTCTGGCATCGTGGCCTACTCAGGTGGCTGGGCCAAGAGCAAGAAGGGCAGCGGCTTCGGAGCGGCCATCGCTTACAACGAAGTACGTGGACTTACAGCGGCCTTTATCGATAACTCGACGGTTGATGTACGTGGCTCGATTAATGTAAAAGCGGAGAATCTGTCCGTCATCGGAGCCGGTGTGCTTGGGGTGGCATCTGGCAAGGGTGTTGACGGTTGGGGCGTTGCGGGATCATCCTCGATCGCGATCATCGTCAACACTACCGATGCCCATATTTCCGATTCTCAGATCAATAGTTCCGGCGCAGTTAGCGTCCTGGCAAATGACAAATCGTATCTGGTCTCGGCCGCAGGTGGCTTCGCCAAGGGTGGCAGTGCTGCTGTTGGCGCGACTATCGACTACCACCGTATCAGCAGTACGGTGCTTGCGCACATCGATGACTCTACGGTTCATGCACTCAGTGGCGATGTCAAAGTAATCGCTACCTCCAAACCATTGCTGATCGGTATCGGCTTGGCTGCTGCCAGCGGTAAGAGTACCGCGATCGGTGGTGCGCTGGTCATCAACTCGATCGCCAATTCAGTTCAAGGCTATATCCGCAATTCAACGGTAACCGCCGATCTCGGCAGCGTCATCGTCAATGCCTACGAGTCGGCTGTGCTGTACTCAGCGGCCTTGGGAGCTGCAAAATCGTCCTCCGGCAATGGTGTGGGCGTCTCCATGGCCTACAACTACATCGGTGGCAACTTCGACGTCGGCGCTGATCCGAACGTCATTAAGGCCAATGACGGTGTCGATGGCATGCAGTCGGTCGAAGCAGACGGTGTCGACACGACCAGCAGCATCGCTGCCTTTATCGAGAACTCCCAGGTCACCGCCACGATTGGTCGCATCTTGGTGATCTCCGGTTTCAAGGATCCGTCCAGCGATGATGATCTAGGACCGCTTGTAGAACGAACCGAAACATTCAATCCGGCTTCTGCCGTCGTGTTGGCTGGCAATACGCTCTCTATTTCCAATCATGGCTATCAATTGGGGGATCGCGTCGTCTATGAGAAAAGTGCCGGAGTAAACGCGATCAATGGGTTGCAGGAAAATCGAGCGTACTTCGTGATCGTCGTCGACGCCAACACGATCCAACTCGCAACCAGCCCGCTCAACGTAGAGAATCGCATACCGGTTGAACTGACATCCCAAGGCGCTTCTTCGACACACAAGTTAACCAAGCTGGATACCGCTAGTGCTCTGCGATTTGCGCCCTCGGTAATTACGATTGTCGGAAACAAAGTTTCCTACGGCAAAGAACACGGCTTGGCCGATCAGCAACGAGTAATCTACACCAACGGTGGCAGTGAAAATATTCCGGGGCTGGTCGACGGGCAAGCGTACTGGATCATCAGAATCGATGATCAGACGGTTCAGCTGGCATCCTCGCTAACTAACGCCAACAACAAAACGGCGTTAGCGATTTCCAATGCGTCCGGTGATCAGCATGCACTGGTTCCGCTTAACACAATCGCTCAAAGCTTTAATGCCAGTGTAGTGAAGATTCATGCGGCTCTTGGCAGCACCATTGGGTTTTCGGCAGCGCATGGGTTCAAAACGGGCGATGCCCTCATTTATCGCAAGGGCGCCGAATCGGCGGTGGCCCTGGGTGGATTGCAGGATGGCGAAACCTATTATGTCATCAAAGTGGATGGCACGCATATTCGACTTGCTGAGTCCCAGGCAGATGTACAAGCCGAAACGCCAATCGCGGTTATCATTACATCGGCTGGTGTGGGCGATGCGCACCAATTGCTGGTTAAACGCCGCAGCGTCGATGTGGGTGGCGAGATCATCGATTTGCCTGAGGCGATTTCCGGCCAAATGGTCACCGTCACGATCGCAGGCGCAATGGGTAGCGGCGCATCGGGTGCAGGAGCAATCTCGCTCAATTATGTGCGTGCAGATGTTCTCTCCCAAGTCGAAACGACTGCCATGCAGTCGGTACCTTCGACTGCTGGAAACCGAAAACTATTGGCGAGTGGTGATGTTGTCGTCGCTGCTAAAGACGTATCGCGGATTTACACTGGTACAGGCCAATTGACCAAGGGTGGTAATGCCGCGGGTGCTGCCATCGGTGTCGCCGATATCAAGAACTCGGTGCGCTCATCGATCGATGGAGCTACGGTTGAGTCCACAGCGGGCGATGTGGAAGTTCTGGCTCATGAAGATGCCCGCATTATCAATGTTGTGGCAGGTATTGTGATCAGTACCGGGACCTTTAATTTTGCGGGCTCAGTTGGGGTTAACAAGATTCGCAACGTTGTTGATGCGCATATCGGTGCTACGGATTACGGTCCGGCCTCGGTCACGGCAGATCAATCGGTGTTCGTCGATGCCAAGGATACGTCGACCATTGCATCCTATGTCGGAGCAATTGCGGCTGGTGGCAGAGCGACGATCGGTGCGGCGATCGCCGTCAACAAGGTCAGCGATACCATACTGGCTCAAATCGACGCGTCCAAAGTGGTTGCCAAAAATGGTGACATACTGGTCGACGCCAGTTTCGAAGAGCCAACGACCTTACCTCCTGGGCTCGATTCGCAAATCGCAGCTCTGACGCTTAGTGGTAGTGTCGGTTCCGGGATATCCGCAGCAGGATCTTTCTCGTTCAATTGGATCCGAAACACGGTTGACGCCAAGATATCGAACATCGGTGATTTGAATACTGATTCCACCAAGTACTCGGGCGCCGAAATCTATGCGGACGGCACAATCGGTGTTACTGCCAGTGATACGTCCACCAGCAACTCCCTGGCTGGAGGGTTCAGCATCGGTGCCGACGCAGGGGCCGGGGCATCGGTGTCTTATACCTATCTAGGTGGCGACCCCGGTGATCCTGCGGTAAATGATGGCAATCATGTTCGCGCGTTGATGGAGAATATCAGCGGCAAAGTCATTGCAGACACGATTGACGTCCATGCCGATTTCGACGCATCGATCCACGATATTACCGTCGCGGGAGGTGTCGGCGGATACTTTAGTCTCGGGGCGGCTGTTTCGATTAACCGCATTCGGATGAAAACCGAGGCGGCCATCACCGGATCTGGCGAAATTGTGGTTGGTGCCGGGGGTGTCAATGTCCAAGCGGTTAGCCAGCCCACCATTGTGGCCGATGCCGGTGGTTTTGCGCTGGCGCTGGGCAAGCAAGCCGGGGCAGCACTTGGCATCACCTACTCGCGCAACGAGATCGATGTCAATACCTATGCGATCATCGATGGAGTCCAACTGACATCGACCGGCGACATCATTGTCACCGCAACGAAGAATGATCTCATAAGGTCGTTTGCTTTGGCTGCCGCGATCAGCGCGACTTCTTCCGCCAGTGGAGCTGCGAGTGGATCCATTACCAAGAATATCATCAAGAGCAACACACAGGCGGAAATTCGCAATAGTCGAAAACCAACGTCCGTAAGTCCCAAGGGAATAAAGAGCACTGCAGGCTCCGTCAAGGTAAAGGCGGTCGATACATCCGAGATTCGCGCCCGAGCCATCGGCGCTTCGATCGCCATTGCTTCAGGCAGTTCTGCGGCCACGATGAGCATTGCCGTCTCCAGCGCTCGCAATGAGATCAACAGCAACGCCGAGGCAGCAATCACCAATGCTGACGTCAGTTCTTACGGCAGCACAACAGTCATTGCTGGAGATGCGGATGGGTTATTCTCGCGAAAAATCGATGCCATTTCTGTAGCCGCCTCTGTGTCGTTAGCATTGGGTGCTTCCCAGAGTATCTCGCTCAGTGGAGCGGGCGCTGAAGCGATGAACAACATCCAGGGGAACACTACGGCAACCTTTGATAATAGCAGCTTGACGAGCGGCTTGGATGTTGTGCTCGATGCAACGGACAAGTCGGCGGTCACAGCGATTGTTGTGGCTGCTTCGATCGGTATGGCATCGATCGGGGCATCGGTTTCAAAGAATTCGATCGGCTACGACAAAGATGAAAATCGGACCGGTAATGATATCAAGGCCCGCAGTCGCAATACTTCGATTAATACCAACGGGAAATTCAGCGCTACAGCCACTTCCGAGGCTGATATTAAAGCGACGGTGATCGCTGCGTCGGTAGGTATTTCCAAATCGACCGGCGTAGCTCTATCGCTGAGCGGCGCTGGGGCGAGTTCTGAAAATCGCATAGCCAATGATGTCAGCACTTACCTGGATGGTGACGCACAGACATTGAATTCGCTGAGCAAAGGGATCACTGCCTCGAGTGTTCAGCTTGAGGCGGAGGACACATCCACGATCACAGCACATGCCGGCGCAGCGTCGCTGGCATTGGCTTTCTCAGGCGCAGCCGCGACCGTGACGATCGGTGTTGGATTGGCCCGAAATGTGATCGACAATGACGTTACCTCTTATATCCAGAATGTGAACCAGGACGATTTGGTCACGACCAATATCAGTACCGGAGATGTTGATGTCACTGCGACCAGCAATTCCACCATTACTTCTCTCGCTTGGGCTGCGACGCTGGG